>CAUZOL010000092.1:0-20803 GCA_963581435.1 Planctomycetota bacterium
ATCTGGTGATAAACTGGCTACGCAGCCGCAAGGTTGATAATCTCGCCGCAGCCTTACGCGAAAACGGCTGGAATCCCCAACCACTCTTCGCCATGCTCGGCAAACAGAACCAATGAGCCGCCCTGCGGCTTGGATCCACATGTCTTCCTTGAAGTTCGTCGGTGTGACAAAGTACTGATACTTGACGGTGCCGGTCGCTTGCACGGTGAACTCGCGCGGCATTTTGATGACAAGGTCGGGTGTCCCGATGGTCCAACCGTCGGCGAATTGACGCGGCGTCGGCAGATCCTTTTTTTCTCCCATCGGCGAGCCGTTATCGATCCAGGCGACCACGGTGTCGATCTCTTTGTCCGTCATCCGTAAATCGTTGCTGAAGTGACCGTATCGCGGGTCGGCGTTCCACGGGGGCATGCGGCGTTGGACGATGGTTTCCTTAATCATCTCCGACCAGTTTCGAGCGTCCTCGTAACTCAGCAGTGAAAAGGGAGCCGCCGTTCCCGGATGATGGCAATTCGCGCATCGGTCGAGAAGGATGCCGGCCACGTGCTTGGCGAACGTGATCTTGCCCGTTTCGGCGAGCCGTTTCTTGCGAGTGATAAGGCAGCCCACCGGTTCGGTTTCCGGGATCGAAACGTCTTTCCCTGCGAGCAGTTCCTTCAGTGCTTCTTCCAGCTCCTGCCGCCTCGACTCTTCACGTTTGTAGATGTAACCGAAGCGATCGTCGATGCGGCCGCGATAGCGAATCTTGCGTTGGGTATCGAGTACGAAGATTTCGGGTGTGCGCTGTGCGCCGAATCGGTCGGCGATAATTTGATCGTTGTCGATCAACACCGGAAAGTCGACCTTGAATTCCTTCATGTGCCTGGCAACCGTTTCGGCCGAGTCGGACAGCACGGAGTTGATACCGATGACTTGCACCTGCTTGTCCGGGTAACGCTGCTGCAGGGCGACCAGATCGGGAACGTAGGCGTTGCCGATCGGGCATTCCGTCCCCATGAAAATCACGACGACCAGTTTGGCGTGGCCGAAATCGGACAAGGCCACCATTTTTCCGGCTGAGTTAGGCCGAATGAAATTTGGCACGTGGCGGCCGATGACCGTCTTCTTTTCTTTGACTTTCGTCTTGGTGGAAGTCGCCGACGGATCCGCCTTCGCCGGCTTGCGCTGATCCTCTGCCGCAGCCTGCCAGACGCAAAACACCACGGCAATCGACAAACAGGCGGTACACGCAATCAACGACTTCATCGGCAGTTTTCTCCATTTTGCTGCGAAACGGACGGCAGACAGCTGTCTTGCACTTTTACCTCTCGGAGCCACCTTGGGTTTCACAAGCAGGCAATTGGTTGCCGAGAATAAGGGCAAAGACATTTTCGGCGAGGAGTTGGTACTTAGCAACTATCGGCGGAAAGAACTTTGATTGGGCCTCGATCCGACAGCGAAGAAAACTCTGAACGGACGCACGATGAACATGCTGCCCGAAGGCCGTGTGGTACAGGAGTTGTTCTGAGCGGCGTTGTTCTGAGCGGTGTTGTCGATGGCTACTCGCTTGGCGGGACGGGGGCCACGACGGGTTCCTCGTCACTCGCCGCCGAACTTCCCGCTCCAAAAGCACCCGCCCCAAAACCTCCCGACGCCGCACCAGCTGACCCCATCATCCCCATCCCATCTTGGGCCATGCCGGCTTGTTGTTGGGCCGCCATCTGTCGAGCGAGTTGGTTTGCACGCATCGTTTGCTGCCTTGCGATCTGTTGCGCCTGCTGTGCGACCATCCGCTGCATTTGCACGTCTCCGCGCCCGACACGGTCCCCCGTATCGTTCGCCAGATGCGTGACTCCCAACAGAATCGAAACCCCAAAGAATGCAGCCGTCGAGATGGCCGCCGCACACGTCGCGACCAACAGCCGCCGCTTCAGTTTGAGAATTTGATCGTACTGTTCTTCGATCACCGGCTTTTGTTCGTCAGTTGATTGCATGTCGTTTTCCTCCCAGAGTCAAAATCGCGTAGTGGCATGGTAGCATTGTGCGTCGAATCCAGCAAAAGAAATCCCCGACGCTGACGCCGTTCGATCGCAATGGCCATCGCTGAGGAGTCGTCAACCGAAGGTCCAGCCAACTCTCGATATGAAGACGCAAGAAAGTCAGAATTGACCGATGTTGCCGAGACTCACGCTTCGTGTTCTTGCCTGTGCGGTGTCACCCAGCCGCAGCGGCGCATCGTTTTGAGATGAGTTTTCGAAGAATGCAGTCGCGAATCTGGCCCCCATTTGTGTAGAATGGGAGGTCCGCCTTCGCATTGCGAAACCGGGAAATTTTTGCTGCCGTCCAACAGATGAGATTAGTTCGGCGTATAATAGAGTGAATGTGATCTCTGCAGGATGACATAACCGAATGCAGTCGCAAGCAGATATTAACAAACCGCTTACGGCGGATGTCCGCCCCGGATCGGGGGTTGGCGATGCCCGCTTGGTGGAGGAAGCGCGCGGCGGAGACCGCGATGCGTTCGGGGAACTCGTCCTGCGTTACGAACAACGCCTGATTCGCGTAATCTTACAGTTTGTACACGATAATGAGCAGGCCCGCGATTTGGCGCAAGAAACTTTCCTGCGAGTTTTTCAGCGGCTCGACCAGTTTGACGCATCGCGCCGTTTTGGCCCCTGGATGTTCCGCATCGGCGTCAACCTGACGCTCGATTTCCTGCGGAAACAAAAACGGAGAATTCGCTGGTCGCTGTTTAGCGAACACGCTGGAGATAAACTGCCCGATCCCGCAGCTGTGGATCCCCGCGCCGCGTTGGATGTCAGCCAGGAAGTTCGAGCGGTGATTGATCAGATACCGGAGAACTATCGTTCGGTACTCGTGCTGCGAGATCTCGAAGGATTTACGACCTCGGAAATTGCAGCGATCCTTGATCGAAAAGAGGCGACAATTCGTTGGCGGTTGGCGGAGGCACGAGACCGCTTTCAGGCATTGTGGACACGGCGAATGGAGCGGACGGCCGGTTCAGCGGCAAATGGCAAGTCGGACGGTGACAAATGAATTGCACGCGGGCCAGATCAGAAATTGCCCTTTGGGTTGGCGGCGACGTTGATGAGCGTGAGACCGTGCAGTTGCAGCGTCACATTGCCCTCTGTCCGGAGTGCCGGGCATATCGTTGCCGCATGATGGGCAGTTTGCAGGTGTTGCAGGAACCGGCTTCCCCGGCAGCCTATAATCTACACGACAGTGTCTGGCCGAACGTGGAAGCCCGCTTGTCGGTGCGATCGCGGGATGAGGCGGATCGAGTCGAGCGTTTGAATCGCTGGCTTCCGGCTGCCGCGATTGCTGCTGCCTGCTTGGCGGTCATCGCGATCACCAGCGAGCCGCAACCGCGGAATCAGCGTCTGGATGGGCAACCTCTCCCGTCGGATCTCGTGATTTTGCAGTCACTGCAGTCGGCCGATTCGTTAGCAGTTGGCGAACGACAGGCACCGGGAGACGGTGTCGGGTTGCGGGGCGTGTGGCAGATCGGTCGGACTGAACACAATTCAGGCCGGAGCAACCGGGGGCCAATATCCGACGATGAGCGTCGGTCGATTATGTTTTATTCGCTCACCGGGGGATCCGCTCCCGATCGCCATTTTGGACAATATTGAATATGCCGATTTTTGAATTTCGCTGCTGCCAGTGTGACCATCAATTCGAGTCGTTGATTCGCAACGGCGAATCGGCCGCGTGTCCCGAATGCGGTTCCGGCGACCAGGACAAGCTGCTCAGCGCACCATCGGCGCATACCAACGGGAGCGCGCAGCCAATTGCATCGAGTTGCCCTCCATCGAATGCGCCCCCTTGCAGTCCCGTCTGCTGTCGACTGCCGTAGCACCCCTCGCGGCATCATCTCGCCGCGATCCGCTGTCTTGCCTTTCACCACATCGACGGTACGATGCACTGCTCGCCGTCTTTGCGCTGGCGGACCGGGTTTGTTTGCCCTTGTCCACCACACGGCACACAGGAGCCTGAAGCGCAAGCGAAGGATGATTCCAGGGCGATGCCAGCAAGCTCCTTCGCTTGCGCTTCAGGCTTACATAATTAGGCCCATTCGACTCGAACCGTCGCGTTGCTTCCGATTTCTTATTGACCGATCTGTATGAAGGTAGACCGTTGACTCAAGCACCCCGCAAGCCAGGCGGACGACCGGCGTTTACGTTGATTGAACTGCTCGTGGTAATCGCGATGTTGTTACCCGCCGTTCAGCAGGCGCGCGAAGCGGCACGGCGATCGGCGTGCAAGAACAACATGAAGCAGGCGGCGTTTGCGCTGCACAATTACCAATCAACTCACAGCGTCTTTCCATTCGGAGTCCTGGGGACGACCGGCAGCAAATCGGCCGGCGATGTGTTAACGACCTGGCAGACAATGCTCCTGCCGTTCGTCGAACAGAAGGCACTCTACGATCAATACGACTTCAACGTGCGGTTCGACAACGCCGCCAACGCAGCAGCCGTCATCCAAAAACTCTCCATCTATCTCTGTCCGTCAAACACCGAAGACGGCCTGATTTCCAACGCCTACGGCCCCAGTCATTACGCGGCAAACGCCGGTACAATTCCCGGCGCGAACGACGGATTGCTGTACCCGCTCTCGTCAACGAGTTTTCGCGACGTCACCGACGGAACCTCGAACACCATTGCCGCCGGAGAAATCGCCTTTGAAATCGGTGGCTGGGCACGCGGCGCGATCAATTCCGGCGGTGGGGGTGGCGGCGGTGGCGGTGGCGGAGGCGGTGGTCAAGGTTTTGCTCGTGGCGTTCTCCGCTGGTGGAAAGCCGCACCAAAATGCGCACAGGCCGGAATCAATCCGCCGGAAACCAGCTGTTCGAGCAGTGCCGAGCGCCGCTTCCAGATGTCCAGCCCCCACGAAGGCGGCATTCAAATCGCATTGGCCGACGGCAGCGCCCGCTTCATCGGCGAGAACATGAGCCGAGCGGTGTTACAAGCGCTTGCAACCCGATCCGGCGGCGAAGTCGTCGGCGATTTCTAAGTCGGCAGCCCGCCCAGACGGCTCGCAGTCACCAGATTTGTGCGCTGAGATTGCTTTCTGCCGCAATCAAATCCAATGAGTCTGGTTTCAGGTTCTCCAGGCCGTTCGCAATTGCCTTGCTGAAATGCGCAATTGAAGACCAGAATGACAGTGGGCGGGCATCAGCTCTTTTCCCAGAGTAATTCCGCGAATCTTTTCAGCATCAGGAGACAGCGATGACCAGGGTATCCCTTTCAAGAATTATCTGCGCGACTGCGTTGTTCGCTTTGCTTGAACCGCAAATGTTGCGCGGCCAGGACGACGAACAGCCGGTACAGGCTCCGTTGCCGAAGTCCGTCCCTAATTTGCCGACGATTGCCGACGAGCCGAAGACGGTCGATCCGGCGACGCTGATGCCGAAGTACCTGGCCACGCCGGTGTCGGTCAATTTCACCGAAGCGTCGCTGCGCGAAATTGGCAAGTGGATCGAAGACCGGCAGAAGATCCCCGTGCTGTTCGATGAAACGGCCTTGTCGGAAGAGGGAATTCCGTTGGGCGAACCGGTCACCGATCACCTGCAGGACGCGCCGCTGTATCTGTTGCTTAATCGACTGCGCTCACTCGGTTTGGCATGGTACGTCGATGACAGGATTCTGCACATCACCACCGAGAAATCCGCATCGGCGCGAATGGCGACCGAGCCGTACAACGTTGCCGACCTGCTGGACGCCGGCTACAAACTGGACGCGCTGAATGACACGATCTCCACGGCAACATCCGGACCGTGGCAGGATGTGGACGGCACCGGAGGCGACATGCAGTGGCTGGGCGACGTGCAGTTCATACGCCAGACCGTTCAAGTGCATCGCGAAATCGCCGGACTACTGGCGGCTTTGCGAAGGCACGGACGGCAAACATTCACCCTCGATCCGCCACAGCACATGCTGCTGCGAGAGAAGTTGCAGCAGAACGTCGATGTCAAGTTTCAGGACGTTCCGCTGTTCCGCGCCGTTGAGGAACTGGCCGCGAAAAGTGGGGCCGATATTCGTCTCGATATGCCAAGCCTGCGCGAAGTCCGCGTCCGCGATCGCGAGCCGGTTTCACTGGTGTTGACCGAACGGAAGCTGAGTACTGTGCTGGGAGTTCTGCTCAGCGATCACGGATTGACTTGGATTCTGCGCGACGGCGTGCTGTGGATTACCAGCCGCGACAAAGCCGACAGCCAAATGAAGACCGCTGTCTACGATGTCCGCGATCTCTGCAGCAATTCGGATGAGTCGGACGCGCTGGCCGACGCGATAATGAACCAGACAAGCGGGCCTTGGACCAACGTTGATGGCACGGGCGGCGATACCGTGTTCGCCAAGAGTGGGACATTGGTCGTGCGCCAAACCGAGCGAGGTCTGCGCGAAGTGCTGGAACTGTTGGAAACCTACCGCAAAGCATTGCGCGTCTCGAAGCCCCGTGATCGCGATGTGGTCGATCCCAAGGAAGTGGTGACGCGATACTATCGCATGTATGATGGCATTGCTGAGGATTTGCAAAAACTTCTCCCGCAGTTGGTACTACCCGAATCGTGGAAGAGCGAGCAAAAACCGGCATCCCCCGGCACAATTCTCAAAGTCGCATCGGGACCGGAACTACTCGGCTCGAAGGGGCAAACCGTGGTGACTCCAGGCAGCGGGGCAGCCAAGACGCAAGCAAATTCGCTGGTCGTTCCACGGGCCGTCATCATCGTCCGCCAATCGCGACAGGCCCACGACGAAATTGCCAAGGTCATTCGTCTCGTCGAGAATGGCGATCCGCCACCAATCACCGGCATGGGACTTGGCGGCATTGGTGGTGCGGGGGGCGGTATGGGTGGCGGCGGCAGTTTCGGCAGCGGGTTCTTTTCCGTACCGCAGCCGCCCATTCACCGCTGAGGCACTCGCACCGCGACAATGAATTTACCGGGGAACGCGATTCCTCTGGATCGCGTTCCCCGGTGGAGAGTTAACGACACGCTGCATCAAGTTGCCCCAAGTCACTTGTTGTGAAATCGTAGCGAAAACAGGTCGGCGTCCGACATCGCGAAGCGGAGTCGGACCGGTTTGCCGGCCAGACGGCTGACGTCGGTTCCGGCTTTCCATTCGACGGTTCGCGCGATGTGATCGCCGTAGATTGGTTTGCAGTCGGCGAGAGTGAAACCGGGGATTGGTTTACCGTTGGCGTCCTGGACTTCGACCAACACTTGACCGGCGGCACTTGTTGAGTAGTTGATTTCGAGTTTGTCGCCCGTGAACTTCAGCAACTTGGTGAGTAGAGTTCCGCCCGACAGGGGGGCATTCACCGAGACGAAGCCGTCGATTCGCAGGGTGTACCGTCGGCCGCCAGTGAGGAACAGCGACATCTCGGCTGGGCTGGTTTGATGAATACCAATGGCGGCGTAGTTCGCACGGTTCGCCCAACCCTGACTGCCAATGCCGGGGCGAATGAACGACTGCGTGAATTCGCGGTCGAAGCGGTTGCCGCCGCGGGTGCTCATCAACAGAATGTCGGTGGCCGCGCCGCGCTTGGCCATGAAGCGTGTGGGCAGGGCGATGTAGATGTGCGGCGCGCGATAGTACGGCTGCGTGCAGGGCGTGTAGAGGTGCTCGTTCGGAAGATTCGCCTGCATTTCGACGAATTGCGTCCAGTTTACAAAGTCCTTCGACGTGGTGTGCGCGATGCCGCGATACCCTTTGATGAAGCGGCGGAAGTAGCAGACGTAACATTGTTCCGACGGCGACCAGAACGCGTAGTTCTGCGAATCGAAATACTTGCCCCACTCTTCCGGCACCACCGCTTCTTCGCGCAGTTTCTTCCAGTGAATCCCATCGGGCGAGACAAACGCCTTCAGTCCACCGGGGCCGCGTTTGGTTCGCACGTCTTTCTGATGTGGTTGGAACGCGAGGCCGCCGAGCGCTTTGTATCTTTCAGTCGTCGGCACACCTGGTTTGGTATCGATGAACGGCGTGAAGTTATGGTTTACGAGAAACTCGTCCATCGAAACGATGTTGCCCGCCGGAAAACTGGCATGTTCAAACAGCCCCAGCCTGGGCGTTTTCCAGTGAATCGCATCGTTGCTTTCGGCGTACAATGTCACCTCGCCATCGTGATACGCCTCAATGCCATGCGTCTTCCAAGTGACTTTGGGATCTTTGTCGCCCCGGTAGTAAAACTGAAATTTCCCGCCATCGCGTAGCACCGTCGCATAATGCCCATGCGGCCGCGGCGGCGAAACCGCCGGCGCCAATTGCGGCGCATGCAACTTCAGCGCCGCGTCGTTGAGTTTCTCAACAAGAAACCGATCCACAAACAACTCGCGCCGTGAGCCGATATCAATGACTTTCGCCGCATCGCCCGCGTGCGTTGGGTGAGATGGAAACAGAGTACACGCGACGACCAGAGTGATGGCAAATGCAAATGCGTTGTTTCGTTTCAAGGTCATGCCTTTCTGCGACGGGTTGCTCTTAACCACTTCAACATCGCTCGTTTTTGGGGCTACGCTCTGCAGCCTTCCCCACGGTTAAGGGTATCTCACCATCTATTTGTATGACATTCAACAGACAAGGGTAACGCTCTGGGATCGATTCGCCGTCGCAATTGTCGCCCCAACGGGGCGCGCAGTCATTCCGGTGTGAAATGGATCAGCGCGCCCCGTTGGGGCTTTGGTCAACATCGAAAACTCTTCCCGTGGCTGCGCCTGGGCTGACATCGTTTGCCTTCTTGGGGCGGAAAACCGACGAATCCAGGTTCATCGAGGATTTGCGGGCGCGGTTACACTTCCGCTCACGCCGGGTTGCGGACGTTTTTTTGACGTTGGGAACCGATATCGGCAGATTCTGCCTGATTGCTCTTGTGGCAGAATCCGCCGGTCGGTATGGTTCGCCCCTCTTTCACGCCCTCTCAGGCAAAATGACCCCCCAAATCCTGACCCAAACTTGATTGCAGCCGGGACTTCCCGGTGGAAACCAATTCTGCCGTTTCCTGTCTGCACCCGACCCCGACCCCGACCCAACTCTCAATCTTCCTTACCGCCTATTGACCCCGCACGGAGGCGACCCGCCATGCGCACGATCGCGCAGAGATTTGCAAATCCCATTCGATTATCCCTTCTCGGCTTTGCAGCAATCGCCTGTTGTGGCGGCTGCAACGCGCTCAACGGGCGCGCCATGAACCAAGCCGGAAGCCGGTATTACAAAACCGGCAACTACGCGATGGCTCAACAGAATTTCCAACGAGCGGTGGCCGATCATCCCACCAATCCCAACTACCGACACAACCTCGCCATGTCGTTGCATAAGCAGGGGCGATCGGCCGAAGCCGAGCAAATCTATCGGCAGGCAATTCGGATCGACCCGTCGCATCAACCGACCTACCACGGCTTGGCGATGTTGATGAGGGATCAAGGACGCGAAACGGAAGCTGCGGGATTGCTTGCCAGTTGGGCCGCAACTCAGCCGCAGAATCCGGAAGCGCACATCGAAATGGCATGGTTGAATCGTGAGACGGGCGACATGGCCGGTGCTGAAGCAGCACTCAGGCAAGCCCTGTTGACGCAGCCGAACCATTCCGTGGCGTTAGCGCAACTGGGACAGGTTTACGAACAGACCGGACGGACACAAGAGGCCATGACCATTTACCGCCGGTCGCTTCACAGCAACTGGCTGCAGCCGAAAGTCCAATCACGGATGGCAACACTTGGTCGGCAATCGATCAACCGCACGGCATTCAATTCTCCCGACCTGTCGATTGCCCCTTATTCCGCGACGGCCCAACTGCCGACATACGGCAACGGGCCAGCGGAATGGTCGAGGGTCTCAGCGGCGCCTGAACTCGCCGTCGAGCCGGCTAATGCCGATCCTGCACACGTCCCCGACGTGAATCGCGGGCAGTCGGTCCCGGCGAACTGATCCCTATTTCCGTTTGATCCCTCGGGCCGCAGCCCGAGGGCTTTGAGACGTGAGATCGAAAATCAGAGCTTCGATAGCTGCCGCGTTACGCCCGATCGAGCATCAGGACGGATGTGTCGTCGTGGCGTCCTGCGCCTTCGGTGAAAGCGTTGGAAGCGTCGAACAACTCCAGCATGGCGTCTTCGAGTTTGCTTTTCGGCGACGCCGCCATGGTTTCCATGATGCCTTTGACGCCGAATTCTCCGTGCACATCGGCACCGTCGGGAAACGCTTCTTCCAATCCGTCGGTGTAAATCAGCAGCCGGCTGTTCGGGGGAATCTTGCTGGTGTACGTCTCGTATTCCGCATCGTCCAGTACTCCCAGCGGCAGCCCGCCGTGATCCAACGTTCCCAACGACTCGACACGATTCTCGCCGAGATGCTGCAGAATCGGCACGGGATGCCCGGCCGAACTCCACTGCAGTTCGTTCGTGTCGGTGCGAAGAATGGCGTACAGCAGCGTGATGAATCCCCCCTCGTCATGAACGATGCTCTGCCCGCATAACCAACGGTTGATGTCGGCAACGAACGCACTCGTGTCCTCGAACTTGCGGTCGCGAATCGTGCTGACCAACGTGTGCATTGTCATAATTGACATGCAGGCACGCATACCGTGTCCCGATGCATCGCCTACGAGCAGCACGATACTGTTTTCATCGAGCATGAAGACATCGTAATAATCACCTCCGGCCAGCGTGACTGGTTGGCCGCCCATCACGCGAATTTGCGCCGATTCATATCGGGCGCAAATGTTGTAGCCATTGGGGCTTTGCAGCTTGGCGGGAATGATCGATTCCTGCAGTTTACGGACCGATTCGATTTCCTGTCGCAGTTTCTCGGAAACCAACCGCTCACGCTCTGCTCGCACGGCTTCGACGGTACTCTCCAGCGTGGCCCTCAGCAGGAACATGTAATCGCCAGCCACGTCGCGAATCACGTAGGTCCGCAAGCCGTTGGTCATAAACTGGGCGACGCTGAAGACGGCATCGGCTTGACACGCCCCCACAACGGGGCTGTTGGGGGCCGCTTGGCGGACCTTCTTAAAGTGCTCGAACGCCGTCGCCGTATCGGGAGTATCGGTCGTCATCAGGATCGCGTCCCATTGGGTCCCGTCCCCCGCAAGCTGCAACAATTGGTCGCTACCGTCTGCGAGAATCGCCTCGATGCCGTCCCCGTTCAAATAGAGAGAGATCAACTCAGCTTCCGACGGTTCGTCCCAGCCGACCAGAAATCGCATGTGAACATTCCATTGAGTGTTTGATTCTTCTGAACAAAATACACAAGGCCGCATTATGCAGAAATTGGCAGGTTTGTGCCAGCAGGTATGCCAAACAGTAACGGGGCGTATCGCCGCCCTCGACCGTTCTGCGACAGTTCGGTATAATCCATGATTCAATTACCCACCTGAACTTCCGTTACACGATGCCTGCCCAACGGTGAGGCGTGACGGTCGTGCCTGCTGTTGCCGCAGGATTTCTCCCCCCGCCGACCGAAGTCGTTCGGCCTCACGACCACCTCTCCTGGAACGAAACCCGTCAATGGACGCTGCACGTATTCGCAATTTTTCGATCATCGCGCACATCGATCATGGTAAGAGTACGCTCGCCGATCAGCTGTTGCTGAAGACGGGGGCAATTTCCGAGCGCGAGTTCAAGGAGCAGATTCTCGACGACCTCGACATCGAGCGCGATCGAGGAATCACCGTGAAAGCGCGGACGGTTGCCATCGATTACAAGCACGAAGGCAAGACCTACGAATTGAATTTGATCGACACGCCGGGACACGTCGATTTCCATTACGAAGTGTCGCGCAGCCTCGCCGCATGTGAAGGGGCGTTGTTATTGGTCGATGCTTTTCAGGGGGTTCAGGCGCAAACGGTGGCCAATGCCTATGCCGCTTTGGAAGCCGACCTGCAAATCATTCCGGTCATCAACAAAATCGACTTGCCGGTGACCCGCATTGACGAAGTTCTTGAAGAGATTGAAACAGTTCTGGGCCTTGAAGCAGACGATGCTCTGATGGTGAGCGCAAAACAGGGCATCGGGATCGAAGACGTTCTGCAGGCCATCGTCGAACGCATTCCAGCTCCGGCAGGCCAACCCGACGACCCGCTTCGCGCACTGGTGTTCGATAGCAAGTACGACGGTTATCGCGGCGTGATGACCTACGTCCGCGTCGTCGATGGGACAATTCACAAGGGACAACCGATTCAGTTTCTGCGCGAACAAGCAAAGCACAGCGTCATCGAAATGGGGCAGTTTCGTCCGGAAATGGCCGCATGCGAGAAACTCGGACCGGGTCAGGTGGGTTACGTGTTGGCCGGCATCAAGGACTTGGGCCATGTTCACGTCGGGGACACCGTCGCCGACCCGTCGCAATCTCCCGATTCGGCGTTGCCCGGTTATCAACAGCCGCAGCAGATGGTTTTCTGCGGAATGTACCCCACCGATGGAGGGGACTTTGAAAAGCTGCGCGATGAATTACAGAAGCTGGGCCTGAACGATGCCAGTTTGACCTTCCAGCCGGAAACGAGCGAGGCGCTCGGGTTTGGATTTCGTTGCGGGTTTCTCGGCATGCTGCACATGGAGATCATTCAGCAGCGGCTCGAACGGGAACAGGACATCGATCTTATTCAGACGGCACCGAATGTCTCGTACGAGATTTTGACGCAATCCGGAGAGGTTCTGCATGTCGACAACCCGCAAGAGGTACCGGATTCCGGGAAGATTAAAGAATTCCGCGAACCGATGGCAAGAGTTAATTTCATTCTGCCCAGCCAAAGCATCGGTGTCATCATGCAGTTGTGTGAAGACCGGCGCGGCACCTATTGCAGCACTGAGTATTTGGGAACGCAGCGTGCCCAAATTGTGTACGAACTGCCGTTGGGCGAAATCGTGTACGACATGCACGACAAACTGAAGAGCGCCACCCGCGGCTACGGCACAATGGACTACGAGGTCATCGGTTTTCGTGAGGCCGATCTGGTGAAACTCGACGTTCTGGTCAAAGGTGTCCGCGTCGATGCGCTTTCGACAATCGTGCACCGCTCGAACGCCGACAAACGCGGACGGTCGTTGTGTAAGCGGTTGAAGGGCGAAATCTCGAAGCACCAGTTCGAAATCCCTCTGCAAGCGGCCATCGGCGGACGAATTATCGCCCGCGAGACGATTTCCGCGTTGCGAAAGAATGTGACGGCCAAATGTTACGGCGGCGACATCACCCGCAAACGTAAACTGTGGGCGAAACAGAAAGCGGGCAAGAAGCGGATGAAGCAATTCGGGCAGGTTGAGATTCCGCAAACAGCGTTTCTAGCCGTCCTCGACGTCGGCAACGACGATTGACAGCAGTGAATGCGACCCAAATCTTGATCGATGGGTTGGGGTGCCACTGGCGTGTCGCCAGTGCCTACCGCGATACACTGGCGACACGCCAGTGGCACCCGTTGCGAGAACATCGTGGGTCGTTGACGCAAGCGAGCCGCGGGGCTTGTCCCCGCGTCTGTCGGGCTCTTCCCCCATTCACCAATTCCGGTGTTTCCCGGTTCAGCCATGTCGCCTAGAATAGGCTGAGTGGCGGATTTGGGACGGCTTGATTGAAGCCAACCGGCGTGACAGCTCACTTTTGCGCATCGACACCGCGGATGACCGACCCCGACACGCACAACATGACCCCGCAAAGTGCCGCGCCACCTGCAGAAGAACGCGGCGGCGCTGGCGGTGGGCGGCAGCTCATCGAAGCCCTGATCTGTCTGGCGTTGGCCGTCATTCTGTTTCGTGCCTTTCAGGTCGAAGGCTACATGATCTCGACCGGTTCGATGGCACCGACGTTGTTCGGTTTTCACAAACGTGTCGTCTGTCCTTCCTGTCGATTTCCGTTTGCCGTCGGCGACGTGACCGACACGCATGACTCGTCAAGATCGGCGGCAGACGAGACGGACGATCCTCGGAAACCGTCTCGCCACAGCGATCCGGCCTTCTGTCCGAATTGCGGTCAGGGACCGATCGACACCAGCACGGTGCCGCGCAGCCA
This sequence comes from Planctomycetota bacterium, assembly GCA_963581435.1. GTDB lineage: Bacteria > Planctomycetota > Planctomycetia > Planctomycetales > Planctomycetaceae > JABISG01. Next base: position 13,998 of record CAUZOL010000092.1, read on the forward strand.
GGGCGATCAGTTATTGGTTCACAAGCACGCATTCCTGATGGCGTCTCCCAAGCGGTGGGAAGTGGCCGTCTTCCGAAACCCCTACAAACCGGCCCAGGCGTACGTGAAACGCGTTGTTGGCTTGCCGGGCGAATCGATTCAGGTAATCGACGGCGATGTCTATGTCGGCGATAAGATATGCCGCAAGAGCCTCGCCACCCAAAGGGCGATGAGGATTCCCGTTTTCGACAATTCGTTTCGACCGGATGACGATGCCGGGTGGCAGGATCGCTGGACTGCCGAACCGGCGCGAATTCCCTGGAATTTGTCCGCTGAGGGATTTCATCTCGATGCAACCCAAACGGATGCGACCGGAGCCGATATTCAGCAACCTGCCTGGGTGCAATATCGGCACTGGGTTCGAGCGCGGAAACGTGAGCAGCCGCCACGACTCTCTCCGGTGGCCGACGTCTACGGCTACAATCGAGCCGACGGCATGACGGCAGGACACACCATTCGCGATTTGATGATCTCGGCCACCGTACAAATTCACGGGGGAAACGGTGAGTTCACCATGCAGATGACCGATGGTGACATCACCGTCAGTTGCGTGATCGACCCAACACAGCGGGAAGTCCGTCTGATGTGCGGTCGACCGGCAAAAGTTGTTCGCCGCTGCCCGATCACCAAAGAATATCTGGATGCTGGCCGGCCAATTCATCTGGAAGTGTCGCTTTTCGACCGGCAGGCTCTCGTGACACTGAACGGTCAACTGCCGTTTGAACCCTGGCCGTTTCCCGAGTCATCTGGACTGGTATCGCCATCCACGTCGCCGGTTCGTTTCGGTGCGCGTGGGCTGAACGTCGGCGTTTCGGCCGTGAAGTTGTACCGCGACGTTTTCTACACCCGTGGCAGAGGTGTGAACGCAATCGAAGAGCCGTATCAACTTGGCGACAACGAATATTTTGTGCTGGGGGACAACAGTCCGGTTTCACTCGACAGCCGCAGCTGGTCGGACGGAGCACTCAGTGGCCGGCTGTTTATTGGTAAGCCGTTTCTTGTTCACCTACCCTCAAAGCCGGGAAAAGTACGTTTCGGCAAGCGCGATGCCTACTTCCGCGTTCCGGACTTCTCTAGAATTCGGTATATTCGTTGATCCTACGGGGCATGTGGGACGTTATGAAACCAGCCCGCAGCGCAAGCAAGGGTATCGACGCCGGTCGTGACCAAAAACCCTGACTTGCGCGGCGGGCTGGTAATTGCCCGATTCAGTCTTTCGGAGTTCGATTCAGCAATGGCAAAGCCATCCAAAACCGAGAAGCCGGCCGACGTGGCCGACAAATCGACACCGTCGAAGAATAAAACGCAAGACGACAAACGCCCCGCACGTTCCGATGGCACGCGTGAAACCATCGAATCGGTGGTGGTCGCTTTCATTCTGGCGTTCCTCGTTCGCACGTTCGAAGCTGAAGCGTTCGTCATTCCCACCGGCTCGATGGCACCAACGCTTTACGGACGGCACATCGATTTTACCTGTCCAGAATGTGGCACGCACTCGGTCGTCGGCGCCAGCAGCGAACTCGACAGGAACACCGAATACTATGTTCCCTCGCAGCGAATTACGTCGGCGCTGTGTCCGAATTGCCGTTACAACAACCAGATCTTCGATGCGGCAACACGGCCGGATGGTCTCCCGGGATTCAAAGGCGATCGCATTCTGGTCAACAAATTCCCCTACGAATTCTGGGAACCAGAGCGGTGGGACATTGTCGTCTTCAAATTCCCCGAGGACCCGAAAACCAACTACATCAAACGGTTGGTCGGACTGCCGGGCGAGGAAATCAAGATTGAATGGGGAGACATATTCACTCGCAAAGGAGAGACGGAACCGTTCCGCGTCGCTCATAAAGACGACCCCAACAAGCAACGCGTGTTGCAGTTGCTGGTGCACGACAACGAGAAGCCGGCCCGCGGTTTAATCAAAAAAGGTTGGCCCGAACGCTGGGCAGCGCTGAAATCAGACGCGCCGGATGGCAGTCGCTGGTCGAGTGATGCCGACGGCTGGGAGGCCGACTACCAAGCCCGCACCTTTCAGATCGACGGAGCCGGCAGCGACGAGGAACGTTGGATTCGCTATCGCCATTTTGTTCCGTCGCAGGATGACTGGGATGCCTACGCAGCAGAGCGTCCGCTGACCACCGATCGGGGGCCGATGCTGATTTCAGATTTCTGTCCCTACAACGCCTACACGCAACGCGGTGGTCGTGCCAGCGGTCGTGACGATGCCTTTTGGGTCAGCGATCTGACGATTAACTTTGACGTGGAAATCGAAAAAGCAGAGGGCGAGTTGCAGATCGAACTCACCGATGGCGACTATCGCCACCGCTGTCGATTCGATTTAAAAACCGGCAAGGCGACGCTGTACTACATCGAAACCGGAATGAAACGCGACCCGCCGTACGAAGAACGGCAACTCGCAACCGCCCAAACGAATCTGCAGGGAAGTGGCAAGCATTCCATTTCGTTCGCCAACGTCGATCAACGACTGTGTCTGTGGATCGACGATTCGCTCGTCGAGTTTGACGGCAACACCGAGTACCCGCTCCCCGCGCATCCCGGTCCTGGCGATGTGGATCTGGCGCCCGTTGGCATTGCGGCCAACGGATGCCAACTGAAAGTGTCCGGGCTGCTGTTGCAGCGCGATGTTTATTACCGCTCCGATGCGGAAACTGAAAACGGCAAACAGTACGAATACGGCGGGTCGACCAGCAACGCGTACGACAACGAGAACAATTATCTCAAGCTACGCGATCTGCTGTACGATCCGCAGGCATGGTTTGAGGAGTTTGAATCCAAACGTGCGGTCGCGAACTTCGATGCGCTCAGCCCCGATGAGTTCTTTATGATGGGCGACAACAGCCCACATAGCCTCGACGGCCGACTGTGGCCGAACACCCGCGGCGCGAAAAACCGGCATGCCGTGCCGCGATCGGCGCTGGTCGGAAAGGCATTCTTCGTCTACTGGCCACACGGCATTCCCTTCATGAACGGCGGCCGCGGCTACGGAATTCCGGGGCCGCTCAAATGGCTTTCCTACCATCGCAGCGGTCCGGGTGAGTATCCGGAACAGCGCAACCCTCCGGAAGCCCCATACACAAAGTTCACCGTCCCGTTTTATCCCAACGTATTTCGAATGCACCGGATTCGATAGCAGAGCTGTCAGCAATCAGCCGTCAGCAAATTGAGTTCCCGCTTCGAGCGGTTGCTCGAAAGTTCCGCTGAAAGCTGACCGCTGTTAGCTGAAAGCTAAAAGTCGTCAAGGAGGACGATGCGATGCCCATTCTTGAATGTTTCGGTATGGTGAAGGATTACCCCGGCAAACGCGCCGTCGATGGCATTGATTTCTACGTCGAACGCGGAGAAATCGTCGGCCTACTCGGACCGAACGGAGCCGGCAAGACCACAACATTCCGCATGGCCTGCGGTCTCATCGGCGCGACCGAAGGACGCGTGCTGCTTGCCGGCGATGACGTGACCCGCTGGCCCATGTATAAGCGCGCCCGGCACGGAATGGGTTTCTTGCCGCAGGACGACAGCATCTTCCGCAAACTGTCCGTCGAGCAGAACCTGCGGGCAATTCTCGAATATTTGAAGTTGAGCCGCCCCGAACGCGAAAAACGCATCACCACACTGCTCGGCCAATTCGGCCTCGAAGAAAAACGAAAGCAGTCGGCCGGTACGCTTTCCGGCGGTGAGCGGCGACGGCTGGAAATTGCCCGCTGCCTGGCCAGCAAGCCGGCACTCATTTTGCTCGACGAACCGTTCACCGGCATCGATCCCGTGACAATCCATAGCATTCAGGACATCATTGCCGACCTCTGCAGCAGCGGCATTGCCGTCCTCCTCACCGACCATCGCGAACGCGAAACTTTGACGGTGACCGATCGCAGCTACATTGTTTGCGCTGGAAAAGTCGTCGTCAGCGGCGACGCGGAAACCGTGTTGAACGATCCAACGGCCATGGAACTCTACTTCGGCCGCCGATTCGATGCCGCTTCGATCATCGAAGGCAAGCAATCCTTCGGCACCAATCCAGCCCGCGAAGAAACGAACGAAGAAGAAACGGCGGAAGAAAAGACCGCGGAAGAAAAGGCGGACGAGACGTCGCCAACCGACGACGACATACACGATCAAGCCGCGTAAAAAGCCCGCCGGCCGCGCCCGGCGGGAATCTTCAGGGCAGTTCGACAAACACCTCGCCCTTGTCGACCGAAATCGGCAGCGAAGGATGCACGAGGTTCGCGTTTAAGCAATGCGTCCCCGTCGTCACATCAAACTGCCACCCATGCCAGGGACAGGTGACGATGTTGCCAGACAGTTCCCCCTCGCCCAGCGGACCGCCGGCATGCGGACACACGCCGTCTAACGCGTGAAACTCTCCATCGACGTTGTACAACGCAATCACCCGACCGCCTGCCGTCAATTCCTTGCCCGATCCGGGCGGCACATCCGTCACGGCGGCAATGCGAATTCTCTCAACCATGCGAAACGCCCCAACAGGTTCGTGGTGACTGCGTTCATGTTACGTTAAGCCAGCCCGCAGCGCAAGCGACCAGCCCGTCGCGCAAGCAAGGGTTCAGCGTTCCGTCACGCCACCTTCTTCGCTCGCCGTCGCCGTTGTCCCGGTACGCTTTTCCAGCGGCGATGCACCCAGAAGTATTGTTCGGGCGACAACTCGACGGCCCGTTCCAATGCCGACGTATACCGCTCGGTAATCTGCCGGACGGCATCGGCATCGTCGTAGTCGTCGGGGTCGATGATCTCTCCGCAACCGGCTTCGTATTTTACCCAGTGGTTGTTTTCAAAGTCATCGTCCAGCCGCCGCGAATAACAGACACAGATCAAAGCCCGATATTGCAATGCCAGCAGCGCGATCGATTTAAACGTCGATGCCGGCTTCCCGAAGAATGGCACAAACAGCCCGCGTGATCCGGCATCCTGGTCGGCGAGCATTGCCAGGCTGCCGCCGTTCTGCATGAAGGCGACCATGTCGTTCGCGCCGCCCTTCTTGGAAATCAGCCGATGCCCGGTCGCCTGCCGCCAGCGGGCGAACCAATTGTGCAGATACGGATTGTCGAGGTCGCGAGCCACCACGCCGGCCGGAAACCCAAACTGCCCGAGCGCGGCGGTTGCCATCTCCCAGTTGCCGAAATGTCCGCTGAGAACAATCACCGGTCGCCCCGTACAGAGCGCGCGGACCAACTCGTCCCGGTGACGAAACTCAATCACGTCGCTGCAATTGTAAAGCCGCAGTTTTCGCGGCAGTTGCACAATCTCGGTCACCATCCGAAACAGATGCAACCACATGCCGTAGATGATGCGGTCGATCTCCGTTTCACTGTAACGTTCACCAAAGGCCTGCCGAATGTTCGCGCGAGCAATCTCGTATCGCGTCAACTTGCGGGGCAACAGCCGGCAGAAAACGAACGCGAGACCAGACGAGATCCACGCAATCGTCCGCGTCGGCAATGCGCCGACCACGCAAACTATCACCCGAAAAATCAGGTACTCACCCCGATGCCGCCACCGCCGCCAGTCCATCTCCGGTCACTCCATCGACTTTTCCAAATTCGCTTGCCAATCTGTCGGAAGTGTCGTGGGATTCCCAAAATTCGTCAATTGCAGCTTGACGCCCATGTGTAGCGTGGCTATATATGTAGCTATACAACCCATGCAGGGAGCAATGGAATGACGGAGAAGTTTGGCCCGGAACTGATGCGAGGCAGCCTCGATCTGATGGTGCTCTCCGTGCTGTCGGCAGAGCCGATGTATGGCTATTTGATTGGCCGAAACCTGCACGAGGCAAGCCGCGGCATGATCGACATAAAAGCGGGCACCATGTACCCGCTATTGCATCGGCTGGAAGACGACAAGCTGATCAAATGCCGCTGGGACGATTCCACCGGCCGCCGACGCAAATGGTACGAACTGACGGCGGCCGGACACCGCCGGCTCAAACAGCAAGCGAATCAGTGGTACGAGTATTCGCAATGTCTAATGGAGATGCTGAAACCAATTCTGGCCGTACCACCAGAGCCGGCATGACGCGTTCACTTCACCAATTGTTCTTGCAGGAGAATCACCTGCTATGTCGAAACAGGAATTTGAGCTTTACCTTTCGCTTTTGGGCCGCTTTCTGCGGCTCAACGCGGGCCAGCGCAGTGAAATCTCTGACGAACTGCGCGATCACCTCGAAGAACGGCTCGACGAACTGACTGCAAGCGGACTCTCGCAGGAAGCAGCCATTCGTCAAGCCCTGGACGAGTTCGGCGACGCTGCCGAACTGGCCACTCATTTCACCCAACTGGCCCATCGACGACGAAGGAGAATTCTCATGCGTTGCACACTCGCTTCCATCGCGGCTGCCTCGGCGGTCATTCTCATCTCATTCGCAATGTGGCCCGCCGACCCCGGCGGCAACATGGTCCCCCGTCTCGCCGCGCAACAACCGGCGGTGCCGAACTATAGCCCTCCTGGAATGGGTTCTGAAGCCCCCGCCGCCCCGGAAAGCACGAGAGATCCCCAGCGCGAGGCCGTCGAAACCAAACTGGCCACACGGATCGATGAACTCGACTTTGATAATATCCCGCTCAATGACGCCCTGGAAGAAATCGCGGATCAGATCGAGCTCGATATCTTCATTGTAACTACCCAGTGACGAAGATGTGCGCTGGCCGGTTGGGGGACTGGTGGAAGGCGGATTGGATGCCGTCCAGGATTTTCAGGTCGTTTTTGCGGAGCGTCGAGACGTAACCGCGGATTCGGCT
>CAUZOL010000093.1:0-20700 GCA_963581435.1 Planctomycetota bacterium
CGGAGGACGAAGATGGCCAGTACGAGCCGACCCCCAAACTGCGTTCAATACAAAAGCAGGCGATGGCGAACTTGACCACAGCCGGCGATGCAGCAGCCCTCGATCAACTACTCTCCACCACGAGCGGTGCGCTGATGTTGCTGTCAGCAGTCGATGCCGACCGCTTCGCCCCGGCGGTAAATCGGCAAATCGTCGCGAAGGCAACCGCGCATCCGGCGGAGGAAGTCCGTGGCTTGTTCGAGCGATTTCTTCCTGAAGAAAAACGCGTGAAGCGTTTGGGCAATGTGGTGAAATCGGAAGAGATTCTCGCGTTGGACGGCGACGCCGCTCGCGGCAAGGCTGTTTTCTTCCAAGCGGCCGGCGTCCAGTGCAAGAGTTGCCATCAGATTGGCGATGAGGGAAAACAGGTCGGCCCCGAGTTGAACAAGATTGGCAAGAAATACAATCGGGTCCAGTTGCTGGAAACAATCCTCGAACCGTCGAAGAAAATCGAAAAGGAATGGGTGGTTTACATTGTTGAAACGACGGCGGGCCGCATCCATACCGGTCTGCTCGTCAAGCGAACCGATGCGGAGATCATTCTCAAGGATAGCGAAGGCAAACAGATTCACATTCCGGCCAATGAAGTGGAACTTATCGTTCCACAGCGAAAATCGCTGATGCCGGAATTACTGCTGCGAGAAATGACGGGCCAACAGGTCGCCGACCTGTTGGCCTACCTTTCCGGTTTGAAGTGAATGATTCCGTAGCGATTCCGTCGAGGATGATAACCGCACGGCGCGGTCCGCATGCACACGCTACAGAATCGCGGCGGCCTTCACCTGAATGCCCTTGAGCGTCATCTTCAACTCTTCGACGTTCGGTGATACCTCGAAAGCTGCGGCACGGCTGATGTATTCCTGTTCGATGAAGCCGTGCAAACTGTCGTTGAAGACCTGCATCCCTTCGTCCTTGCCGATGCGGATGGCGGCAGGAAGTTTCTCGTCCTGGTTTTCCATCACCAGTTTTCGGACCGTGGGGTTGAATGTCATGATTTCGACGATCGGCACGCGTCCCGGGACATCGACAATCGTTTTGAGTAGTTTCTGCCCGACAATGGCCCGCATGTTCATCGCAATACTGGCCCGAATCGCGGAGTGCATGCTGGCGGGAAAGAGATCGAGAATACGGCTGATCGTTCCCGGTGCACCGGCTGCGTGAATCGTCCCGAAGACGAGGTGACCGGTCTCGGCTGCGTGAATCGCCGTCTCAAAAGTTTCCTGGTCACGCATTTCGCCCACCAGCATAATGTCGGGGTCTTCACGCACGGCATGCTTCATTGACACAGAAAAATCGACGACGTCCTGGCCGATTTCCCGCTGGTTGATCAGACACTTATCGGACGTGTAGACAAATTCGATCGGGTCTTCAAGCGTCAAAATGTGCTTGCGGTAATTGTGGTTGATCCAGTCCAGCATCGACGCGATCGTCGTACTCTTGCCGCTACCGGTCACGCCGGACAGCAGCACCATGCCCTGGTCGTACTTGCAGAGACTTTCCATCACGGGCGGCAGGTAGAGTTTTTCAAACGGTGGGATGAACCGCTCGATCTTTCGGGCGACCATACCGACCTGTCCAAGTTGCGTAAACAAATTCACACGAAACCGCCAAGGATCGCCGTCTTCATCATCGACGACCTTGGAAAAGTCCGCCCCGCCGTCTCGGTGAAAAATGTCGAGGTTCCGCTGATCCATCATCGCAAAACAGAGATCGACCATCTGTTCTTCCCCAATGGGATCCATCTGTAGTTCGCGCAGCGTCCCCTTGACACGCAACACCGGCGGCCGGTTTACCTGCAGATGAATATCGGAAGCGTCATGCTTAATCGCCAGTCGAAAAATCTTATTGATTTCGATTTCCTGGCCGCTCTTGAAGATCGATTTTGTGAATTCTGAGATCATTGCCATAACGTTGTCTCGCTCTGCTAGTGGGAATCGAAACGAAAACGTCCGCCCCCAGATGGCTGACTATTTGTCAAAACGCGGCTCAGCGTGCACTCCATTATACCGTGACATTAAACAGTGACATTAAACCGCACGGGGACTCCCCGCTCTGCCAGGAAATGTTTTGTTTCGTCGATTGTGTAGGTGCCGTAGTGAAAGATGCTCGCTGCCAATGCCGCACTGGCACCGCCCTCGGTTAATGCCTCGAAGAGATGTTCCGGGCCGCCGGCACCGCCGCTGGCAACGACGGGAATCGTCACCGCATCGGCAACCGCCCGCGTGATTTGCAGATCGTATCCGTCCTTGGTTCCGTCGGCATCCATCGACGTCAGTACGATTTCTCCTGCCCCCAACCGTTCAACTTCCCGCGCCCATTCGACCGCATCCAGTCCGGTCGGAATGCGACCGCCATTGATGTGAACGTCCCAGAAGACCGGCTCGCCGCCTGTATCGAGCGACGGATGCGGCTGAACCCGCAGGTGATCAGCGACGTCGGGGAAGTCCCGTTCATCTTTCACCGCAATCCGCTTGGGGTCAATGTTCACCACAATGCATTGGCTGCCGAACCGCAAGGCGGCCTCGCGAATGAACTCGGGATTCGTGACCGCTGCCGAGTTGATCGACACCTTGTCGCAGCCGGCTTTCAGCAGCGTGCGAATGTCGTCCAGCGTGCGGATGCCTCCGCCGACAGTTAGCGGCATGAACACCGCCTCCGACGTTCTTCGCACCACATCGAGCATGATCTCCCGCTCTTCGTGGCTGGCGGTAATATCGAGAAACACCAGTTCGTCGGCCCCCTCGCCTTCGTACCGCGTTGCCACCTCGACCGGGTCACCGGCATCCTGCAGATTGAGAAAATTAATGCCCTTCACCACACGCCCACCATGGACGTCGAGACAGGGAATGATTCGCTTGGCTAGCATGAGTTTCAATTCGAGAACGGCGGGTGAAATGGACGGTGAATCCACTGTAATTCGCCCGCCACCGGCAGTCAATGCGATCGTTTACGCAAGAGGTACTTTGCGGATTTCTTCAAGGCATTAGGCGGGCTGCGGTGCATTTGTTGCGCGTCGAACTCATACAACGACGGACGACACACAAAAGCGGATCGCGCCAACCTTTGGTCTTTTCATTGTCCTTCACTTCAACCAGATCAACATTCTCGAGGGCGACCGGGTATAATCGGTGCAGGAAGACATTGATGCGCGTCTCACTTTGAAAACTCCGCGATAACCGTTTTACGAATGAACGCCGTCAGCCCGCAAAAAACTCGCCGGAAGAAAGCCGTCGGGCGTGTGATGCTCGTCTGCGGCGGTCTGCTGGCCGGTCTGTTGGTTGCTGAGTGCGTGCTGCGAGTGATGACGTTCAGCGAGCCGCAAATCTACGTTCCCGATCAATTCGTCGGCACACGATTGCAAACCGGTTTCGAGGGGATGTGGACTAAGGAAGGCCAGGCTCAGTTTCGAATCAACAGTGCCGGATTTCGGGATATTGAACGCAAGCACGCGAAGCCGGCAGGAACGTTTCGGATTGCCGTGCTGGGCGACTCGTATGTTGAAGCACTTCAGGTCCCGCTGGAAAACGCGTTTTGGTCGGTGCTGGAAAGTGAACTGGCAGATTGTGATTTTTCGGGCCAGAAGAATGTCGAGGTCCTGGGCTTCGGCGTATCGGGTTTTGGGACCGGTCAGCAGTTGCTGATGCTGCGGCACTATGTCTGGGACTACGAACCGGACATGGTCATTTTGTTGATGTGCCCGCACAACGACTTGGCCGACAATTCACGTCAACTCACCAACAGCGTCGTCCGACCGTTCTTCTCACTGAAAGACGACCGCCTCGAATTGGACAACACCTTCCGACAACACCCGTCGTACATCTATGCAAATAAGGCTTCCACGCGGTTTAAGGTTGCTTGCATCAATCGCAGTCGTGTGCTGCAGCTTTACAGCCGAGTTCGCAATGGGACTGGGCGGACAAGAACTGACGACGATTCGGATTCGTCGAGCCGAAACAACATCGAGAATATCTGCTACGTTCAGCCCGAGACGGCGACTTGGCGGGACGCCTGGGAATTGACGGAACGGCTGGTCGTCGAGATTCATAAAGAAGTGCAGCAACGTGCCGTGCCGTTTGTTCTGGTCGCCGGTTCAAATGGAATTCAAGTTGACCCTCGAGAGTCGGTTCGCGAGGAATTCCGAAAACAGCTGGGCGTCACCGACCTGTTCTATTTCGAGCAGAGAATCGAAGCTCTCGCGAATCGTAAAGGGATAACAGCAATCAGTCTCGGCAAACCAATGGCCCAGGCCGCACAGCGAGACAATTTGTTTCTCCACGGCTTCTCGAACACTGCAAAGGGCCGAGGACATTGGAACGCCGACGGTCACCGGCTTGCAGCGAAATTGATCGCAGAAAAACTCTGCGATGGAATTCAACCACGCTCAGCCCCGGGTGAATCGTTGCGATGAGTTTTCGCGCGATCAGAAATGCATCATCGGCCCGTTTCTCCAAAGCGAGCGATCGCGCGCTCGAAAAGTTCTGCGACTCGCTCGATGCCGGATTCCGCCGAAAATCGTTCAACAATTCGGGCGCGGGCTTCCTCGCTGCGTTGCTGCCATTGCGGATGATTCGTGATAGCGTCGTCGATGGCTGCGGCCAGGGCCGATGCATCTTCGACGGGAACCAATCCACCCAATTGGCCACCTTGTAGAATCTCGCTGGGTCCGCTGGGGCAATCGGTCGAAATCACCGGAACTTCACAAAGCATCGCTTCCACCAGCGCATTGGGCATTCCTTCGTATCGGGATGAGAGCACAAACAGATCGGAGTCACGATAAATTGGCAGCGGGTTGATCTGAAAGCCGGCTAATTGGACATGAGCTTCCAAACGAGCTTCCCGTAATTGTTGTTCCAATTGAGAACGGCTCTCTCCAGTCCCCAGGATTACAAGCGAAAACTGCTGGTGGCCGTACTCGTGGACGACCTCGCGTGCCGCCGCAATCAGGACATCGAAACCCTTCTGCCGATGCAATCGGCCGGCGGCTGCGACGCCAAAAACATTCTTGTCGCGTGCCTGTTGCCCTGGAAGCTCTTGGCGAGACAAACGGTCGATCTGATCGACGTCAAAAAAGTTGTAGACGGTCTCGATTCGGTCTAGTGGGATGCGGTGATAGGCGGCCGCTGCAGTACGGACCCCTTCAGAGACGGCTGCAACGACGTCGGCGTCGCGATAGGCGTTTCTCAACAGCCGTCGTTTGATCCTTCGAAACCGCTCTGGATTGGTGTCGAAGTCGAGTTTGGGATCGGTCACAATGACGGAGATGCGCGGCGTTGGACGTTTTCGCGTCGCCGCACCCGTAATCAGCGTCGTGTGATACGTTCTATCGTAGATGAGCTGAATCTGACGTTCGTCGAGGAGTTTCGCCAAGTCGCGCGCACGCGCACGAAAACCCGAACCCGGAAGTCGGCCGATCGGCGCCGAATGTCGTCGTTCGAAGATATGGATTGGGACATCGGCAGGAACTTCGCTGAGCAATTCCCCGTGGTCGGAAACGACGTACAGTTCTGGCTCAAAGTTCTGGCGATTCAAATGTTTCAAAATCCCGAGAATTTGCCGCTGACTGCCGCCGCCCGACATTTCGTCGATCGCGAATAATACTCGCTGTTTCATGTTTCATACTCCGAAACGCGTGACGATTCGTTCGGCGTTGTCGTCCGTTCGAGCCACGTTTGAAACATCAGCACGTTCCACAGCAAGTACTGCCAATCGAATTCTTCCGACAGGTGTTCATCCCATTTCTTGCGGACGACTTCCGGTTGCAGCCATCCTTCCTCGCGAAGTCGGTTATCGTCCAACAGACTTTCGGCCCAATCGCGCAACGGGCCGCGCAGCCATTTCCCCAACGGAATTCCAAACCCAATCTTCGGCCGGTCGAACAGCGACTTCGGTACGAATTCGGCCAGGAGTTTTCGCAACGGCTGTTTCCCCGTGCCTCCCTCGACCTTCTCATCAAGCGGAAACGTCCATGCATGCTCCACGATACGATGATCGAGCAGAGGAACGCGAACTTCCAAGCCGTGGGCCATGCTCGCTCGATCGACCTTGCAGAGAACATCGTCGGGCAGGTAGGTCTGCGTGTCGTACGCCATCATGCTTTCGAAATAACTGCCGAAGTCCGTCCAGAGGTCCGTCGGGCGAAAATGAGTGCGATTCGCGTTGCCGTCGAGTACCGCTAAGCTGCCCTGGTCCCAATGTCGGTGCAGTATCGAATACAGTTCGCAGTCGTTGGCGGCTGCCGTGACACGGGCAATCAGTCCCGATTCGGTCCTTCCTCTTAACAGCCGGTTCCGCAGGACATCGTAGAGTCCGCCCATTGGTTTTCGTAAACGACGCGGGAACCTCGCGATCTTGCGGCGGATATTATCAAGGTGGCTGTAGCGATCGTAGCCGCCCAGCAACTCGTCGCCGCCGTCTCCAGAGAGACAAACCACCGCGTGTTCTCGCGCCAGTTTTGAAACCAGATAAGTCGGAATCTGTGACGGATCGGCGAACGGTTCATCGAACACTTCCGGAATCGATTCGATAACCTGCATCGCCTCGGTGGGTGTGACGATGTGCAGAATGTGTTCGACTCCCAGGTGCCGGGCGGTCGCGGTGGCAGCACGCGACTCATCGAATTCGGGTTCCTCGAAACCGATTGTGAACGTCCGCAACGGAACACCACCTTCATTTGCCGCCACGGAGACAACGACCGACGAGTCGATTCCTCCCGAGAGAAACGCCCCCACGGGAACGTCGGCCATCAACCGAGATTTCACGGAGTCGGTCAGCAGTTCCTGCATCTGTTGCATTCGTGCTGTCGGGCTGAGAGTCCGTCCGTGTTCGGCGGCGGTTGCGGCAACATCGCGGAAAGACCAGTAGCTGCGAACAGAAGTCGTTTCCCAGGTGAACGGCGGTGCAATCTCCAACAGCTGTCCCGGTCGCAATTTTTCAACATTGCGATAGATGCAACAGGGCGATGGAACATACCCGTTTTCCAGAAACAGCGCGAGCGAGTCACGATCGATCTCGCCGGTGAAATCGGGGTGTTCTCTGAGTGCCGACAACTCCGAGCCGAACAGAAACGTCGTCCCCGCCCAACCGTAGTACAGCGGTTTGATCCCCACGCGATCACGTACAAGCGACAACCGGCGGTCGGTTCGATCCCAGACGGCAAAGGCAAACATTCCATTGAGCCGTTCCAATGTGGGTTCGAGGCCCCAACGAGCGATTGCCTCCAGCAGAACTTCGGTATCCGAATGGCCGCGAAATCGGCAACCCTCCTGCTCCAGCTCCTGTCGGAGAGTTTTGTGATTGTAGATCTCGCCGTTGTAAGTCAGCACGAACCGACCATCGGCGGAGATCATGGGTTGGCTCCCCATGTCCGACAGGTCAATGATCGAAAGTCGGCGGTGTCCCAACGCAATTCCGAGTTCGGGATCGGTCCAGACTCCCGATCCATCTGGACCACGATGCAGCAGTTGATCGCTCATCTTCGCAACGCAACGGCTGAGTTCCTTCGGTTTGAACTGCCTCGAAGCGTCGATGAAACCCGTAATTCCGCACATGTGTTCTCAACAGAAGTGATGAGAGGCTCCGTCAAAACCCCGGTTGTGGGCGAACTCTGCGCTCAAAAACCAGAGGTGTTGTGAGCCAACAGAGGGTTTTGACAGAACTTCGAGTCAGTGACCGCCCGCAACATTCTGCGATGCAAACGCAATCGATGCGTCACGTGTAAAACGTCACCGCCATCGGAGCAGTGAAGTCTACGTCATTCGATACATTGGGGACTATAGCTATCGCAACAATAACTGGGTTGCGGAGGCGTTTGCATTGCTGGGGCTGAATTTGGTAGACGAAACGTGATACATATGACGTCCATTCACTAGACGGGACCGTTTGCGCGATTGTCGTGCGATCGGGTTTCGTTCGTTGCTCGATCGACTCCAGCCGAGGTTATGCATGCCGAACGTTTCTGCGACCGCTAAGAAGATTATCGCCAATATCGAGCGGGTCATCGTCGGCAAGCGGCAGGAGATTCTGTTGGGGGTTGTTGCCTATTTCTCCGAAGGACACATTCTGCTGGAAGACGTCCCCGGCGTTGCCAAGACGATGTTGGCCCGCGCGTTGGCGGTGAGTGTTGGCTGCAGTTTCAGCCGTATTCAGTGCACGCCCGATTTGTTGCCGAACGATGTCACCGGCGCGTCGATATTCAATCCGAAGACGACCGATTTTGAGTTTCGCGCCGGGCCGTTGTTCACACAGATACTGTTGGTCGATGAGATCAACCGCACGACTCCCCGCACACAGGCAGCGCTGTTGGAGGCAATGGCCGAAAAGGGAGTGACGGTCGATGGCGTGACCTACGAATTGGAATCGCCGTTCCTGGTCATCGCCACGCAGAACCCCGTCGATCACGAAGGAACGTTCCCGTTGCCCGAAGCGCAGCTCGACCGTTTTCTGATTCGTTTGAGCCTCGGCTATCCAAGTCACAAAGACGAAGGTCAATTGCTCGACCGCATTCAGCACGAACATCCCATCGACACATTGCAGCCGGTGGCGTCGGCCGATGAACTGTTGGGCTGCCAGCAGGCGGTCCGCTCGGTGCACGTCGATCCGAAGATTCGCGACTACATTCTCGACATCGTACACGCCTCCCGCGATCACGAAGACGTCGCGCTCGGCGGGAGTCCGCGGGCGTCGATTGCGCTGTATCGCGCGGCGCAGGCGATGGCCGCCGTTCGCGGACACGATTTCGTTTTGCCGGACGATGTCAAACGGATGGTCCAACCCATCCTGTCGCACCGCCTGATCGTGCGACCGGAAAGTCGATTGCGCAAAGTGACGGCCGACCAGATTGTCGAGGACATCGTTGCCGACGCTCCCGTCCCCGTGACACCCAACGGAGCCTCGCGCCGATGAGATGGATTCTGGGGGCAATGGTCCTGCTGATTCTCGGCGTCGTATTTCAGTTGGGGCTGTTGGTGTATGCCATGTACGCGCTGCTGGGCGTGATGCTCGTCAGCCGCTATTTGGCGCGGCAATGGATCGAAAGCGTCACCGCCGAACGCGAATGCAGTCGGCTTTCGGCGCAAATTGGAGAGAAGGTGGCCGTCGTTTTGACGCTGCGCAATTCCGGCTGGCTGGCGGTTCCCTGGCTGATCTGGGAAGACTCGCTGCCCCGCGACGCGCTGGCACAAAAGCCACCGCGAATCAAAACGGAGAAACGCCGTTACGGCATCATCCGCTTGCCGGCCGGTGGCGAGGCGGTGCGTCTTTATCAGGTGCACTTCCTCATGCGGGGCTACTATCAGTTCGGCCCGTTGATGCTGGAAACAGGCGACCTGTTCGGCCTGTATCGATGTTACAAGGTGTTGACCGATCCGCACTTTATTCTCGTTTATCCAAAGGTTCTGCCGCTTGCCGGTTACGACGTCGCTTCGCGGCGCCCAATTGGCGAGGTACGGATGACGCATCGGCTTTTCGAAGACCCGACACGGATTTCCGGCGTGCGGCCGTACGAACGCGGCGATCCGCTCAGCCGGATTCACTGGCGGGCGACGGCGCGCACCGGCGAGTTACATTGCAAGACATACGAGCCTTCGACCATTGCCGGCGCGACCATCCTGCTCGACTTTCACCGCGACCTCTACACCGCCCGCGCCGAGCCGCATCGTTCGGAACTGGCCGTGACGGCAGTTGCATCGCTTGCGAATGCCGTTTACCAGATGGGGCAGCAAATTGGTCTCGTCACCAATGGTCGCGATGCCGCCGATCGGATTCGCGAAGAAGGCCATCGGCAGGACTTCGCCACCCGCAAGACCGCTCGCGAAACGTTCGACATGAGCGAGGAGAGCGACCGCTTGCGGCCGGTCACGGTGCCAACCCGTCGCGGGGCGGATCAACTGATGCAAATTCTGGAAACGCTGGCGCGGGTCGAGTTGACCGACGGGTTGACGTTTCCAGAACTGGTGACCGAAGCCGGCAACCGCATGCCGCGCGACGCCACCGTCATCGCGATATTGTCCGACGTGCCGCCGGAAACGGCCATCGCATTGGGGAATCTGCGTCGCCGGGGATTCGCCGTGACCGCCGTCCTTATTATGTTCGACGATGAATCGCACTACCCCGATTGCATGGGCCGTTTGTTGGCCGAGCGCATCGATGTTCGCCGCATCGAGGATGAAGCGACGTTGTCGAATCTCTGTGCCGAACAGGTGACCGGTTAACCCAATGGCCAAAGCACGTCGAGAAAAAACACTCGCCGATTACGCCGTCATCGCCATCAGCCCGGCGCTGATCATGCTGTTGGTTGGCAGCCTGGTGTTCTTCCTGTTGGAAGCGACCTACGGCGGTCAGTGGGAAGGTCGGCTGCGGTGGATTCTGTTCTGGTTCGTGTTTGCCTCGGTGCTGGTGGCCCGCATCGCCATCGTCGAGGGATCTCAGTACGCCGCCATTTACGGACTGGTTTTGGCAGGGGCGACTTCGCTGGTCATCTTTCAGTTCGTCGATTTTGCGCTCGGCGCTCTCTGTCTGCTCGGCGTCGTCTGGTGGTCCACCAACAAGCTCACTTGGGACTGCACGCTGATCGACGAGAGTGAAGATGCATCGGGCGAAGGGTTGCTACAGGCCGCCGGTCTCGACGAGAAGACAGCAACAGCAAGCGAAGACGAAGCGGATGCGATTGAGCCGGCAGAGAAATCGACGGTTTGGGAATCGATCGCGAGTGGCGGTTCCAAAAAACGCAATAAACCGCATGCGCCCGGTTTGTGGGTTGTCTATTTCGCGCTGGCCGCGTTGCCGTTGTTTGGCGTGGGACAGTTGTTGATTCCCGTGGCCGAGGCGGGCCGAAGGCGATACGCACTGCAGTTGCTCGCAGTTTACGTTGCCGCTTCTTTGGCCCTGTTGATGACGACCAGCTTTCTCGGACTGCGGCGGTATCTGCGTCAACGACGCATGCAAATGCCCGGAAGCATTGTCGGCACGTGGCTTGGTGTGGGAGCTGTTTTGATTGTGCTGGTGCTGGGGGTTTCGATTCTGCTGCCGCGTCCCAACGCCGAATACTCAGCGACCGCAATGCTCGATGAGCTGGCTGGAAAAGATCGGCAGGCGTCCTGGTTCGACCTGCTCGGAGGAGAAGGCGCCGAAGGAGAAGGACAGCGAACCGGGGAAGGGGAAGACGGCGAGCCGGGAGAAAACGACGACGATCAACAGGACGGCGGCGGGGAAGAAAAAGGAGAGAACGGCGAAGGCGGGCAGGAACAGGAGAAAGACGGTGCCAAGGGGAACGGTCAAGGAAAAGATGGTGAAGGCGGCGACGGCGAAAAGGATGACGAACAGAACGGCGGCGATGGTAACGGAGATGCGAAAGGCAACGGCGAGCAACAGGGTGGTGAAGAAGGCGGTGAAGAGGGAAAAGAAGGAGAAAAGGGAGAGGACAACGCAGAACAGGGCGAACAGCAAGCGGGCGATGACCAGGCGAGGAATCACCCGCCACCACCATCGTCCGATGCCGCGTCATCATCGATGGCCTGGTTGGCGAACGCCGGTAAGTGGCTCATTTACCTGCTGATCGCCATCGGCGTCGGCTGGTATGTGATCCGAAACCGAGCGAGGCTGTTTGCAGCGCTGCGGCAATTGTGGCAGCAAT
Source organism: Planctomycetota bacterium (assembly GCA_963581435.1). Classification (GTDB taxonomy): domain Bacteria; phylum Planctomycetota; class Planctomycetia; order Planctomycetales; family Planctomycetaceae; genus JABISG01. The sequence continues at coordinate 11,669 of CAUZOL010000093.1, forward strand.
TGATGAACCTGTTCAGTCGTTCCGCCGCCGACGCGCGGGACGACGACGCACAACCGTCCGAAGAATTTCGACCGCCGCCACGACCGTTCGCATCGTACAACAATCCGTTTCTGTCCGGCGCAGCCGACGGCATGCACGCGGCAGCGTTGGTCATCTACACATTCGAAGCGCTGGAAGCCTGGGCCTACGAGCAACACTTGAAGCGACCCGCCGAGCAAACGCCAATCGAATTCGGGAGCACGCTTTCGGATCGCTACCCCGACATGTCAACGTCAGTCGCCCACGCCTGCAGACTTTACGCCCGCGTCGCCTACTCCGAAACAATCCCCGGCCGAAGCGCAACCGCGAAACTGGAACAACTCTGGCAACATATGTCAGCAACGGAAAGGACTATGTCGGGGACGATGGAGGGTTGACCACAGTGAGCGTGGCGATCTGCGTGAGTGAATCGGTATCGTCAGCTTTGGGCAGTGAGGCGGAGTCTATTACCTGTACAGAGACCACAACAGCTGAGTGGCCAAAGTCGAGCTTCAACTACCAACGGCCAGTCACATCGCGCAGACTGAACCGTAACACAACCCAGCTGCGACGAAACTTCAGGAGATGAATCGATGAGTGCAACACTTTTCACCAACATCGTGATCTTCGACGGGACAGGGAGTGATCCGTTTGCTGGTGAGGTGCTTGTTGAGGGAAACCGGATTGCGAAGGTTGCCGGTGGCGAAGAGCGGATTGCTCGGGGCGAGGGGGTTGCGGTTGTTGATGGTGACGGCGGCTGTTTGATGCCGGGGCTTGTTGAGCCGCATGGGCATATCTCGTTTACCGATGTTGCGGCGCTGAAAGACCTTGGCGCGATTCCCCCGGAAGAACACGTTCTCAAAACGATGCACAACGCGAAACTGCTGTTGGATAGCGGCTTTACCAGCGTGTACTCGGCCGCCTCGGCGAAACCGCGACTCGATGTTGTCATTCGCAACGAGATCGACGCCGGTCGAATTCCCGGCCCCCGTTTGCGGGCGGCTTCGCCGGAGATTACATCGACGGGCGGTCTGGGTGACGAGCGGCAGGCGCATCTGTATCACCAGGGTTTGGAGATGATTGTCGACGGCCCCGATGAGATGCGCAAGACCGTGCGGTTCCTGATTCGCGAGGGCGTCGATAGCATCAAGATCAACCTTTCGGGCGACGCCTTCGTGCGGCCGGGATTCGGCGAAAAGTGTGCCTACAGCGAAGCCGAAGTGGCGGCCGCCGCCGAAGAGACGCACGACCGCGGTTGCTGGTTGGCCTGCCATGCCCGGGCGGACAGGGCGGTTCGATTGGCTTTGAAGTACAACTTCCGCGTGATTTATCACTGCGACTACGCCACGCCGGAAACCATCGACCTGCTGGAGGAGGCCAAGGACAGAATCTTCCTGGCCCCGGCCATCGGCATTATTTATGCGACAGCGTACGAGGCCGAAGACTGGGGAATCAGTCCTGAAGTTGTCGAGCGGATGGGTCTGATTCCCATGCTGGAGCACTGCAAAGAAGTGCATCGCGAATTGCACAAACGGGGCCTGCGCATTCTGCCGGGCGGCGATTATGGTTTCGCATGGAACCCCAACGGAGACAACGCCCGCGACCTCGAGCACTTCGTCAACCTGTTGGGTTACACCGGTAACGAAGTTCTCAGCGCGGCCACACAACTCGGCGGCCAGATTATGGACATGGGCGACGAACTGGGAATGATCAAGGTAGGCTACCTCGCCGATTTGCTGCTGATCGACGGCGACCCGACTCAGGACGTCACACTGTTACAGGATCGCGACAAGCTGATGATGATCATGCAGGACGGCAAGTACCACAAGCCGCCGCGTCCCCGTAAATCGGCGGCGACGAATTCGCGTTAAATCGAAAGAGGAGTTCTCCGTGATCTACAGAATCATGTTCTGGCTGGTTCTCCCGGCAATCTGTTTTGGCCACATAAGCAGTGTCCATGCCGAGCCGAAAACAACCGCCGTCGGAATTCAATTCGCATCCTCGAAAAAGGTCGCGACTTACATGTGGGTCAACGTGACCCAAACGGCCGCGTATGCGCCGCGCGATGGGGCGGGGGCGTTGGTGTTCAAGGGCAAAATGTGGTTGCTCGGTGGTTGGAATCCCGGCGACAAAGTTCATTTTCCGCGGATCTGTAACAACGAAGTCTGGAATTCGACCGACGGTGCCAACTGGTCTTTGGTGAAACCGAATACGTTTCTCGACAAGAACTTCGACCCGACGAGCGACTGGGAAGGCCGGCACACCGCCGGCTATGTCGTTTACAAAGACAAAATGTGGATCGTCGGCGGCGATGCAAACCAGGGACATATTCACTCCGACGTCTGGAACTCGGCCGACGGAAAAACGTGGAACTACGTCAACAAGAACCACGATGTTCCCTGGGGACCACGGGTTCTGCACTACACGGCGGTCTTCAAGGACAAGATCTGGGTCATCGGCGGGCAAACCATGCCCGGTTTCGCGGCCCCACGAAAAGAGGTTTTCTATCGCGATGTCTGGACCACAACCGACGGCGTTCAATGGAAGAAACTGGCGCCCAAAGAACCGTACTGGTCGCCCCGCGGCATGATCGGCGGCCATGTTGTTTTCAAGGATCGGCTTTGGATTCTGGGTGGCGGAACCTACGACACGCCAACCACGCCCACACGGAATTTCTACAACGATGTTTGGAGTTCCGCGGACGGCATCAACTGGAAACTGCACACCAAGGCCGCTCCGTGGAAGCCAAGGCAGTACCATGACGTCGCCGTCTTCGACGGAAAAATGTGGGTCACCGAGGGCTATTACAACAAGGGCGGCGGCAACATGAAGGACGTCTGGTATTCAGCCGACGGCGTCAACTGGACCGAAGTCCCCAACACCCCTTGGAAACCCCGGCATGCCTCCAGCCTGTTCGCCTACAAAAACGCCCTCTGGATGGTCGCCGGCAACAACATGCAAAAAGACGTCTGGAAACTTGTGCGTGCCAACGCTCGTCAATAAGTTGCGACGGCACCGGCTTCCCAATGCTTCGCGGTTTACTTTTTCAGCAGATTCGAGCGCATGAATTCGGCGATGTGTTGAATTGACTCGCGGGCTTCGGGGAGCAGGGGTTCGTGGGATTGGAAAACGTGGAACATGCCCTTCCAGACTTCGAGCTTCACCGGAATCCCATCCGATCGGGCCTTTTTCGCCACCCGAATACTGTCGTCGCGGAGCATCTCGTGTTCGCCGACTTGAATCAGCAGCGGCGGAATGCCGGCGTAGTTTCCGAAGACGGGTGAGGCGTGTGGATTGCGGATGTCTTTCTTTCCCAGATAGTGATCTCTGAATATCGGCATAGTTCGCGCACTGATGATCGGATCGATCACGGTTTTCAAGGAATCGCTCGCCAGCGTCCAATCGGTGGTTGGCGACAGGGGGATTCCTCCGGCCGGGAGAGTCATCCGACGGTCGCGCAGCGCCAGCAGTGTCGCCAGAGTCAGGTTACCGCCGGCCGAATCTCCGGCAATGAACGTAGCCTTCGCAGGCCCAGGCCCGGAGGGTCCATTGGTGGTGATCCATTTGTGAGCGGCAACACAATCGTCAAGCCCGGCAGGGAAAGGATGCTCGGGCGCCAGTCGATAGTCGGGCAGAAGCACAGCGCATTTTGCCGCCGCCGAGATGTGGGCCGCCAACGGGAGATAGTACGCGCCCGATCCCGAGACAAAACCGCCGCCGTGCAGATACAGCAGCCGCACATCGGGGTCTGCGCCCGCTGCGACAACCCATTCACAGGGGATCTTTCCGACCATTAAGCGAATGAGTTTCACATCTTTGATGGTCGGCTCGCGCCGCGATCCCATCCCCCGACGCAACGCCTTCATGTTGAAGTCCGTTGTGCCGAATGGCGTGCCTTTGCGCAATCTCTGCAGGTAGGCAACGCTTTCCTGCGAGACTTTCCGCTGCTCGTCCACCGCTTTCGTTTGTGGTCGGCTCTCGTCAACGGCAAACGCGCCGACAGCGAACACAAAAATCAATGACATAGAAGTGGCAAAACGTTTCATCGCGATTCTCCGAAGTTATGACGGCGCATGCGACGATAGTACCCAGACTTTCGTGGACAAAGCCAGCCAGGGGCTGTCATTTCGGATTTGGAATCACAGCCCCCATTGCATCGGATTCCGCTTCTGACCATTGAAAGATTGCCGAACCGGCTGAGCGTGCAGCGCATCAATCGTTGAATCGTGATGCCTGACAATGGTACATCAGCCGCTGTTGCCCTAGACTGTTGCAACGCGTTTTCCGCAAGGTGTCTTCTTGCGGTCACTTGAACGTCCCGTTTCAGGAGACGGCAGATGGCAACCACTTCGGATCTCGTGATCGAAGTCAACGATATTCGCAAGACGTATGTTGATGGACTTTTTCGCCGCCGTCGCGTTGAAGCACTCAAGGGTGTGTCGCTTCAGCTTGGGCGGGGTGAGGTTTTCGGTTTACTCGGGCCAAACGGAGCCGGGAAGACCACGCTGATTAAAGTCCTGCTCGGCATCGTGCGCAAAAGCGGCGGCAAGGCGTCGTTGTTGGGAAGGCCGATTGGTGAGCGACACAGCCGCAGCCGTGTCGGCTTTCTGCCGGAAAGTCACCGCTTCCCCCAACACCACACCGGGCTGACGGCGCTGGAACATTTTGGCGGTTTGAGCGGTATGACGATCCGCGAGATTCGCCAGAAAACACCCGGCCTGCTCGATATGGTGGGGCTTGGCGAATGGGGCAAAACGCCGGTCAAGAAATACTCCAAGGGAATGCAACAACGTCTCGGACTGGCGCAGGCGATGATCCACGATCCGGATCTGTTGATTCTCGACGAACCAACCGACGGCGTCGATCCGGTCGGGCGCAAGGAAATGCGCGACATCATTCAACGGCTGAAGACTGAGGGCAAAACGATCTTCATCAACAGCCACTTACTGCAGGAAGTTGAACTCGTTTGCGACCGTGTGGCCATTCTCGATAAGGGCCGCGTCCGCCGCGAAGGAAGTATCGACGAACTGACGAACGTTCCCGACGCCGAATGCACCTTCCGACTGCTGTCGACGGAAACGGCCGCCCGCAAAGCGCTTGCCGGTCATTCGATCGCGCGGGCGGTGGCTCAATCGCCCAAACTGGTCGTTGTAACAGTTGCCGACGCGGATCAGGCAGCGGTGGATCGCTGTATCGACGATTTGCGCCGTGCGGAAATCAGCATCGTCTCGATCTTCAAAGCGCAGCGCACTTTGGAAGATGCGTTCATGGAAATTGTGGCCAATTCGTCGAAGGCTGGCGATTCAGAGATGGCGGAAGAATTGGAGATTGTGGAATGAGACCGTATCTGGCAATTCTCAAGGACTCGTTCCGTGAGGCGATCGCCTCGCGTGTGCTGTTGATCCTGCTGATCGTGACAACGTTGGTGTTGTTGGCCATCGTGCCGATCTCGCTGACGGAAAAGCACCGCTCGCAATTTCAAATGGGCGACTTTCCCAACCCGCCCATCTTGGCGACGGCAATCAGGCTGGAAGCACAAGCGGATAGACCGACGCCTGGAAAGCAGATCGTCAAGTTCGCAAGTTTTCGTGGTGGGCCGTCCAGCAATGACGATGACGGTCCGTCCAGCGATCAGATTCTCTCCCGGGGCATGTCTCAACCGTGGCTGCTCGTCGCCTATTTGCAATCGGTCCTCGATGAACCGGAATTTTATGAGCCGGCAGCATGGGAGGGGCTGGAACTGTCGGATGAAGCAGTAAGCCTGACCAAGACCAGCGCGGCGGACCTTTCGGAAGAGGACATCAGACGTCGGAATCGATTACTGCTGGAAGCCGCATACCCACAACTGATTTCCAGTGACGCAGCCCGCGAAGTGTACCTGGGTTATGCGACGTATCAGACAAGTGTTCCGCTGCCAGTCTCCAAGGACGGCGCCCTCGCCTGGACACTGAATTTCTTCACCGATTACGTCCTGGGCGTGTTCGGTATCATGATCGCAATTCTGGTCACAGCGTCTTCCATCCCCAGAACGTATGAGGCGGGTGCGGTTGATCTGCTGCTGAGCAAGCCGCTCTCGCGAAGCGGTGTGTTCCTCACGAATTTCCTCGGCGGTTGCGCGTTCATTCTGCTCATCACATCCTATTTGATCATCGGCATGTGGTTGATTGGCGGGCTACGGCACGGCTACTGGAATCAGCGGTTCCTGCTGTGTATTCCGCTGTTGCTGTTCTTGTTCGCCATCTATTACAGCGTCTCAGCACTGGTTGGTGTGATTTGGAAAAACGCAATCGTGAGCATTTTTGTCACCATTGTATTTTGGTGTTTCTGTTTCGCGATGTGGATGATCAAGTCAGGTGTCGAAGGCGCGATCATGGACCCGCAACGGCTGATCCGTCTGGTTGCGACCGATGACACACTGGTCGCGACCAATCAAGGTTTCGGCATCGGTGCCAACCGACAAACGAATATCTGGGATGAGAAAACTCAGACGTGGCGACCGGTGCTGGCGTCATCAAGCGCCCCGGCAGGCAGAGGGGGATTCACAATGTCGACCGCGAGTCCGCCAGTTTACGACGCACGCAAGAACCGTCTGCTGACCGTCGATCTGGCCGGCGACGCGGTCGTCGCGGCGGACGACGAACAAATGACGAATCGTTGCCTGTACGTAGGCGATAACTCCGACGACTGGAATCGCACGATGTGGGCCTACGTTCCCGATGACGTGATGAACGTGTTTGTTACCCTCGACGGCCGATACATCCTCGTCGGTGCGACCGGAATTTACGAAGTGAGTTCGACGCGCGAGGTGGTGAAAGAGGTCAAGAAGGAAGATGCGAAAGAAGGAGAGAACCATCTGGATCGGTCGGCAACGAACTCCTTCTCGACCATTGGACCGGATAATTGGGGGCCGTACGGCGCAGTTTCCATGAATCCGCGTACCGCCGCGCTGGCTGTGCTGCGCGGACAGAATTTAACGATCTACGAACTCGATCAGGACGGGCATTACAACCAGCAATCGTCAACACAGCTGGAAACCGACAACACGCAAACGATTGCGTTTGGCGATGCGGCCATCGGCGTGTCGTTTGCCGACGGGCGTGTTGACGTGCATGACTCCAAGACGCTCAAGCTTCGCGAGACCTATCAGCCGTTCGAGGAGAACCGCGTCGTTCAACTCAAAGCATCGCCCGATGGCCGATGGCTTGCTGCGGTATTCGAACACCGCCGGTTGTGGCTGTACGACGGCAGTAACAACACGGTATCGGAGCCGGATGTGGAGAACCCGGGAGACGTTTCGGCCGTCGCGTTTACAGCAGAGGGCGGTCTCGCCGTGGCCACCGATTTTGACCATGTGAGGCAGTACGACCCCGAGTCACTGGCGACGCAGCGGGTGTTTCATCCCAGCCTGGAGACGGGACCACGAATCTACTGGTACCTCGTTCGGCCAATCTACAACGTGTTTCCCAAGCCGGGCGAATTGGGCGACGTGGTCACCTATCTGGTCACCGAAAAACGCACGAGCAGCGATACCGTTCAAGGCAGCCAGCCAATCGTCAAACAGCTCAACGTTTGGCAGCCGTTGTTATCCAACGTCGCTTTCCTCAGCGTCGTTCTCGCTCTGGCGTGCTTCTACGTGCATCGCAAAGATTTTTGAGGGTACGGCCTGCGCTTGGGCTCGCGCTTATGTCAAAGCACGTAAGTGACATTCTACGACGAAAACGGCTTCGATCTCAGAATGCCCGATCTGCCAAGCGATAGATACGATCCATATGCGGCGATGGCGGCGACGGCGAGCAGGCCCCCAAAACCGGTACCCGAATACCATGCCGATGTGTCGGTCGTGATCGGCCAACTCAACAGGAAGATCGTCAACCGCAGGATCATAAACGCAAACAGGCCGTAACGAATCAGAACGGTTACGTAAATGCACAGCAAAACGGCAAACAAAGCAATGTGAAGCGGAGGCAAATTGAGCGCCAGTGTGTAACCTCATTCGCAATGATCGCGCCAATGAAGGGATGTTTGTCGTATACTGCATGCACGTGGCTGCAGCGTTCCTTTGATCGATCGTCGTTTTCATGACCGCGCACAATTTGCGGCGTTGACCTTCTCTTCGCCGTTAGAGGTTTCCATGTCAAAAAGACTCCAATACTTCCCATTGATCCTTCTTTCGATTGTCTTTTTATCAATCGACGCGCGACTGGCTTCTGCGCAGCAGGCCGACAGTGCAGCCGTTCCTCAGGGGCCGGGGTGTCTTGTCGCGGACAATTTCTTTGCGGAAGAAGTCTGGGCGAAGGTTGGTGAAAGAACTTGCTTGAAGTGCCACAACATCAAAGGGGACGCGTCGGATAGCAAATTTCTGCTGCGCGACACCGCGAGCAATCAAACGGATCGCGAGGCCGCGCTGCTTCACAATCGCAAGGCTTTTCAGCGTATCGCTGTAGCCAGGCAAGACGGAAAGTCGCTGCTGCTTTCAAAAATCACCGGTGGACTCGATCATGGCGGCGGGGTGGTATTCGAGGCCGACTCGACCGGCTATCGAATCCTCAAGCGATATGTTCGTCGTTCCAGTGGCCTTCCCGATGATGGACCGGCCATCGCCAACTACGATGCGCCGCCGTTCTTTGACGGGATTGAAATGATCTCGCCGCGGCGATTGCTGAGACGCGTCACCTTGTCGCTGGTTGGACGACTTCCATCACAACATGAACAGGCGGCGGTTGAAAAGGACGGCCTGCAAGTGATAGACACGATCCTGGACAGCGTGATGCAGGAAGAGGCTTTCTACGAACGTCTGCGAGAAGCGTTCAACGACATTCTGCTGACCGATGGCTATGACGGAAATGCCGAAACAGCATTCAGCTACAACCATTTTCATAAGACGCGGCTCTGGTATCAGCAGCGCGATCCAAACGGTTCTTCACCGATTTTAATGGGTGTTTTCAGCACGGTTTGAGTTTCAGTTTTCCACAGAAGAACAGGATGCGGGTGCGGTAGTTCGCAAAGTTGCGGAA
>CAUZOL010000094.1:0-20660 GCA_963581435.1 Planctomycetota bacterium
CGACGACGAACGCAGCTAGCCGGTCGCGCAGGTCTTGCCAATGCGGAGTCGGTTGATCCCCCGAATTCTCACTCGCCGTGGTGATTCGTCCGGATCAGCGCGATTTTAGAGTCGATAATAGCTGCTCCGCCGCGGCATGTTTTGGATCAAGCGCCAGCGCGCGATGGCAATGTTGAATCGCTTCGGCTTGTTCACCTTTGCGGTCTGCGATACAGCGGGCCGCGCGAAAATGGACGTCGGCTTTCCAGGGGCGGCGGATTAAATCGCAGCGGCGATAAAGCAGTTCGCGCGTGATGTCTCCTTCGCTGCGGTAGTGGTCGCCGAGCGCTTCGGCCAGCCGCGTCATCATGTCGTCCAACGAAAGGTCGGCAAACACTCTCTGGCCGGCCTCGTCGAGAACGCCGAGTTCCTGCTTGATCTCGGCAATGAGTTCATCCGCGTGTACGGCCGCGTCAAACGTCTCGTTCATCGGGAAGACGTTCAGCACTCGCAACGCCTGAGAGAGTCCCGAAATCCGATCTTCCGGCAGCAATCCCAGCATCGCATCGAATTCTGAATCCGCAGGAACTTTCGCCTCGTCCCATTCCCGCCCGCGGACGTCCGCCTGCACGAAATGGCCGAGAAGGGACGCCAGTCGCCGATGCCCCACGAGATTGTAATGAACGTGTTCCAGAAAAAGTTCCGAACCAACCGCCCGTGGTCCCGCATCGGTTGCCAGTTGCTTTGCGGTATCGACGAAGAAGACATTCGATTTGTTTGATCGTGTGGCGACATCGCGAACGATTCCGCCGAACGAACTCGGCGCCCGGAAGCGGCAACCGTCGATGTCGCGGGCCATTTCAAACGCCGCACGTGACTCATCGAAACGCTCCAGCCCCTCCAGGCATTGCCCCAGGCGGTAGAACAGCAATGATGAGTCATCCGAGATTGACTTCGCGTTTTCGAGGTGTGTTAGCGCTTCGGCCCACGACGCGGTCGCGGTGAGTTCTCGCCCCCGATTGAACGACGCCAACCAACGCTCGCGGTCTTTGTCGGCCAGTTGTTCCGGCACATGGAAACTCACGGGGCTGTGTCCGCTGAGATTCGAGGCGACCGTCGTCAACACGACGGGAATTCCCGCCGATGATGTCGTGGTGACAATCCGCTGTAAATTGGATCGATAGCAACTCTCTGCCTGCTGAAACAATGGCCCGCTCCGCGAAATCGTTACCGTTGCAGGCAGCGACTCCATGGCATTCGTCCGGTTCGCTTCGTCGTCGGCAAAGCAGCCGGCAACCAGTTGAAACAGGCGAGTCCGCCGAGTTTTCACGGCCATCGAATATGCAGCCTGCGGTGCCACCGCATCCGTCGATGCGACGCCGGTTGGTCCATAAAACTCGTTATGACCTGTGTGGACAATGATCAAATCAGGCTCCATTGCGACGGCCTGACTGACAATGTCGGCCACGCTGAAACTGTTGATCGCGATGATGCCCGTGTTGATCACCTCGAATGTTGGTCCGGTGTTCTGTTGGTTGAGCAAGACCTCCAATTGTCTGGGAAACGCGAGTTCCGGCGGGTAGGGAAATCCGAGGACCGTCGATCCCCCCACAACGACAATGCGGTACACGCCGTCGGGCCGCGGCAAGTCGAACCGTCGCGGCTCGGGGCCGGCCAATTCGCGCCCGCCAAAATAGCCTTTCTCTGCCAACGGATTGACCTGATAGCGAAGAACCTTCGGCTTGCCTGGAACGTCGATCACCAGGTTCAAGTCATCGCCAACGCCAAATGCAATCAGCAACAACTCCACAATCGCAACGATCAGCACAGGTGCAGCAATCGCCGCCAGACGGAAGTAGCAGCGCCTGCGCTTCGACGGTTTCTTTGCCGATTGATTGGCGGTTGGGCCAGATGCCGTGCCATCGTCTTTTCTCGGTGTCGGTGCATCGCCCGTCATTCGGATTCATCCTCAACTGCCGGTGGATCGGCCTCACCTCGAATTCGAATCCAATGATCGTGAAACGAGATCGTCGGATGAATCTCAACCCGTGGCATGTGGCACGAAATGCAGCCGGTATTGGGAGAGACGCCACATCGAACGGCCTGTGGAACATCCGCCGAATGGCATTGCAGGCATTTCTGCTCGTAGTCTTGAGTTGATCTTTTGGCCGCGTGCTGGTGGGGGTCGTGGCAAGTTGAACAGAGCAACCGTTGCGATTTCACATAACACTTCGATTGGACGAGACCAACCGGTTGATAGCGAACGATCTTTGCGTTCTCCCGGCGGATTTGGCTCTGCTTGACGTTGTTGACACCACGGTGACATTCGGCACAGGCACTGATTTGTTTTTTTGTGCGCCACACCCGGCTCTCGAAACCGGCATCTTTCGCTGTCGGGTCGTCGGCCATCAATGTCGCATGCGATGCGCCGCCGGAGTGACAGCTTTCGCAGCCGACGTTGGGAATGAGATCGACGAGCGTTTCGCCCTGGATGCTGCAGGATGTTGTGTGGCATCCGAAGCAGCGTTCGAGGGTCTCCCCGCGAATGACACGGCCGAAGTGTTCAATCTCGTGCTGAACCTTCAGACCAAGCTGCCCGGGTGTGAGTGCCGCTTGATCCATGCCAGTGAACCACGTAACGCGGTGTTCGATACCGACCGGAACTCCGCTGCCATCTGGAGTCAACGCCATCAGCGTCATTGCGTGTTCGCCCGAACCGAACGCGAACTGCAGCGGAAACCGGTCACCGCCGAACACTCCGGGAACGGAAACATCGACACCGGATTCACTCACCCGATAACGAAATGTCTTGCCGCGTTCCCGATCGTCAAATGTCAGACCGTTGAACTGTTCCCGCTTTGGAAAAACGCGTGTTGACCAGAACGTTCGTGCGTGCCCGCTTTGCGAATGGTCTTGGAACTGCTCGAAGTGGCACTCTGCGCAGCTGGCAGAGCCGACAAAAGGTTTCGTGTCGCTGTTGGATGACGGAAGGTGAGTTGGACTTTGCGGATTTGTTCCGCCCCACATCGACCAGGCGCCGAACATCGCGGCGACCGCCACAATCGCCACGACAGCGAATACGCGAGGTGATCGGAGTTTTCCGGCGGCTGGGTTCTCCATGCGACAATTATATCAAATCTTCGGGCGATGAAACGCGCCGAAATGAGTGACCATCGCAGGGATGCGATCGGCCACGTCATGCTTCGGCGGTGCCGCCCTCGACGACGCGCCGATTGACATCGCCGCGGCCCAGCTTCCAGATGTATCCATCGACGATGAAGTGGTGAATGTTGATCGCAGCAATGACCAGCAAAACACTTTCGGCAGCACCGAATCCCAGCACCTGAAAACCAAACGGCAGGCAGTTGAACAACGCATAGCCGAGCAGGATCGACAATCCATAAAAGTAGGCCGCATGATAAACGGCTCCCCGAGAGTTTCCCGGTCGAGTCACACAGTCGCGGACGTAAAAAATCATCACTATTGTCAAATACTGGACGCCGTGAAAAATCGTCGCCCATACGAATCCATCGAGCAACGGAAAAACGACAAACCACATCGCGTTGGCCAGGATCACAAGCAGACTGATGAGCGGCATGCTGCGGCCCGTCTTCAGCCACACCTGCCCGAACAGCAGCAGCGGCAACACCAACGCCGAATATCCCAGGATCGTCGATGACCATTCGACCACACTCCGCCAGTCGGCAGAGTTCCACAGAATATGTTCTGGCACGACCCATGCGGCTCCGTGTTTCGAGAACCCGGTGAGCAGTACCTTGAAGAACGGCAGAATCGCGATCCACCACAAGACGCGTTTCTGACGTTTCGTCAGATCGCATCCTGATCGAACACAGTACATGACCGACAGTCCGTAGGCTTGCGCTGCGTAGTGGTAGGGCGACCAGGAAAGGTAAATGAGTTGCACGTACCGACCGACCGAATCGGCGGCAAGCAGGCAGAATGTCAGTACCCCAAGTGTTACGGCCGGAAGGGCCATCGTGAGGAACGGCAACGCGTCTCGAGCGCCGGGTTTTGTATACAGCCGCACTGTCGAGGCAGCGAAATGTGCACTATTGCTGAATAGAATGAACCACGGCAACATCGAAAAGTCGAACATCGCCGAGCGGTCGGAAAGCCAATAGACCGCCGGAATCACAATCAAGCTGAGTCCACCGCCGATCAGAAGATAGTCGAAAATCGGATGGACAAAGCAGCGACCGATTAAGCCGGCGGGAGCGGGAGTGGCACGGTCAGCCATTTGAAATGCTCTCAGAGGAACGCACCAGCAAAGTCGGGCAGAGTACGCCGCTTAGAAGTTTCGCAACGGATACGCCAAGGCGCGCTTTGCCGGCTCCGACTTGGGATTCAGCCGCAGGGCCTTCCTGTAAGAAACGGCTGCTTCGCGATTACGCCCCATCGCCAGCATGACCGCCCCGTATGTTGTGTGCAACCAGGCGACAGACGGATCGAGCTTGATTGCATACCTGCTGTGAACCAGCGCTTTATCCAACGCTCCTGTGGTGAGCAGGACGCCGGCAAGTTCACCGTGAAGTTCGGCATCATCCGGTGTGTGGTTCAACAGACCGCGCAACGCTTCCGCCTTGCTGTCCAGATCATTGGCAGCATTTGCCGTCGAAAGCAATTGCAGCTGAGCACTGGCGTCGTCGAAATCAATTGAAGCGGCGGTCCGCAATTTGGGAATCAACTCGCCTCGTCTGCCCGTATCGAGCAATCGCCGATGGTTGTCCGTGTATCCAAATCGGACACCAGGCAGCCGCCCGCTGGCGTAAATCGAAAAACCAACACCGCCACACAACAACAGTGCGAGAACCGAATTCCCCACAACAAAAAGGGGCGTCGATCGACTGCGCCTCTGTTGCGTGGGCTGGTTGATCTGGCTCATCGAAACTTCCGAACGGGGACATGGCCTCCAACGTCCAATTATTCGGTACCCGTCCCACCCTTGTTGTAATCCTCTGCGCTCATGCCTTCCATACCGGCGTCCTTCATGTCTTTGTCAACATCAGGTTCGGTCGATGTCTCGGCTGCATCCGTTGCGGCTGCGTTGTTGTCGGCGCCACCGCAACCTGCAATTGTCCAAACACTAAGAGCGGCGAAAACCATAAGGAAACGAGTCATGGGAATGTACCTTTCGTTTTGAAATTTGAATCCTTTGAGAAGACAGTAGTCACACAGACAGTGTCGCGCGCCTCACCCCTGTCCTCGCGTATCCATGTTGCAATCAAATTAGAACAGCGGCCAGTCGGAAATTCAACCGATCTCTATGGGAGTCGTTTGGCGGCGTCGCATTCACTTATTTTGATCCCGTCGCGCCGACAACTTCAAACCCATCCGTTCCTTCGACAATTGCGATTTCGCAATCGACGGGAAGATCGCGGAACACCTGCCGTTCGCCCGTCGGCCAGCGTATCGTTAGCTTCTCAATTTGTTCGGCTGATTCAACTCCAACGTTCAGGCGAGCCGGGCTTTGTCCCATGAATCCATTCGCCGCAAAAAGGTCGCGAACAATCGTTCGACCGGCCGCTTCGACGATCGCCCGCGCACCGATCGCCGAACGGTTGCTGTTGGTGCCGCGTAATGAGATGACAACGCGGTGATGCTCTCGCGGAAAGCGATTCAGGAACAGCCTTAACGGCCCACCTCCGACGGACCCGACAAGAAGATCCGGTGCGCGATCGCCGTCGAAGTCTCCAACCATCGCCGACCGAGAGTCGGAATCGATGTCCGCCAGCGAAGCAAACGACACATCGAGAAAATGCTCGCCATCGACATTGAGAAACAGTTTGTTCGGCTCATACGCGCTGAGATTGTCGCCCTGCTTCGGCATCGCAAACGGATGAGTCCAAAATTCGCCTGCGGCAGTATCAACTTTTCCCATCGGCTCGATCTTGCACGTTCGGTCCAGCGGCTGTGACACGACAGCCCTCCACAAGCACGTTCATCCGTCCGGCTTGCGGCGATTGAAACTTAGAAAACCGGTTGTGGAATACAAATCGAGCCGCCCGTCTCCATCGAAGTCGATGAACGCGGGGGCGTATGCCCAACCGACGGCGTTCACGCCCTGTTGTTCGCTTAAATCGCGATAGCTCGCGCGATCGCCGGCGTTTGAATAGAGACGATTCCCCGCACACGATCCCAGAATCTGCTGATAAACTCCCTCAGGATAATCGGCCTCGGAAACGTGCGCAATAATGCGCCGTCCCATTTTCGAATACATGTTGGCGACGTAAATCTCTGGCGTGCCATCCCCGTCGATGTCGCCGGTGGCCACGCCCATGCTGGTGGCAAAATCGCCGACGCCGGATTCCTCGGCGACATCGCGGAACGTTCCGTCACCGCGATTGATGAGCAACGAGTTTCGCGAGAAATCGTTTGCTATATAGAGATCCGGAAAATGATCGTCGTTCGCGTGCAGCCAGGTTGCCGCAAAGCTGTGCCGGCTGCCACCGGTTGCTTTCGCTTCCCGCGACGTTTCAACAAACGTGCCGTCGCCCCGGTTTCGCCACAGCTGATTGAAGGCACCCGATGCATCATCGGAAACCCACGTCGGCGGCGCGTCGTGATTTTCGTTCCGCGGTCGTTGATACAACACATACAGGTCCAGCAGCCCGTCGGCGTCGTAATCTGCAACAACACAGCCCATCGGGTTGTAGTCGAACGTCAAACCGCCGTTGTCGGTCACTGCCGCGAGTTTCTTGCCGTCATCATTTCGGTACAACGTCTCGCCAAGAAGTAAGTCGGCATCGCCGTCGTTGTCGAAATCGAACCAACACGCAAGGTACGCTTTGTTGTCGGACCAAAACTGACGCGGAAGTCCCGCTGACTTCGTGATGTCCTCGTACTTCCCGGAAACCGAATTCCATTGCAATAGAAACTGCTGGTCATCGGCAGTCGCCACCGCGATGTCCGGAACATGGTCGCCGTTGAAATCTTCGACGGCCGTTTGAAAACGGTATTGGCGGACCTGCTCCACATCGCAATTCCAGTTATCGACGATCGGCAGTTGATCCAGTCCGAACCGCGCTGTGACCTCTTCCATCAAAGGCTCGCGACCGTGCCGAGTTGTCTCCGACTCGATTTCCCACGACTCGATTATCCGACCGGCAACAATGTCTTCATCATCAGTGAATCGACAACGGATGCTGCCGAGCGAATCATACGTGATCGGTCGGCCTTCCGAGTTGATTCCGCCGACTGTCAGCAGCACGCTCAGCCGCCATTCGTCCCGGTTTCCCTCGTCTTCATCGCGGGCGATTTTCAGCACGCGAAATCGTCCCTGTTGAAACTTGTTTATTTCGCTGGTCCCCTCGATCAGGAATTCGATCAACCCATCCGCATCGACATTCGCAGCGTCGGCAGACTCCGCCGTATTGACTGTCTCGGTGATGGAAGACTTATCGGTCCTGGCAGGATGAGACCGCCCGGGGATATTCCCCTCAAAGCCGGGACGAAAAAAGTGGGCAAGTTGTTCTGTCTTACGACTCTGCAGTGCCGCAATCAACTTCCGTCCGACGTGTGTCTCAATTTCAAATGTCGCATGTTCCGCGTCCCAAATCTCCTTCTGCTTCGCCTCGTTCAAACCTGTGAATTCATTACTTGGAACGCTTGTCGTCGGCGCGGACGTTCGCCCCCAGTTCCACCAGCCGACAGCCGTGGCAACGATGAGTACGATCAGAACGGGGACCCAAAGCTGTTTCATATCAACAGTACGCAGTGAGTGGCTGGAACGAGATTCGACGATGCATCTCAACAGGGCTGTTGCCGAATTGTGCCGAGACGTGGAATCACACAATCAGCCCTCTCCACTCCAGTCTAAGCAGACGACGATGCACCATCAATAGCCATCTCAATCGGCGCTCGATTGATGGATGCATCTCGAAAGTTGGTGAGGAATCTGGGGCTGGGCAGTTTGGGATCTGGCAGCAAGGGCCGATCAAGAGTTTCCCCGTGAACAGCCAGGAGATGCATGGCTTCAGGGCAGTTAACCGGCGCAAAAAAACGCGTTCCCGTTGGGGAACGCGTTTTTTTGAAACTCTCGTTTGCCGGATCTGGAGTTAACTCAAGATGCCGGTGATTGCGTCGCCTTTGACCATTTCGCGGGGCTGATTGAGATGGTTGTAAACCGTTCGTCGTGGATTCAGGCCGACGCTGTGGTAAATGGTGGCCAGCAGATCCATGGGATGCACGGGGTTCTCGATCGGCGATGAGGCCGTCTTGTCGCTCTTGCCGTAAACGGAGCCGCGTTTGATGCCGGCACCGGCGACGGCGGCCGTGTAACAGTAGGGCCAGTGATCCCGACCGTCGTTGGAATTCGTGTTGCCTGAGGTGCTGACACCCCGTTTCGGACTGCGGCCGAATTCACCAACGGCAACCACCAGCGTCTCATCGAGCAGGCCGCGTTCATCCAGATCGCTGATCAGCGCCGCCAGTCCGGCGTCGAGCATCGGCGAGTTCTGGTCTTTCATTCGTTTGGTCAGACCCTGGTGGACGTCCCACGAATGGTTGTCGCTGTTGGCAACCTTCGGCCAGTTGACTTCCACCACGCGCGTTCCGGCTTCAATCAGTCGGCGTGCCAACAGGCAGCAGTCGCCAAACGTGTTGTCGCCGTAACGGGTACGCAGTTCTTTCTTCTCGGCACCCAGGTTGAACGCCTCGCGGGCACGGCCGGAAAGGATCAGGCTGAGTGCCTTGCCGTAGTATTCATCGAGCGCATAACCTTCGACGGCTTTGTCGAGTTCCTGCAACCCGGAATTGATGCGATCGCGTAGACGCGCCCGCCGTTCGAGTCGGGCCAGCGGAATCTCCTTCCGCAGCGTGAGATCGTCCGCGCTGATGTTGTTCATCTTTTTCATGTCCATGTCGCCGCCGGTGGGGTACAGGTAGTACGGATCGTACGCCCGTCCCAGAAAACCGGCCGTTCCCGCCTTGCCGATCACGCTGCTCTCTTGCAGCGGGCGAGGCATCATGACGTAGGGCAGCATGGGGACCGTCGGTGGCTTCTGCTTGATGATGTTGCAACCGAAGTTCGGAAAGTCTTTCGGACTGGGCGGCTCCAACTGACCCGACGGACTGACTTTGTCGGCCGTGTAGCCGGTCAACATCTGGTAGATGGCCGCCGTGTGGTTGAACAGTCCAACGGGCGTATAACTCATCGAGCGAATCAACGTCATCTTGTCGTTCATCGCCGCCAGATTGGGCAGGTTTTCGGTGAACTTGACGCCGGGGACTTTGGTGTCGATGGTCTTGAAGACACTCTTGATGTTGTCCGGAACGTTTTCCTTGGGATCCCAAAGGTCGAGATGGCTGGGGCCGCCTTGCAAATACAGCAAGATGACGTGCTTCGCCTGGCCGAAACCGGGACCGCCGTAGCGTGCTTCTTCGCCACTGGCAGCGCGAGCCGCCTGGGCTTCGAGCAACGCCGGCAAACTGAGTCCAAACATTGCCGACCCACCGACTCGCAGTAGATCGCGTCGCGTGACGCCGTCGCAGGTGTCTTTGGAACTACCGGCAGGAATAACCAGCATGGCCGCATTCTCCAAATGTGTGAACATTTCCCTTGTATGTATCGGCCCACAGACCGCCACAACACTACTATACCTGCACGATGCTTTGGGTGTCAATCAGTGCCGGCTCGATCCCAACCATGCCAGACACGACTTTCCTGTGGTCTTGGGCTGCTGGTCACGTCAAATTCGAGCCATCGGCCTTTTTTTGTACGCTGCCGGGGCGGATGCAGGATGCGTAACTTCGATCTCTGCCTCAAACGGCCCCCCGCGAAACAATCGGCCCGCGTTCTTCAATTGCCCGGTCGATTCGCTCGACATCTGCGGACGAAAGCTGCCAATTGAGTGCTGCGGCGTTGTCGCGAATCTGTTCGGGCCGTTTGGCTCCGCATAATGCGCAGGTAATGCCAGCCCGCTGGATCGTCCAATTAATCACCACCTGGGCAACGCTGCGACCAGTCTCTGCTGCAATCGGTCGCAACGTATCCAAGAAGTCCTGGTTCTTCTGCCATTCTTCGCCCTGAAACATGGGATACTTCTTGCGGCCGTCGCGTGCGTCGAAGACGTGATCGCGGGGGAGTTTGCCGGCAAGCAGGCCCTTCATCAACGGCCAGTAAACCATCACCGAGACGTCGTGTTCGACGCACCACGGCAATTGCGATTGCTCGATTTCTCGTTGCAGCATGTTGTAGTGCGGCTGATACGCGGCGATGGGACAGACGGCGGCGAATTCTTCGAGCTGTTGCACGTTGAAGTTTGAGACGCCGACGCTGAGGATTTTTCCAGCTTCCATCAACTGTTTGAGAGCGGCGGCCGATTCTGCCACCGGCACAGCGGGGTCGGGGGCGTGCAGGTAGTACAACTCAATTCGGTCGGTGTTCAGTCGCCGCAAACTTTCCTCACATTCGCGGCGGAGCGTGGCCGGGGAGGCGTCTTTGGCCTGTTTTCGATCTTCCCAGTGCAAGCCGCACTTGGTCGCAATCACAATGTCGTCGCGGCGATGCCCCAACGCTTGGGCGATCATTCTCTCACTTTCACCGTCGTACCCGTAGGAATAGGCGGTGTCGAAAAAGTTAATGCCGGCATCGAACGCAGCCTCCAGCGTTGTCAGACTGCGTGATTCTTCAACATCAATGCTGGTGATGCCTGTGATCGGCCAGCAACCCATCGCCACCGGCGTCACGCGAATGTCGGTCTGGCCAATTGTTCGGAGTTCCATTGGTTCGCTGTTTCCAAATGCATCTGGATGATCGAAGTCACCAGTGGGTTGACACCCACCGCTCGCAGGGCGGTGCATAATAGACGATCACGCGCTTAATCGGCTACGATGCCGTCATGTGTGGGCGCTTCACATTGCGAACAACGCCGGCCGATCTGACGGAGATGTTCCGCCTGTTGGACAAGCCGCTGTGGTTGCCGCGATACAACATTGCACCGACGCAATCGGTGGGGGTGATTCGCGAGAGCGATGGTAGAAGAGAGTTCGCGCTACTGCGATGGGGGCTGACCCCATCGTGGGCCAAAGACCCTGCGATTGGCTTGCGGATGATCAACGCACGGGGCGAGACCGTGGCGACCAAGCCGTCGTTCCGGGCCGCGTTCAAGCGTCGCCGCTGTCTGATTCCCGCCGATGGTTTTTACGAATGGAAGAAGACCGACGGCAAAAACAAACAGCCATATCTTATCGGCATGGAAAAGGACGAACCGTTCGCCTTTGCCGGCCTATGGGAACATTGGCAGAGTGCCGACGGCAGCGAAGTGCAATCGTGTACGATCATCACAACGTCGGCTAACGATTTGCTGTCCGAACTGCACGACCGCATGCCGGTCATTCTCGACGAAGACGACTACGACCGCTGGCTCGACCCGCGGCAGGAAGACAAAGAGCAACTGCAATCGCTGCTGGTTCCACTTGTGTCAGACCGGCTACGTTTCTACCCGGTGCGCACGCTTGTCAACAGCCCGAAGAATGACGTCCCCGACTGCGTCGAACCGGCGGGAGAACAGGGGACGCTGTTCGGGTAGATCAAGTGTGATTTGCAGCGCGGTCAGTCATCCGCCGGATCCAACAGCTTCTGAGCAAGATGACGAACGCGGAGAATGATGACACGGTTTGCTTGGATTGTGAAAACTGCGCGATGAGTTGATTTGCGGCCGACCCCATAATTGAGTTGCCGAATCTCCAAAGGGAATTCGTCATTCTCAGAAGCAACGGCGTATCGCTCGGGTGATCTTTCGAGACGCAGCATTTCCATAAGAAACCCATTGTACCATTGGTCGGCTTTGTCGCGCGAACGATTCGTTGCCCACCACTCATAAGCAGACTCCAACTCATTCTTCGCAGTCTCTGACAGGACAACTTCGAGCATCAGTGGGCCTATGCGATGTTGTTCCGTTCCCGAAAGTCGCGGTCAAACTCGCGTAGTGGCATGACACGTCCCGCTTCCATGTCGTCGATGCCCTCTTGAATTGCGGTCACTTCATCTCGATGAAGTTCTAACGCGAGAATCGCGGCACGCAGTACGTCATCTCTGGATTCGTACCGTCCTGTTGCCAACAATGCGCTGACTCGCTCATCGATATCTGCTGGAATTTGATTTGCCATGTGCCCTTTCCTCGTATAACGATCATACCTTCAGCAACGGCTGACAGTCAAAACATTCTGATCATCCGTCAGATCAAACCGTTTCACAACAACAATTCGAGCAACCGTGATGTTTCGCCGAAGTCCGCAAACAGGTGATCGGGATTGCTGGATTGCAATTCGTCGGATGAGAACATTCCCGTGCTGACGGCAATCGTCTTTGCGCCGATTGCGCGGCCGCACTCGACGTCGGCCGGTGTGTCGCCGATGACCCACAGCTTATTCCGATCGATCGGTTCGTCGTGATGATCGCTCACCTTGTCGTATGCCTCGCGCGCGACATCGTTACGGTGATGTTGGATGTCGCCGAAGCCGCCGAAGCCGAAGTGTTTGCGAAGCTGGTAGTATTCGAGCTTCAACCACGCCCCCTGTTCGTAGTTGCCGGTGAGCAGACCCAGCAGCACATCGTCGCGGGCGGACAACTCTGCAAGCAGTTGGGGAATCCCCGGTAACACCGCGCCTTCACATGCGGCGAGATGCCCCGGCAAATGCTTCAGGTAGGACGACAGAAACCGTTGCCAGTTCTGTTCGTTGTTTTCGTAGCCGAAATACTCGAACATGTCGGCGGTGATGGCACGATCGGTGCGGCCGGCGGTCGAGATCCCCTCGACCGGGCGGTTGGCATCAAACTCGCTGGCCAGCGCTGCTTCCATTGCTGCCTGCCCGGCGCCGCCGGTGTTGAGCAGCGTGCCATCGATGTCGAACAAACAGATGTGCATTTGGGAGAACGTCCATTATTAGCAGTTTGGGGTGAGGTGACGCCGTAGCGCCGTTTCTCTCTGAGGATATATCAGGTTGTTTCCATTGTGGGAACTGAGCGGCACATCAGCAGAATCGGCGATGCGATTCGACGAAGGAATTCTTACGTGAGTAGATTGAACGGACTGAACTTTGCGATTCTGGGTTGTGGCCGGATGGGGCGTTGGCATGCGGAACGCTTGCGGGCCGACGGGCGTGGGATGGTGGTGGCGCTGTTCGACGAATACCGAAGCGCGGCGAAATCTCTGAGAGGAGATTTGGCACCGGAGGCTGCCATTCACGACAGCCTCGACTCGCTGCTGGACGCGGCGGCGCTCGATGCGGTTATTGTATGCACGCCGACGACGGCACACTTCGGGCAGGTGCGGGCGTGTCGAGAACGCGGGCTGCACGTGCTGTGCGAAAAGCCGTTAGCCGACACGCGAGAGCGGATTGCGACGTTGATCGAAGAATCGCAGGTCGGCCCGCCGCTGCTGGCGGTGGGTTACCAACGGCGTCACTGGGCAACCTTTCGCACGCTGCGGCGCGAGGTACTTTCGGGACGCTGCGGCAAAGTGCAGGCGGTGACGTCACACAACGTGGAAAACTGGCAGCAAACTATCGCCGGTACGTGGCGGGATGATCCAGCGATCAATCCGGGCGGTTTCATCACCGATGCCGGCAGTCACAAACTCGATGCCGTGTTCTATGTGACCGGGCTGATGCCAATAGATGTTGTTGCGCGAACGGAAAAGTGTGGTAGCCGCGTTGAAATCACCGCAACGGTTTCTGCGCGATTGGACGGCGATGTTTCGCTGGCGATGGACTTTGTGGGCAACGCACAGTATCTGGCGGAAGACCTGCACATTCACTGCGAACAGGCCGACTTGATGATTCGTGAGAATCAACTCTGGATTGACTGCGACGGTTGTGTGGAACCGTTCGACGAATTGGAAACAGAGTCGAATCCCGTCAGCCAATTCCTCGACGTACTGCTCGATGGCGTGGGCAACATCGCGCCGGCCGGCTGCGCGCTGCCGGTGTTTGATTTGACCGCCGCCATTCTCGAATCAGGCGA
Organism: Planctomycetota bacterium; assembly: GCA_963581435.1. Taxonomy (GTDB): domain Bacteria; phylum Planctomycetota; class Planctomycetia; order Planctomycetales; family Planctomycetaceae; genus JABISG01. Next base: position 13,964 of record CAUZOL010000094.1, read on the forward strand.
CAGCGGCCGCGTTGTCGCTTGTCCGCAGGACCGACGAACTGACGGTGACCGATAGGTTGCTTGCTGCTTCCCGCACGGTTTCGGCGTCAATCGTCGTCCGTTTGTCGGCCATTCCCGCCAACAGCGACAGTTCGCAAAGACGACCGATTTCCCGTGGCACACCCCCCGTCGCTGCAAAGATGGCATCCAGCGCCGGCGGGTCGAACAACTCTGTCTCGGCCCCCGCCTGTTTCAGCGATTCGTAAACGTAGTAAGCCGTTTCATGGCGATCGAGCGGCGAGAGCTCAATTCGTAGGTCGACCAGAGGAAGCAGCGGCGATAGCGACCGTGAGATGGCCGTTTCGTCGGCGGCGATCAACAACGTGCATCCGCCACCGGCTCCGTCTGCCAGGTGCAGCAGTTGCTCCACCACGACTGCGCAATCGGCTTCGCCGCGGTCGAAATGGTCGAACATCAAAACGATCTGCTGTTCCGATCTCGACAGGCCGTGCAGATAGTCGCGGACGCTGCGCCACAGCAGAAACGGCCGAGCGGTGGCAACCGGTGCGAGGTGTAACGCATCGGCCAATTGCCAGATGAGTTCGTCGCCAGAAATCCCACAGACATCCAGCAAGACCGACTGGTGCTGCGAACGGCGGAGCTGTCTTCCAACCGCGTTCAACAGCGCGGTTTTCCCGGTTCCAGCCAGTCCCGTCAGAGTTCCGCACTGTCGCTGCTGCTCGATCAGAAAATACAATCGCGCGAACGCTTCTTCGTGCGAAGGGCTTTCGTAAAACCAGTTGCAGCTGCCGGGTTTGCCAAATGGCGTGGAATGCAGATTCCAATATGCTTTGACCATTGGTATTCCGCCAATTTCAGTGACATCGACGTGCGCGCAAGACCTCTCTGATTGTTATAATCGGCACAATTGGAAGCAAAACATGACCACGAGCCGAGACTTCTGAGGATTGATGAAGTCGTTTTTTTGATAGCCCGTTTCCTGCCAACACAAGACTGCGTTATATGTCCGAACGGTTTTTTGTCCCCGGCTTGTTTGATCAACCCACAGTGCGGCTGGAAGGTTCAGAGGCGCACCATCTGCTGCACGTATTGCGGCTGGCGGTTGGCGATGAAGTTGAACTGTTCGATGGCGAAAACGGTGCTGCATCAGCGGAAATCACATCGACTTCCCGGAGTTCCGTTGAACTGCAGGTTCGGCAACGACGCGAGTCATCCCAAATTGTTGGCCGGTCAATTGATCTGGCGACGGCCGTTCCCAAGAGCGACCGCTTTCGCTGGCTGGTGGAGAAGGCGACCGAATTGGGCGTTGGACGGTTGCTGCCACTGAAAACCGCGCGGAGCGTCGTTCATCCCAACGATGGGAAACTGCAAAAGATGCGGCAGACGGTGATTGCCGCCTGTAAGCAGTCGGGCCGCAATCGGCTGATGGCAATCGAGCCAATAATCAATTGGAACTCCCTCATTGCCGAAGAATTCGGCGAGAAAACGGTGATCGTCGCGCATCCGTCCGGCGAACCGTTGCAGCCGTTATTGGCAGCCTGCGACATGGATCGCCCGTTGCTACTGGTCATCGGCCCGGAAGGTGGGCTGAGCGATGAAGAAGTGGAACAGGCGAGATCGGCCGGCGCCATGCTCGCAAATCTCGGCGAGAACATTCTGCGAATCGAAACTGCAGCGGTGGTGTTGGCAGCGGTCTGCCTGAACGCACCACCCCAATCTGGCGACCAATGAATTCCCGATTGCCATCATCGCATCCCCTCAAAGCCCACGGGCCGCGCCCCGTGGGACCAACGAAATTCCGAAAATGGGGACATCGCATCTTGCCAACTTGGGTTCCGAGCGTTTAAGATTTTGAACGGGAAGAGACAGTTCGGTACCGGTTGGTTAAGGAGTATGTCATGGACGGAATGTTGCCCTATATTCTGGCGGGAGTTTTGGCAGCCATTGCGGTTGCCGTTGCCTGGAAGCCGGTCACCGCGCGGCTGCGTGCGCGCGAGGTGAGGCAGGCCATCGGGCTGTTTCGGTTGCAGCGCGAGCAGTTGGAAGCAAAGTTCTTCGACCTGGCAAGCATGCAGGGCAAACCGCGCGGCTTGCGTTGGATGGACTGCGATTGGCAGAACGGTGTCACGTTTGCCCGAGACGTCAATTCCAAAATGCTGACGGCATTCGTCGCGGTGAACATCACCTTCGAGGCGCTCGAAGGCAGCGACATGGAAGAGGTGGAAGCGGTCGGAACGATTCGCGAAGCGGCCGCCGTCTTTCACTACAGCCGCAAGCGCTGGGGAACAGGCGGCCGACCGCTGTTCAACATGAACCCGGAAGACGCCATCGTGAGGTTGCAAGGGCAGTTCGAAGCCGTCTCGGCGGATGCGTAGATTTGCCAGAGTCTGTCATTTAGCCGTCCCGCTTGCGGGGCGTGATCGAACTCGGCGTCATGCTGCGATCACGCGTCGCCGTCAATCGATTTCTCCAACTGTGCAATCAAACGTCGGCATTCTTCCGCCAGCGGTTGCAGTGACGCGTCATCACCGGCGGCTCGCATAACCATCGTGCGATTGTACCAGAGGATGTCCGCAGGTGACGCGTTGAAGCGGCTCCAGAGATTGGCATCCGATTCGATGTCGTAGTACATTGCAGTCAGGTTGTGCAGTTTGTCGGCCAGTACGATGGCGCGGGCTGCCAACGGGGCGGCGGCGACTTCTGCGAGGTGTTCTTCCTTGCGGACTTTCCACGAACGTTTCTCACCCGACTCATCAAGCTTTTGCTCCGAGAGCGCTGCCACGTACTCGACAACCGCAGGGGGAAACTCGTCGGCCAATTCGTCAAGTGTGCAGTCGGTGTCTTCGACGACATCGTGCAGCAGCGCGGCGGCGAGCAGGCAATCGTCGGTGAAGCCGGCCCGAATGAGAATCATCGCCACGCTGGCCGGATGTGTGATGTAAGGCGTATCGGTCGCCTTACGCACATCGCCCCGATGCCAGATCGCCGCCGTCCGCATGGCCCGTTCGACGAGCGGTGAAAAGAAGGTAGGCGATTGATCTGTCATGCGTCTTGTGTCAGCCGAATTGAATATCGAATATCGAACAAGGAATTTCGAATGTTGAAGGGCTTACAATTCAGCCAATTTCGCCCGTCTCACTTCGAAATTCATCAATCCTTGTTGGATATTCGATATTCAAATCCGGAGTGCGGGTCGCGCTGTCTTACCGCAGCGCTCCTCACTGCCCGTTGCTGCGGAATTCGTTGAAGTGCACGTAATCCCAATGGCGGTACAAGGGCGACGTCTGCAGCAGTTCGGTATGCGGCCCAATGGCCGACACTTTGCCCTGATGAATCAACACCACCTGATCGCAGCGGCGGACGGTAGAAAGTCGCGTCGGCAGGAACAGCACGGTGCGGTTGGTGCAGATGCGTTTGTAGGTGTCGTCGAGCATCGTCTTGGTATCGTCGTCGAGAACGGATTCCGGTTCGGAGACGATCATGAGCGCCGGGCTGCGGAGCATCGCCCGCGCGAGGCCGAGCCGAAACCCCTGCCCTGCATCGAGTTGTTCCCCGTGTTCGCCCAGCACGGTTTCATACCCTTGCGGCAACTTGAGTACAAAGTTGTGGGCGTGCGTTTGCTTGGCGGCATCGGTCACCTGTTGTGACGAATACGTGTTGGCTCCGCAGCAAATGTTCTCGCGAACCGTGCCGGTGAAGAACGGGTCCGTTCCGCCAACATAAACTGCTTCCAGGCGCAGCGATTCGAGCGTCACCCAGGCAATGTCCTCGGCATCGAACAGCACCCGGCCGCCATGTGGCTCGACAAAGCGTGGCAGCAGGTACGCTGCCGCCAGCGCTTCAAGCGGATCGATTGAGACCAGCGCATACGATTTGCCGGCGGGCAACCGTAAATCGAAACCGTTGAGAATGTTTTTGCGGTTTGGCAGGCTGTAACGAACCGATTCAAATTCCAGCGATTTGGTCAGCGGTTCCAGAAAATTTGCGCCGACTGCCTGACCGACTTCCGGTATGCGATCGAGGTAGCGGTAGATGTGATCGGCTGCCAACGATGCCTCGGCGCGGTGCTCGGTCAGATGCCATAGCTCCTTCATCGGCAGATGCAGGCAGGTCAACGCCGCGAGGACGAGCGTTGCCGAGGTGAACGAGAGGGCGTGCGGCGATTGCAGGATGCGACTGCCGACCAGGAACAACACGACACCGGCACAAACCGCTGCCAACAGGTGGCAAGTTCGCCGTGACCACCGTTCGCGTTTGTTGACAGCCATCGCGTCCCGGGTGAAGCGGTCCATGTGCAGCTGAAATTGTTCGTGTTCGAAATTCTCCATTCCGTAACCGCGGACGATGCGTGTCTTCTGCAGGCTTTCGGCCAGCAATCGTAATTCGGAATCGGTGCGTGCGTTGGCCGATTTACGGGCCGCCTCGAACCGCTCGCGTTCGCGTTGAACCAGATACCAACAGCCGGCAATGGGAATGAGGCACTGCAGGGCGACCAGCCAATCGATCAACAACGCCAATCCGATCAGCACGACGATTTCAAACGGGCATCGCGCCATTCTCATCAGCCAGGTGACGATGCCGTCCCGTAAGCGATCCATCTCCTGGGTGAACAACGCGACAACCTGCCGACCGTCGGCGTCCTCCAGGTCACCTGGTCCCAGTCGCAGTCGCTGTCGATGAACGTGTCGCCTCAGGCCGCTGACGATGTTCCAGCCAGCTTCGACATTCGCTCGTCGCGCCCGCGATAGTAGCAGGCCTCTTAGAATTCCCAGCACGACGGCCGTCAGCACCAGCAGCATGATCGCGGAATTGTCCTTCCGCAGCCATTCAATTCGCCGATAGGCGATAGACAGCGCCGGTCCCCAAAGCTTCTCCCGGGACCACCAGACGGTTGGGAGGATACCCTTATTGTCGGTTTCGCCCATTTGCATGCTGCTGCCGGCGAGTTTCGATGCCTGATCCGCTTCACTGGAAGTCAGAAGAATACGGCCACGCGACGTTAGCAGATCGGCCGTCAAGAAGAGGCTGAACAACAGTAGGCAAAGCACAACCGAACTGAGGGACGACCACAGCAAAGACGAGCGCGGCTTGCCCCGAAGCAACGACCACCGCGGAAATGCCCGCTCGAAAGAATCTGCTGTTTTCGTGGACACGACAGCCACCGTCTGTTAGTTGACGCCCGCGATCAGTTTTCGGGAACCCCGAATCGAACGGATACCGCGCGTGCAGCCACGACCGCAGAGAGTACCCCGCGATCGTGGCTGAACGGCGTTGAATCCGTCAAACAAATTGTTGCGACTTTCACCGGACTCTCAGGCCAGGTCTCGGTCTTCGAATAAGATGAATGCAAGCAGAATAGCCGCTGTGCAATACGCGGCACAGTAGATTGCCGCCGTACCCAAATAGACAGGGGGCACGACAGAATCGGTGGCAACCGCCGCGCTTATGTTGAATAACTCCAATGCAGGCAGAACCGTCGCAATGGCCATCGCCATAAACTGCACGAATTCCAAACGGCCTTCAAAAACGTTCGACTGGACCAGCACCCCCGTGAGATGACCAACCACGAAAATACTGAAGCAGGTCACTAGATTGACGATCATTGGCAGTCGCGTAGAAATGGCAACGCTAACGGCCGAGAGGACGGCCACTTCAAGCAGAATGAGCAGCAACCCGGGGACCGTCTGCAAAACCACAACCATTCGCTCGGCATGTAATGGATCGACCTTCGACGACTCTTTGGCGTCATAGCCGACCTTGTAGTAAATCAAGGCCAACAAGCAGATCGACAGCGGAACCATCAACGCCATGACGGCATTCACGATGCCCAGATATTTTCCGACAATGAACTGCCGCCGATTGATCGGCTTCGACAACAACGTCATCGCCGTCTTGCCTTCAATTTCATCAGCAATGCTGGTACTCGATGTCCAGACGGCAATGAGCAGACTGCAGATAAGGATGGTCGCCAGACCGCAGTCTTTGAGCATCTTGACGTCATCGCCCAATGTGAAGAAGGGCAGAAACGTGTTGATAACCAGCATGACCAGCGCGACCACCAGCATCAGAATGAAAACCGGCTGCCGGATTGCTTCTTTAGTGGTTGCCCGAGCAATGATGCCGGCGCGCGTGGTGTAAAGCACAGCGAACAGCGCCGCCAACGCCAGCAGGCCGACAAGAATCGTCATGTTCCATTGCAACGACGAGGGCGCGGCGGCTGCCAGCAATGTATTCGCAGGGAGACTCAAAAGGCTCATCAACGCGGGTTTCCCTTTTTGAAAAACGTAAAAAACGTCAAATTCGTTGTCGTATCGTCCAAGTGGGCCTGTCTACCGACTGCCCGGCGACCGTAATTACGTCAAAAGATTGAAATCTGTTGGTCCTTCCACTGTACCGCGTGGAAAGACCGAAGAAAAGACGCGAATCGCCGACGGGCCGATTTCATCCGCGTGCCGCGTACAAACGCCACCAAACTCCGCGTAATCGGCAGAATTCTGTAGTCAGCGGATGATCTGGAATTTGCGAAAGGTTTCGTCCGAGGCAAATTCGGCGGACTGGCAATTCTGAATGTGATTCGCGAAATGGGCCGCGACATCCGCAAGGAACTCATCGACCACTGCCGCTGAGGCTTCGACCACCAACTCGACCGTGCCATCGGCTAAGTTTCGCACGGTCCCGGTGACGGGGAACCGACGCG
>CAUZOL010000095.1:0-20515 GCA_963581435.1 Planctomycetota bacterium
GCTACGGGGGGGGGCGCACCCCCCCCACTACCGGACATCCGACACCGCCGCGCGCCTGAACGCACTTGCGGGTTACCTCTGGTTGGCCGACGATTCCTCGACTATGATACTTGAATTGGGGCGGCAATTCAAAACCGCGCTCCAACCAGCCATTGAGACAGTATTTTTCCGGTGCGTTCTTCACGCCAGCATGGGAAACGTCTGTTTTCGTCGGGTAATCGACATTTTTCGACGAAGGTTTCCCGCAAAAATGGGGTAAACTGACCTGCGGTGTTCACTGTTGTCAGCAGCACAAATCTTCCGGGAGAACGTGAACGATGTGGAATCGACGCCCCGCCGCCGTGGTCCGGATGACATTGAGCCTCGCGCTCTCATGTTTGTTTGCCATGACCTGCGTGCATTCAGCCTGCGCAGCCGACTCGGACAGCGACATCATTGCGAAGATTAACGAATACGTCCGGCAGGGATGGGTCGACAACGAAGTGGAACCGTCGGCGCCGGCTGACGATTACGAATTTGCCCGCCGCGGTGCCCTCGACATCATCGGCCACGTTCCATCGTACGACATGCTGATGGAGTTTCTGGAAGATGAGTCGCCCGACAAACGGCAGAAGTACGTCGATCGGTTGCTGGACGATCCCGATTATGTGAAGAATTGGACCAATGTCTGGGCCAACATTCTCGTCGGCCGCGCCGGCAACCGTGGAAACCGGGGGACGCTCGAACGGTGGCTGCGCGGATCGTTCTACCGGAACGAGGCATATAACAAGTTCGTCCACGAACTGATTGCCGCCGAGGGAACCAGCCGCGAGAACGGTGCCGTCGCCTTTCTCGCCAGCCATTTGAACGACGCGGCTCTGCCGGCGACATCGATTTCCGCCCGCGTGTTCCTTGGCATGCAGGTGCAATGCACGCAGTGTCACAACCATCCGTTCAACGATTGGAAGCAGAACCAGTTCTGGAGTATGAACGGTTTCTTTCGCGGCACCAGACGGATGCGGGGACTTCAGCGCGGAGAAACCGGTCTGACCGACGAGCCAACCACGGAAGTGATTTTCTACGAGGAACGCAGCGGCCTGATGAAGGCGGCACAGCGGAAGTACGTCGATGGAACACGTGTTCTGATTAACGACACAGAGAAGCCGCGCACCCAGTTGGCTAAACTCATCACCGATCCCGAAAAACCGTTCATGGCCGCTGCGCAAGTCAATCGGTTGTGGGGACACTTGTTTGGCTTCGCCTTCACGCGGCCCGTCGATGACATGGGGCCGCACAATCCCCCATCGCATCCCGAGTTGCTCGCTTACATTTCGGGCCAGTTTCGACAGGCGGGTTTCGACAACAAACGACTCATTCGCTGGATTGCGGCCAGCGAGGCGTATCAACTCACCAGCCGGTATGGTGAGAAAAACAGTGTCGACAGTCCGTCGTCCGGAAACGTGCCGTTGTTCAGCCGCATGTACCTCAAGAACTTCACGGCCGAGCAACTCTACGACTCGCTGATTGTCGCCACCGAAGCGCACAAAGCCAATCGCAACAGCGAAGCGGCTGAAAACCAACGGCAACAATGGCTCAGACAATTCGTGCGGACTTTCGGCACCGACGAAAACGACGAGGCAACCACCTTCAACGGCACCATTCCGCAAGCGTTGGTCATGATGAACGGCGCGCTCATCGGCAGTGCCATCAGTGGTGACAGGGGAGCATTTCTGAAGAGAGTGCTCGAAGCCCCCAACGGCGATATTCGAGCAAAAAAGAAGACTCCCACGCGTCGCAAACCGCTTTCCCGTCGCGAGCAGTTGCGATTGGCCAAAGCGTATGCGAAATCGACACCTGCGAAAATTGAAACGCTTTTCCTGGTCGCGCTCCAGCGAAAACCGAGCGAGACTGAGGTGGAAGGCTTCAATACGATCTACCAGGATGCCGGCAGCACCGATCCCGTCGCCGGCCTGCAGGATGTCTTCTGGGCCATCCTGAACTCGAACGAGTTCATCATCAACCACTGATAATCGCTTGCGGTTTCGCAGCGGGGAAACGCCGCGATCACTTCGGCAAAAGCGTCACTGTCAATCCGCTCGTCCTGTATTTCAAACCCAACGGTTTGCAGAAAGCGGCGAATACCTCATCGGCCGTCGCGTTCTTCAGGTCCATGCTGATCGGTGTGTTGATGTCGATTCCGGCCGCTTTCAATTTCGCCTCGTCGTATTTGAAGACGATGCCGGTCTTCTCCAGCCGTCGTATGAGGGCAATTGCCGGCACACGCTCAAATTTGAGTTTGGCATACAATCGTTTTTCTAACGGGAGAACGGACCCGGGAACAGGACGCGTTCTCGGGCGGCTACGCGAGGGCCGCAACATCGCGGCGACTGCCTCGTGTTGTTCCACCGTCCCGGTGACAACGACGCTGCGGCCATCGACCTTCGCCTGCAGCCCATCGATGTTTGCCGACCACTTTTTCGCCGTCGCTGTCGCCGTGCTTCCGCGCGGCGTGTAAGAGCGGGTGATCGAAACCTCACGGGGTACCGAAACAATCTGTAGCCCGTCGGCGTTCTCGCTCCACGTGAATGTTAGGTCGAATTGAATCAGCACAATCGAAAGCGCCTCGACGGCGTTGACCGACGGCAGTGTTGCCGAGGCCCACAAGTCGTGTGGGATCTGTTCAAGTCCGTCGATCTGTAAACGGTACCGTTTCGCAATCTGCTCGATGAGATCGGACGGGCGGTCCAGGTCGTTCCAGCGTAGCGTATGCCGTCGGCCCAGTTCGGCGAAACGTCCCTTCGGCAGTTTGAGTGCCGGTTGCTGCAGTTCGTCGAATCGAACCGCCGCCAACGTTCGCAACTTGGCGATGCTCGTGCGTGGGCCAATGCAAACCGTGTTTCCTAAAACACTGACTTGCCCATCCACCTTGGCCGCAATGCTCTCCAGCGCTGATTGCAGCGGCTGGCCGCTGAAATCGACCGCCAAAGGTTGCGTCGGATCGATTCGACGATCCAGCAGGATAGAAATTCTGCGGCTTTCCGCCATGCGGCGGAGGACTCTTCGCGCGGGAACGTTCTGCCACGTCGCGGTTAGCGGCTTGCCCAATTCGTCGTGGAATTCTTTGCCCGTCTTGAGGGATGGATGGCGGCGGTCGAGCTGAACATCGGCCGTCGAAGCTTCGGCGGCGAACAGCGAGCAGATTGCGATTGCAGTTGTAATCACGTCACGCTGCCCTAAGATTTCAACACGCGATTGTCACCGCAGATCGCGGCCGGGCCGACCAGAATTCAACCGAATATGAGCTGCTCGTTCGTCGAACACTCTGTCCGTCCAGGTTAACCACTGGTTTGCAATTCTAGTCGATGGTACCATAGGGGTACGCGGGCTGCCATCCGTATTCGCGGACGATTGCGTCCGACACCGCCACCAGGAGCCGGCGAAAACCCTATGCTTACAACTCACGCCATCGGCATTGACCTCGGAACCACCTACTCCTGCATTGCCTACCTCAACGAGCACGGCGAGCCGGTCACGTTGCCTAATCAGGAAGGCGAACTTTCGACCCCGTCGGTCGTGCTGTTCGACGACGACGAAGTCATCGTCGGCACCGAAGCGCTACGCAATGCGATTCTTGAGCCGGAGCGAGTCGTACAAAACTCGAAGCGGTTCATCGGCGACCCCGATCATCGTTGGAATGTCAACGGTAAGCCGTACACTCCAGTTGACGTTGCGACGTTCGTGCTGAAAAAGATGATCTCGGCGGCGCAGGATCAGTTGGGACCAATCGAGCAGGCCGTCATCACCGTTCCTGCGCAATTCAGCGATTATCAACGCCAAGCCACCGTGGCCGCCGGTCATCGCGCAGGGTTACAGCGAGTCGATATCATCAACGAACCGGTCGCAGCCGCGCTCTGCTATGTGCTGGGAAGTGAGGGGTTGTGGTTCACCGAACTGGCCGACGAGCAGAAGATTCTCGTGTACGATCTCGGCGGCGGCACCTTCGATTTGTCGCTGGTGCGATATCAGAAGAACGAGGTCAGCGTCATCGCCAGCAGCGGCGATTTGAACCTGGGCGGAATCGACTGGAACCACGCACTCGAGGATGCCATCGCCAAGCAGTTCAAAAAGGAATTCGGGGACGACCCATCGTCGGACCCATCGAGCAAGCAGTTTCTGGCGCTCGAGGCCGAGCAGACCAAGCGAAGTCTTTCAGTTCGGCCGCGTGCCGCCATGACCTGCCAACACGCCGGTCGTCGCAAGACCTATCAGGTCGAACAAGAGCGCTTCGAGAAACTGACCGCCTCACTGGTCGAACACACGGCCGACATTACGCGGCGAATGCTCAAAGAGAGTAAACACGGATGGGGGCGGATCGACGTCGTACTAACGACCGGCGGCTCCTCGCGAATGCCGATGATTCGAAATTGCCTGAAGGGGATGAGCGGTACCACGCTGAACACGTCGCTCTCGCCCGATCAATCGATCGCGCACGGTGCAACCTACTACGCCGGCATGCTGCTGACCAACAGCAAATTTGCCCGTTCGATTTTGAACGATGACGCCAGTTCGCGGCTGTCTCAAATTCGGCAGAAGAGTGTCAACGCACGTGGGCTGGGTATCATGGTTCGCGATGTGGAAACGAACCACCGCGTGCCGCATTATCTCATCAAGCCCAATACGTCGTTGCCGACTAAAGTCACCGAGACATTTGGCACCGTTATGCCGAATCAACGGCGGGTTCACCTGCAGATTGTCGAAAGCGGACTCGATCCGAAACAGCCGCCGGTCAAACTCGGTGCGTGCGTTATCGACGGCCTGCCCGCCAAGTTGCCTGAAGGTTCTGAGGTCGCCGTCACCATTCGGTACGATGAACAATCGCTCGTGCATGTCGATGCGAAAGATGTGACCAGCGGGAAACAAGCTTCGACGAAGATCGTTCGTCACGAAAACCTCAAGCCACAACTCGAATCGCCCACCGGCGATGAATCCGACGTCACCACGCTGAAGGGCGAAGAGGACATCTCCCCTCCCCCCGTTCGCAAACGACCGGCGCGTGTCGAGTCGGCAAAACAAGCGGGCACACCAGCAAAACAGGCGGGCGCATCGGCGAAACGGAAACCGGCAGTTCGACCAGCGCCTAAGCCGCGCCCCGTTCCACCGCCCAAACCGAAGAAGCGGCCCGCTCGGGTTGCCGCGTCGCGTTCGTCGCTGGAGGAAGCCGACCAGCCGGTGGCGCTTTGCAACGACTGCGGTGAACCGCTCGACAACCAGGGACGCTGCGACAAGTGTGGCGCGAGATCCACCCACATGCAGGTCAAGCCGACAACTCGCAGGAAAACGGCGAAGCCGGCCGACGAATCTCGCAGTCAGCGAGGCGCGAAAGCCAAACGCCGAAAAGCGACTCCTTCTCCTCGCCCTGTCCCGGCACCACGCAAAAGAAATGCCGGAAGTCGCCCGGGTGTCATTCCCGCCCCGCCGAATCCCGATGAGATTATTGAGCTTGGCGATGACCTGCCGACAGGCGGAGGACGCAGGACGCAGCGATCGACGAAACGTGAAACCCAGCGGCCCACAAGGCCGAAGCCACGCCAGCGCCCGGCAGACCAGAACTCCGGCGAAGACGAGTTCTGGGAACTCTCCGAGTGATGTCGTTCGCGTCGCGCTTTCGCTATGAACCAACGGATCGCATACACTGCGGCGCATTCTACCGTAGCTGATTGGCTCCCCGTAATCGCAATCGCAGAAATCTCAAATGAAGATCGACCGCATTGAGCTGTTCCACGTCGCAATGCCGCTCATCTATCCGTGGCGAACCGCCTACGGTGAGGATGCCGCCATTCACTCGCTGCTGTGCCGCATGTCTTGCGGTTCGGTTGATGGCTGGGGCGAAAGTGCCCCCTTTGCTGCGCCGTGTTACAGTCCGGAATGGGCCGGCGGGATCTTTGCCGTCACCCGCGACTGGCTTGCACCGGCGCTGTTGGGGCAAGACGTCTCCAGCGGCGAAGACCTGCAGCAGAAGCTGTCATTGTTCAAAGGGAATCCCTTCGCCAAAGCGGCGCTCGATACGGCCTGGTGGAGCCTCGACTGCAAAATGCGAAACACGCCGCTGCACGTGGCATTGGGAGCAACGCGCGATGAAGTTCCGGTCGGCGCAGATTTCGGCGTGATGGATTCCATCGACGATTTGCTTGCCGGTGTCGGACAGGCGATCGATGATGGGTTCCCGCGAGTTAAGTTGAAGTTCCGTCCGGGCTGGGATGTCCCCATGCTGGAAGCGGTCCGCAAATCGCATCCCGATCACACCTTTCACATCGACTGCAACGGCGGTTACTCATTGCGCGACCTCGAACAGTTTCAGCAGATCGACAAATTCAATTTGGCAATGATCGAGCAGCCACTTGCGCACGACGACCTTATCGACCACGCCCGGCTGCAATCGGAAATTCAAACGCCCGTCTGCCTCGATGAAAGCATCACGCATTTACGAAAGGCCGAACAGGCAGCCGCGATGAACTGTTGCCGATTTGTGAACGTCAAACCGGGCCGAGTCGGCGGGTTGACCAATGCCGTCGCCATTCATAACGCCTGCCGCGATGCCGGCATTCCCTGCTGGGTGGGGGGCATGTTGGAAAGCGCAACCGGTTCGGCACTCTGCGTCGCCTTGGCGATGCTCGACAACTTCACCTACCCCGCCGACATCTTCCCCAGCAGTCGCTTCTACCACGAAGACCTGTCGGACCCGGCGGTAGAATTGGTGCAATCGGCCGCCGGTATTCCCAGCGTTCGCGCACTTCAGACGCTACCGGAACCAAACCCGGAACGGTTGAAACAACTGACCGTCCAACAGGTCGTGCTGAAAACTTAAGGGACTTCGATGCCGCCAGTGAAGGTTCGTAGTGACCGCATTCATGCGATTTGAACGCTTCCCAATCATCCACACATCAGATGTGACAACTCGAACGACCGCCTTTGGCGATGTACTGCTGGTGGTACTCTTCGGCGCGATGAAAGACGGGCGCCGGGACGATTTCGGTGGCGATTGGTTTACCGAGGCGGTCGCTCTCGTCCAGGTGCTGCTTCGACGCGGTTGCCAACTCCGACTGCTCGTCGTCGTGTGTGAAGATCGCCGTACGATACTGCGTGCCGAAGTCCGGACCTTGACGATTCAACTGGGTTGGGTTGTGGCATTTCCAAAAGACATCGAGCAGTTGCTGGTACGTCACGCGTGCCGGGTCAAAGGTCACCTCGACTGCTTCGGCGTGTCCAGTGTTTCCGGAACAGACCGCCTTATAATCCGGCGACTCACTCTGCCCGCCGATGTAACCCACCTGGGTTTCGATGACTCCCTCGGTTTGCCGAAATGTTTCCTCAACACCCCAGAAGCAGCCCGCGGCAAACGTTGCTTTGTTCATTACCTTTTCTCCGTAATGGCGTACCGTGCGCGACGCATCGAGAAACTACTTTCCCGCTCAAAAGCGCGGGATCGAAAAAACTGGCAGGGGAAACTAACCGCCTGATTGGCTGGCCATTTCACCTCGACGAATACTCGCAATCCGTGGTGCGTTCACACCTAGTTTCGCCTTACCATGACGATTCTCAATTAGCATGACAGACACTTCTTGGAGAATGCTCACGGTTTCCCGAAGTTGAAGTGAAATTCGCCGAACGTGTGTGCCGGGCAGACCGAGAATTACAAGGTCAACCGTCTCGCGCGAAAACCCAACCACGTAAACTTCGACAGTCTCGTCGATGATGATTGATTCATTAAGTTGGCGGGACAGGACGATCATGTGCGTCGATATCCAACTACCAGAACCTGTGGAATAGTCTCGAAACCAAGACTCAGAAAAAAGCCCGGCCTTTCAGAGAAAGGCCGGGCGACGATTGTTAGTTCGTGGTGCGGAGAAGCCTTCCCTAATGCTGGAAAAGGAACTCCTTCGAGTTCAACACGGCCCAACCCACATCTTCCAGGGCCTGCTTGCGATCCTTGCTGCCGGCGATGTGCTTCTTGGACGCTTCCATTTCTTCGGAGACCGGACGGCGTGCCAAAGCCGACAGGTAGAGCGCCGTGATAATCTCTTCGTCGCTCTCCTTCTCGTTGAACATCTTGGCGATCCGGCTCTTACCGTCTCGCAATTTGTTATGCACGACCGGGCCGTTGATCATTTGGAGCGCCTGAGACAGGTTCGATTCGCTCGATCGCTCGCATTGGCAGGCCATTTCGCGCTGTGGCTGACCGAAAATCTTCAGGAAGTAATGATTGGTCGGCGGGTCAACCAGATCGACCGCCCGCGTACCCGGTGGCAAGCCTTTGAAATTCTCGGGAACGTCGGTCACCTGGCAGATTGCGTCGAGCAACTGCTCGGCCGATAGCAGCCGCGTGGTGGCGTGCGAGTTGTAGATTTCGTCGTCGGCGTTGAATTCGTTCTTTCGCGAACTCAACTGGTACAGCCGGCTCTTCATGATTGTGCGGACAGCCCACTTGCGGCTGAACTTGTTTTCGACAAACTGTCGGGCCAATTCATCGAGCAGTTTGCCGTTCGACGGCGGATTGGAGTCGCGAAAATCGTCCACCGGTTCAACAATGCCGCGACCCATCAGGTTGCCCCAGATGCGATTGACGGCCGCTTTGGCGAAGAACGGATTGTCCGCAGCGGTCAACCAGTCGGCGAACACCACTCGGCGGTCCTGGTTGGCGGGAACGTCAACATCGCCTTTGAGCAGCAAATGCACTTTCATTGTCTGTCCGGTGCGCGGCTGCTTAATCTCACCGGTCGATGCCGCAAAGATGACTTCGTCGGTGGGATCGGCTCCCTTTTTGCGGCCGATTCGCGTGAAGGCGGCGGCGATGCCGTAGTAGTTGTCCTGCGACCACCGCTCGAAGGGGTGGTTGTGGCATTTGGCGCACTGAATGCGAATGCCGAGGAATAGCTGCGCCGTCGTTTCGGTTGCATCGTTTGCATCGCGACTAGCGCGCCAGTAGTTGGCTGCCGGATTTTCGTACGCGCTGCCCGAGGCCGTTAACAGTTCGCGGGCGAACTGATCGAGCGGCTTGTCTTGATAGATTCCGTCGTAAATCCAGCGGCGGAATTTGTAGACGCCGGTCGCGTTGAGCTTCTTGCTGTTCGATCGCAGGATGTCGCCCCAGCGGAGGGTCCAGAAGCCGGCGAAATCGGGCGAATCGACCAGACGGTCGATGAGTTTGCTTCGCTTGTCTTTACCGGCATCGTCGAGGAACATGATCGCTTCATCGATTCGCGGCAAACGGCCCATCGTATCGAGGTACGCGCGGCGGACGAATTCTTCGTCGGTGCATAAATCGGAGGGCAGGAATTGCAACTGTTTGATTTTTGCGAATGCAATCGTATCGACGAAGTTGTTCTCCGGCGGATTGCTCCAGGCGAAACCTTCAACATCTTCCAGGAACGTAACGAAGCTGGTTTCCATCTTGTCGAGATAACGGGCGAGGATCGCCGTTTCTCCACGGCCCACTTTATCGACCGCACCGTTTTTATCGACGGTTGCGACCGATTCGTTGGATGACGTGAAGACGGTTAACGCAGTGATGTCGCGAACGCTGCCGTCGCTGAAGTGACCGTTCACATACAGTTGCTGCCTTGCTGCCGGCTGACGGAAAACGCTTACGCGTGGCAAGATGTCGATTTTCACGAGCTTGGGAGCATCCGGTTTGTCGATGCGCAATCCTTCGCCAATCCAGTCGTGGAGCACCTGGTACGGCGGATCGCCTTTGACCAGCCGGCGACCGCCGCCGTGGGCGACTTCCATTGACGGTTTCTTCAAGAGCAGACTTTCGGCGGGATCGAGAACATTGGTGCGGCGGCCGAAGAACTCGGTTCGCAGCGTCATAATATCCAGCGGCGGATCATACGCACGCAGCGAGAGGCGGAAGCCCGCTTTGCCGGACGGCGAACCGTGGCAGGCACCGGAATTACAACCCGCTTTGCTCAAGGCGGCCAGCGTTTCGTAATTGAAACTGACCGGCGAGGATTTCCCCATGTTGACGACAGTGACTTCGATCGTCGATTCGACCGATCCCACTTTCGCGATAATCTTGGCCGTCCCGTTTCCGACCGGCAACGCGAGCGTCGATTCGATTTTCAAGACCTTCGGATTCGACGAAGTGAATTCTGTAGCCAGTGTCAAATCCCGAACGAGCTCCCCCCCGTATTGGCCGGTGACGATCAATTGCTGCCGCGCCCGATGACCGGAAAGCTGAAACGAATTCGGCTCCAGCAGGATGGTCTTCGGGGTGCCAACTTCCACCTGGGCGTCATCGGCCGAGTACGTCGTCGGCACAACGGCCGAAAATAACGCGACGACTGCAAATCCTGTCAGAATCCGGTGTGTCTTTAACATCCTGGCCTTCTCCTGCAACATGATTGATCTTCGCCATGCTGGCCCGTTGACGAATACCGCCCGAAGTCGTTCGATACCGGTGGTTCGCCTGTGAAAATCGCAACTCGAATTGTGATTACTTGCTGCGTATTGTTTTCTATTCGACGGTCACTTGAATTGCCGGCGATGTTGCCGACAGCTTCGCCTTACCGACCGTCGCGTCTCCCTTGACTGTAATGTTTTTCACTGCGCCCACGGCTGCGTCGGCCGCTGCCGTCAATACAACTTCGACCTCGCTCTTGTCGGCCGGAATTGTTGCAGCTGCTGCGGTGACTCCCTTGGGCAAATTCTGCAGCGTTAAGGCAAGCGGCCCTGTGAATGCGGGGTTGCGGTTCACGGTGACCTTGAATTTCAGTTGACCGCCTTTGGTCAGTTTGCCGTCACCGGCGTCGGCTGTCAACTGATACGGTGCCTGCAGCTTCAAGCGAAGTCCCGGCAGCGGTTGTGCGACGGTGACTTTGCCCTGTTTGATCGTGCCGATGAGGACGGCCGTAAACTCTCCCAACGCGGCCTTGTCGGTCGCGGTGACGGTAATTTCCACTTCGTTTTTGTCTTTGGGAATTGGCTTCAGCCCGACCGTCACGTTACCGGGCAGACCGTTCTTGGCGGGCGTGACGGCTAACGTGATCGCTTCGTTGAATCCCTTGACGCGTGTCACAGTCACTTTGACTTTCGCGGTGAGACTCTTGCCAAAGACGACGTCTTGCGTTTCAACTTTCAGCGCAATTTGTGCGGCGGATGCAACGCCCAATCCAACGGCGCCGGTCAATGAACGCGGCGGCCACAACATGGCGGAGAATTTTGCCTTGAGGGCGTTTTCGACCGATGCCGACGACTCGTAATCTGCCGCTCCGACTTTCGCCCGGCCAACGATCCGCACGAGTCCCAGTTTTCCTCTTGCCGCATCGGCAGCGGCGGAAACAGTCAGCACGACAGAATTCTGTCCCGCACCAATTATGGTTGGAACGCTTGTGAAGCCGGCGGGCAAATCAACGGCGGCGATTTCAATCGGGCCGTTGTATCCCTTGCGTGCCGAAGTGACAGTGACCAAAGCGGTGCCACCTGCGGGAACATTGAGTACGTCGGCAGTTGCCTGCAACGCAAAACCCGTTTCGACGGGTGCAACATCAACTCGGTAGGCAAACGGGCTACCGCCCCGATGATGCAGGTCTTCCACATACAGCGTGTAATCGCCGTCTGCGGGAAACGTGTAGCTGATCACGCCTTCGTTTGTGCCGGCGTCTTCCGCTTCAGAGACCTTGGCACCGGCGGCGTTGAACAGTCGCAGTACAAGATCGGCCGGCGATCCTTGTTGCCGGGTGATTCCGGCAAACGCAAACTTCTGCCCCTTCGCTGCTTTGAAAACGAAGTGATCGACGTCTCCGGGCTGGTTCAGTCGCCCGTTCAGCGACGTTCCCAATTCCACACGATTCGGCTGCTTGATGTCGTCGTTGGGCTCCTGCTCGACGAATTCGGCACCGTTGCCGACCGACATCACCGCAAAGCCGCTGCTTAATCCGCCGGCGCGTTTGCCGGCGACGTTGATCCAGTTCACCATCGGGTCTGATGGAATCTGCACTTGCGACGTCGCCACATCCTCGACGAACGACCCGGCGAAGTTCACATTGACGGTTTGGCCGCGTTGCCCGCCCATGGGGACCGGCACGCTGACGCAGGGAAAGTCACCCACCCGCAGCCGATACGCATATGTGCCGCCGCCCTGATAACGAATGTCGCGCAGTTCGATGAGGTAGTCGCCGCCCTTTTGGAACGTGTGACTCAATTGAGAATCGGAACTCAGTCCCGGTTCGTCGTCGCTGTAGGTCAGCTCGTGGCCACGCATGTCGAGAATCCGAATCATCGGATCGAGCGGGGAACCCAAACGGCGAGCCAACACTTCAAACGAAAGACGCTGACCCGCGGTGGCTTTGAACTTGTAATAGTTGTGGCTGAGCGAATCGATCACACCATCGACGGCGACAGCGGATGCAATCTCCTGAGCGGCCGCCGGAGTTTTGTTGGCGCGGTTCTGTGCGATGGAGGGCAGATCGTCGATGACAAACAACCGCAACGAGGAAACGCCGCCCGGTGTGGCGATGCGAATGCCATACACGCCGGGAGTTGCGTTGGCGGGAACCGTAATTCGGTAAACCACCTGCGCGGCGTTTTTGCCGTTGTCCTTCACATCGGGCGACAACACCACCTGGGACGGAAAACTCGTCCACAATTCGGTTGCTCCGGCCAGATTCGCGCCACGCAAGGTGACGTCGATGGACTGACCCGGCGCGACGGCCTGGGGTGACGTTGACGTGATCGACGGAACTTGCGCGTTGGCCGATGACGCCAAGCCCACGATGAGTGCTGCTAGGCAAACACCCCAAATCGAACGCGTGCGGCGTTTCCACAACATTGATGTCATCTCCCCAAGCGGTAGCAATATGAAAGCGAATATTAAAAAGCAAATTCGGCAAGCATCGCCAAACTCGATTCGCACAAAGGAATGAATTCGTCGGCAGGAACAACGACCGGACGACCGAAACAGGCAAAAGGTTTCCCGCATCGACAACGATTCAACACACCACTCGCGACCGCGAGAATCGTACACGCATAACAGTCGATTGATTTATTTAATGATAGGACAACCAACGGCCCGGAGTCAAAGGTGAACCGAGAATAAACCGGGGTTGCTCAGTTTTGGGAGATGAACAAACCCCAGCCGGCGGCGCAAGTTCTGAAGTTGCGCACGTGCACTTCCTCGGAACCCTTGCTTGCGCTGCGGGCTGGTTGACGACGTCATTGCGTCAAATCGGCGTGTCGCGTTCGACGAAGCCTTCCGGCTCGATCTGGATCGTGATGTGATCGATGCCGAAGCGATCGTGCAGCATGGTCCGCAGTCGCGTCAAGAAATCCGGGTGCGACTGCCCATCGTCGCTGACGACGTGGGCCGATAGAGAATCGAGTCCACTGGCGATCGTCCAGATGTGCAGATCGTGGATGCCCTTCACGCCATCCATTGCAACCACTGCATCGCGGACTTCATCGACGTCGATTCCCCGCGGCGCACTTTCCATCAACACGGCTGTCGCCTCGGCCAGCAATCGCCACGATGAATAAATGACGAGCAAGCCAATGATCAGCGAAGCCACGGGATCGGACCAGTACCAACCGAACGCCCAGATGAGACCGGCTGCCAGAATCACGCCGACACTGCCCAGCGTATCGCTCAAGACGTGCAGCCAGGCACCGCGAATGTTCAGGTTTTCGTCCCGCCCTCCGTGCAACATCCACAGGCCAGCCAAATTTATCAGCAGCCCACCGCAGGCAATCCACAACATTAACGGAGCCTGCACATCCGGTGGTTCCCACATCCTCTGAAATGCTTCGACGAGGATATAGATCGAAACCGCCACCAGTGCGGCACCGTTGGCGAGTGCCGCGAGAATCTCGGCCCGATAATATCCGTAAGTGCGATGCGGCGGAGCCGGGCGGTCGGCAATCCAGACCGCAAAGAAACTGAGCGCCAACGCGGCAACGTCCGAAAGCATATGCCCCGCGTCGGCCAGCAACGCCAGCGAATTGGTCATCAACCCGCCAACAACCTCCGCCACCATGTACCCGGCGGCCAACACCAGCGTGAAAGCCAGCCTCCGCTTGTTCTTGCCCCCGTGGTGACTGTGGCAATGATGGTGGTCGTGATGTGCGTGCATGAAGTCGGCTGCAGAAACAAGTTGACTAAGACTATGCGAATCGCGTCCTGTAACCGGTCATGTAGCACACTGCGCCTTATGAGAAAAGACCGGTCTGTTGGTCCTCGAAGTCAGCCGGGACGGTAATGAAACTGTAGGGATCGGGCTCCGTCCCGATCCGCCGTCGCTGGCGCGTTCCCTACGGGAGCTCGGAATCAACCGACGGCAGCTTTTTCACCAATTGGGGTCGCCCATGATCGCACGCGCTGCGATCATACGTCGTCAACTGTTCAATCTGGAACGGTGTTGCCGATACGACACGTAGGGAGCCTCGCATGTTTTCTCTCTTGATTTCGATCGTCATCTCAGCGAACCCAACGGAAGGCGGAAACACCGTGAGCGATTCCACAACCGAAAACACATCGAGCAGCCAAAAGCTCCCCGCTTTGCCACGGGCAATCACCAGTTTCGGAGCGGCAGTGCTCGACGATGCCTTTTATATCTACGGTGGATTCCACGGTGCAGCGCATCACTATTCCGATAAAGGACAATCGGGCGACCTGTTGCGGCTCGATCTGAAAAAACCGACCGAATGGAAAGTCGTCGCCCAAGGCCCAAGGCTGCAAGGACATGCCTTGGTCGCACAAGGGGGGAAGTTGTACCGCGTTGATGGCTTCACCGCAAAAAACAAGGACGACGAAGATCAAGACCTGTGGTCGGTTCCCGATTTCGCCCGCTTCGATCCCAAGACGGGCAAGTGGGAAGAACTGCCGCCCATGCCGACGCCGCGCTCGTCTTTCGATGCCATAGCGATTGACGACACGATTTATGTCGTCGGCGGCTGGTTGATGCAGGGAGACAAAGAAGCCGACTGGCAGGAGACGGCGATTGCCATCGATCTGTCGAAATCGCCGTTGAAATGGAAGGAAGTCGCCAAGCCGCCCTTCCAGCGCCGCGCGCTATCGGTCGGCACCCTCAACGGCAAACTGCACGCCATCGGCGGCATGCAACCAGACGGAAAAATTACCACCAACACGGCCAGCTACGATCCCAAAACCGACACCTGGACCGACGGCCCCAAACTCCCCGGCGACGACATGAACGGCTTCGGTGCCGCTTGCTTCCCGCTGGGGAAACGCCTCTTCGTCACCACCGCCACCGGCAAAGTCCTCACCCTCAGCAACGACGGCAAATCGTGGACCCCCAGCGGCAAAACATCCGCCGGCCGTTTCTTCCACCGCATGCTACCGATCGATAACAACCACTTCGGCCTGTTGGGCGGGGCGAGTATGAAGACCGGGAAGTTCTCGGAGGTGGAGTTGTTGGATGTTACTCCGTAAAGCGACAGGAGCCCCCAGATTGATACGTTGCCGAGAATCCTTTTTTTGTTCTTGCACCAACAGCAGAGAATGTGCAAGCTGCCGTAGTGAGTGGTGTGAAGCAAGCAATCGCCTGTGGGCTTCGCTCCGCTTCGAGCACAGCCACCCCCGCCGCGCAACGAATCTTGCCTCGCTGTAAAGGAAGTTGATCCATTGAATTTGTTGACCATATCGTGTCCGACGTGCAGCTTTCAGTTGATGGTGGCGGATCGAAACCTGCTGGCGCGACCGGCACGATGTCCGCAGTGTCGGACAAAGTTCGTGCTGGAACAGCAACAGCAGCTGGAAGATTCTGCCGACATTGCCGACTCGATCGGCTCGATTGTTCTGGGGTCATCCACAGACGCAGTGTTGGACCCAAAAAAGCTGCTGGCCGAAGACGGTCGCACCTGCATCACCATTGAACAGCTGAAGACGTGCCATTCGACTGAAGAGGTGGGTCAATTCCTTCGCTGGATCGACCAATCCGGAAACCCCATGCCCCGTCGTGAGCATTGCTATTTCCTGTCCGACTACGCCGAATGGTGCGAAAGCGAACTGCCGGGCGACGAGGGTGAGGTTTAAGGCAGCGGGGTTGTCATTGATCACAACAAACGGCGACTGAAGCACCCGTGCGTAGCTTGGTCCTATTTGATCCTCGATCCAACTCGAATAGTGCCAGCGGCGCGATGCATAAACATTTGCAGGTCGTCTGAAAAAGTGATACTGAAGGCCTCTTTGTCGCCGTCCTTCGTTTGTGCCATGACTTGGTTTCCAGATGACGGGACAAAGGGCGTCCGGCTTTTTTGATCGCTTAATTGATACCAACCATCGCCAAACGAAATCTGCAAGCCTCCGGTACCACTGGTGGTTCTCCAGGTCCACCGCGTACCCGCCAACTTTTCTTGCAACTGCTTTGGCGTTCGCGGCCTCTTCGATGCATCTCGAAGCGCGGTATCGATCCGCGTTGCGTCTTCAAGATCACCCCTCTTCAACCGATCCTTTTTCGCCGTATCGAGTCGTCGCGCAAGCCGTTCGACTGCCTTACCCAAATCGGTCTGATACCGCTCTTCGATCTTGCGTCGTTCCTGCGCAAAATGAATCAACGCCTTCTGCGCGACCTGTGATTGAACGGCCTTTTGGTTTGCCTGCGATGGCGCGAACAGCAATACGGAAACCAGCAACGTCAATTTAATGGTGCAGTCCTTATCTCAAAATGGCGAACACAGCTGCCGCAGCGGCTCCACAGGACGCCATACATCGTAGACAGGTGTTACCACTCAAGCAACCAGGAAATGGTCGCCATCTTGTACACATCCCGTCTAGGTAGCCGGATGCCTTCGATCCACCCACTTTCGCATGTCGGTCATCGATGCCCAGTCGGGTTCGTCGGTTACGCCGAAGCCGGGGCGTTGCAGGCTGGCGATGGAGACGGCTCCGTCTCGAACATTCAGGAACCACTCCTTGCCGCGGCGGGTGTACATGTCGGGGTGATGTTTGACGGCGTTGGCCTTGTCTTTTTCCGATAGCATCGACAGGCCGAAGTTGTAGTGGTGGCCGTTGCGTTCGCAGTGCGAGAGGCCGAGGATCACGCAGGTGGCGAAGTCCTGATGCAAAGGAACAATCGGAAGGTTCTGCAGATCTTCGCCGCTGAGGAAAACGTTTTCCCCCTTCAAACCGTAATGTACAATCAGCGCGTGGTTCGACAGCGACTTGAAGAATCCCTTGCAATTCTTGTGCGAGGTTCCCTGATAACCGATCGCGTGCGCTCGTTTGAATGAGTTGAGCGTGCCGTCGGCTTCGTCGATGATAACTGCCTTGCGCTCGGCGACGCGGCGAATGGTCTTCTCGGATTTCGGATCGAGCGTCAGCCCGCGCGGCAAGGGTTGTTCGATGTATTCAATGTGTTGAAACAGCCCAATGTTGTCCCGCTCCAACGTCTCGACGAACTCGGCGAACTTTCCGAGATCGGTATACGCCTCGTTGGCATCGAGCGTGATGATCGGTTGTTCGGCCTGAGCGATGACCCGCCAGATGCGATTCAGCCGTTCCAGATCGGCCTTGGGATTACCGGAGATTTTGACTTTGAAGTGCCGTACTCCGTCGGCCTTGATGTATTCATCGAGCGTTTCCGGCAGACCGTCGTTCACGCGTTTTTCATCGGGCAGGTCGTCGCTTGTTAATGGATCGGAACCGCCCACCGTGTGCCGCACGGAAATGCTTCTCGCCGGTTGAAACGGCATCGTCGCCGGGAATTTGAGTTTGCCGACTTCCGGATGAATCTCGGCCGGCCGAAAACCCAACCGGTCCTTCGCGAGCATGTCGAACACCGGCAGACCTTCGAGCCGGCAAACGGCATCGACGATCGCTCGCTCGAACAACGCCGAGGCGAACGACGACGTCAAATCTTCCTGCCCCTGCTTGCGGCCCGCCTGCATCACCTGGGAATGAAAGCTCTGCCATTTGGCAAAGGGCGAATCGAATTCGGGTTTCTGCAGTACGATCTCGCGGGCGGTTTCGATGAGCCGCACCAGTTCGCGGCGTTTTAGATCGCGGTCACGTCCCGGCCGTTTGTCGAGCCAGCGGACCGACAGCCGATCGGCCGCGCAGCCAAATGTTGTATCGCCCGCCGAGTTCTTCAGCACCAGCCGCACGTGCGCCAACGGACTGGTCGATCGCAACTCGGCTTCTTTGGTGCCGATGGTCTTACCCAGCGAAAAGGCCATGCGGTTCGGTTTGGTGTCGCGAACGTAGAGTTCGATGCTCTCGATGCGGTATGACATGGCCTGCAGAAACTCCGTTCAGAAATACTGAAAGAACGCCCCGCCGGATCGGGCAGATGCCTGAAATCGGTTCGCCCGATTGTACCACGGCCCATTCCCGGATGCGCGCTGGCAATGAGATCGGCGACGGCGGCTCAATATTTCACAATGTGAAATGGGTGCCGGAGGTCGCAGCGGCGCTTTCGGAGCGCAGCCCCCAGAATAAGCAATCGCTATGGCATCGAAGACTCTGCCACAGGCACCCGTGCAACGTTCGAGGTTTGAACCACTGGGGCCAATGCAGAGTTCAAGTCGCTGCGCAGACTCCGTCCATGATCCAGTGGTCGATTTGCCGGAGCATTGTTCGCGTCACTTCGTGGCCAGCATCGACGATGCGGGTTGAAACCGACATGCCGGCAGAATGCAGCAACCGGCCGGCCTGGACGTTGTCGGCCGGTGTCGAGATCGAATCGTTGGAACCGGACGAAATCAACACGCGCTTGCTTCGCAAATCGCGGAAGCGCGCCAAGGCACGCCGAGATTTTGGAAACCTGCCACCGAGACAGACCGCGCCGCCGAATCGTTGTGGTTGTCGCAAGAATAAATCGAGTGCGACAGTGGCACCTTCATCGAATCCAGCCAGGAAAATACGTTCGCTGTGAACGTGGTACTCGCGACGGAGATTGCAGACCGCCTCGTACAGGCTCGTTTCAAATTCGGAAAGATCGTCGTCGCTTGATGGCCAATGGTATCCGCCGCGCTGCCGGCCTTCGGTTGTCAATGGGCCGCGAAACGACATGCCGAGATAATTCCGCTGACTGATCATCGGCATTGCGGTCAACAGGTCGCGTTCGTTTCCGCCGCCGCCGTGCAGCCATACGACCAACGGATACGCGTAATTCGCCTCGTAGTGTTCCGGAACGTAAAGACACGTCGGTCGCCCGGCCGAGTCGGTCCGATTGGCTGCGAGCGACATCGCCCCAACAACGTCTGGCGGCATCGAGAGTTCGGCGTTATCAAGCGATTGCAAACTAACCTGCGAATGGCCGTGAGCCGCATCGCTGCGTCCCTTGCCACGTTGAGCCCAGAAATCGCAGGAAAAGCGTCGTGTCGTCATGTCTAGTTCCTGTTGAAATCAGCGAATGTCGATTCGCCGGGCCGACTGATACGTTGACTGAAACCTGATGCGGGCAACCCGAAGCTCACTTCGTCGAGGGGGAAATACTTTCCGGGACAGGCGGTCGCCTTGACGTCGGAATGTCCGATGACGTGGTCTACATCGATCCGATATTCCGCCTTGAGCATTTTCACCAAACTCTTGACCGCAACCAGTTGTGCTGCGGTTGGATGTTGTTTTTCAAAGTTGCCGACGAGTACGATCCCAATTCCCTGTTGGTTGTAGTCGCCCACGCCGGCATGGGCACCGTGCATTTGTTGCCGCCAACGAAATGTTTGTTCTATCTCTCCGTCCGGCATGCCGTTTCCGTTGCCGATGACAAAATGGTATCCGATTCCCAACCAAGGATTTCCGCTCTTGTCTTTCTTCTTCAAGTGCGCTTCATGAATGCTTTCGACGCTGCCGCGCGACGTCGCCGTGTGATGGATGACAATGTGCTTCCAATCGCGTGCTGCCACCTTCGGCTTCCAGAGATTTCGCTGTGCAGCCGGAATCTGTAGCATGGGAAGTTGTGGCTGGGAGTCGATTGGTTGATCGAGTAATTCCGGAGGAACGGGATTCGTCAATCCGGGTTGCGACTGCGTTGCAGGAAACGATGCCCCCCTTGGTGGGACGACGGAATATTTTCGACACGCAACTGGAGCCAACGCTGCTGCGATAGCCAGTGCGATAACAATGCGCCTTTTCGTCGGCACGTCTGCCCTCCCTGACAATCCGGCCTGGCTGCCGGAGGCAACCGTTACAGCCAGTGTTTTGAAGCGCCGGCATCCACCCGGCGCGTGCCAACTCGTCCCTGAGTTGTACGATGTGACAGAATATGCCAGCTTGACTAACCGACCCGTTCTGCCAACCGCTTTCATAAGCGGCGTGGACTGTAGTCGGGTAGGCAAATTGTGTCAACGGGGGCCAGTTCGACAGATAGGGTGCATGCCGTCAACCGGGCTAAATCCGCGGGAGACGTGCGGAAAATCACCGCAAAAGCGGCGGAAAGTGGGCCAGATACCTTCTGCAAATCAGCCATCTTTCGTAACCGTTAACTTAGGCGCGATTTTTGCCCTCAATACGCATTGTGCGCAAATCATTTAAGGATCCGTCTTTAGACAAGTGTTCGACAACCCGTAGTGGTGGCTTCCAGCC
>CAUZOL010000096.1:0-20423 GCA_963581435.1 Planctomycetota bacterium
CTGGTGATAAACTGGCTACGCAGCCGCAAGGTTGATAATCTCGCCGCAGCCTTACGCGAAAACGGCTGGAATCCCCAACCACTCTTCGCCATGCTCGGCAAACAGAACCAATGAGCCGCCCTGTCTCTTCACGCGGAGGCGCAGCATTCAAGAGTCGCCGCCGTTATAATTGAGACGGAAGTAAGTCACACCCCGAAAGTCATACCACAACCCCCACCTGATGCGGTCCGCTGGCTGCAACCCACGTTGAATGTGGAAACGCGAACACGAGTCGCGTTGTTGAACTGAATATCTGCCGACAACCATTTTGCGTCCCTGCGGACCGTCGCCGACCAGCGGCATAACGGATCGGTGTAGCGGGGCCTGTTTCTATTCCTGAATTGGATGAAGGCGTCATGCCTCACGACTGGCTGACGATTGACGAACTCTCCCGGCAACTGGGTCGCGATAAGCGCGAGATCCAGAAACTGGTCAACCGTGGTCGAATTCCCGGGCGGAAGATCGGCGGCGACTGGCAGTTCCACCCGACGGAGATCACGCATTGGCTGGAACAGGAAATGCGAGATTACACCGATCGCGAACTGGCCGTTTTGGAAGATGCGTATCATTCGACCGAGGCAGATGCCGAAGTTCCCGTGGAGAGCCTGCTGAGTCCCGATACCGTCGAAGTGCCATTGCAATCGCGCACCAAGCGTTCGGTTTTGGAAAGCCTGGTCGAAGTTGCCGGGCGGACATGGCAAATTTGGGAGCCGGCCACCGTCCTCAATGCTGTGCGTGAACGTGAAGATGTTTTCTCGACCGCATTCGATCACGGGGTGGCTATCCCGCACCCAAGAAATGCATTGCCCGATTCCCTTGGGGAGTCACTCATCGCCTTCGGCCGAACGCTGTCGGGGATTCCTTTTGGCGGCGCAAACGGACGGCTGAGCGACCTGTTCTTTCTCGTACTCTGTCGCGATTCCCGTACGCATTTACGCGTGCTGGCAAGGTTGGGACGTTTGATTCAAACGCCCGATTTTCTCGACAAGCTGCGCGAGTCGGACGACAGCGCAACGGCATACGAACTCATCTGCGAGTTCGACCGCAAACTCGCCGGCAGCTAAACACCCCAAGCCCACGGGCCGCGTCCCGTGGGATCGAGCGTGCATTCTCAAAAGACGACTACGGCAACCCGGGCGGTACAATCTTCGGCGGCTCTCCGCTGAGCGATTTCAGAAAGGCGACAATGTCGTCGATGTCGTTCAGACTGACACCGTTGCGTTGGCCGATGTCGATCGACTCGCCCCCGGGACCGCTCACCGGCGCCGATCTCAAGTAGAAGAAGACGACGTCCTCCAACGTTTTCATCGAGCCATCGTGCATATACGGGGCCGTGCGAGCGACGTCGCGCAACGTCGGCGTGCGGAACATGTGACGGTCATCCTTCTTTCCCGTCACTGCCGCGCGACCGGAGTCGCGGAACGAAACGCCCAACCGATGGAAGTTCCCGTCGCTCAACAATGGACCGCTGTGGCAGCGCACGCAGTCGGCCTCGCCGACGAAAAGTTCCAAGCCGCGCTTTGCCTGCTCGCTCATGGCCTCCTTGTCGCCTTGAAGGTATTTATCGAAGGGTGAATCACGACTGATAAGCGTCCGCTGAAACGCTGCCAACGCTTTGGCAATGCCGTCGCGCGTGACGGGCGACTTGAAGACATCGTGAAACTGCACGACGTATCCTTCGACGGCATTCAGCTCGTCTTCCAATTTGTCGAGGTTCTGATTCATCTCGTTAGGATTGACAATCGGCCCGAGTGCCTGTTCTTCCAGGCTTTTCGCTCGGCCGTCCCAGAACAACACAGGATAAAACGCCACGTTTAACAACCCCTGTGTGTTACGAGTCAACCGCTTGCCGGCGGCACCTTTGCTGCGGGCCAGTCCATCGCCAAATCCCTTGTCGGTGTCGGGCAGATGACACGTGGCGCAGCTCATCTTGTAATCGCCTGAAAGACGCGGGTCGAAGAATAATTGTCGTCCCAAATCGACCTTCGCCCGAGTTGTTGGGTTGTTGGCAGGAGTCGGAACTGTCATCGGCAGCGGAACCAGACGCGGTTTTTCTGCCACGCGGTCTGTCTTTTCATCGGCCGAAGCGCCAGCGCAAATCAGCACGACGAACGTCACAGCGAATAGAACAGTTTGTTGAGACGTGTTCTTCATCTGCATAGTTCTGCCGTTGTTTGCGAGTTTCGGCGTCTGTGGCCCGATTCAAACTTGCGACCATTTTGATTGCTGCGAACGATCAGGGTAACATGAATCCGAACGTTGGACCAATTGGCGCCGGTTAAACGGAAGGGTGGCTCAGTACTTCAAAATAGAAAATGGGTGGCTGGGGTCGAAGCGACGTTTTTGGAGCGCAGCCCCTAGGATGATTGCTCGTTGCGGCATCGAAGACTCTGCCGCAGGCACACCCAATCCCCCAACCGGAAAAACTGAGAAGCCCTGGGTCAAACGGTTTTTCCGCAACATCACGGTGGCGCTTCTGCGTGAAGCTGGAATAGCGACCCGGTCGAATCCATTGGAGAGAACGCATGACGATCAGCCGCACAATATTGTCGTCCATCCGTAGAGAATGGCTGTTGATGGCGGCAATTGTTGCTGTATTATCCGTCGGAAGCTCTGCGAAAGTCGAAGCGGCGACGTTGACATTGTTGGTGAAGGACGCCGGTGGTGACTCGCTGCCCTGCCGAATCCATTTCCAGGACAAGAATGGCAAGCCGCAACGGCCCGACGGATTACCCTTCTTTCGCGATCACTTCGTTTGCCCCGGGCGTGCGGTGCTGGAATTGCCCGCCGGCAAATATTCATTCGCCATCGAGCGCGGTCCAGAGTACGAGGGAATCGATGGCGAAATCGAACTGGCCGACAACGACCGCCGTGAAGTGACATTCACGCTGAAGCGGATTGCCGACCTTGCCAAATTGGGCTGGCATGCAGGCGACCTGCACGTGCACCGTCCGGTCGAAGACATCCGTCTGCTGATGCAGGCAGAGGATCTTCACGTGGCACCGGTCATAACCTGGTGGAATAATCGCAACCTTTGGAAAGATAAGCCGATCCCCGAACGGCTGCTACAGCGCTTCGATTCAAACCGACTGTACGACGTGATGGCGGGCGAAGACGAACGCGAAGGCGGAGCGCTGCTGTTCTTTCATTTGAAGAAGCCGTTGGAAATCACAGGGTCGAGTCGCGAGTTTCCTTCGCCAATGAAATTTGTTGCTGAGGCCCGTCGTCACAAGAAGATTTGGATCGACATCGAAAAACCGTTCTGGTGGGATGTGCCGGTGTGGTTGGCAAGTGGGCAGGTCGATTCGATTGGTTTGGCAAATAACCACATGTGTCGCAGCCGCATGTACGAAGACGAAGCGTGGGGCCGACCGCGTGACAGCAAACGGTTGCCCGCACCGCGAGGCAACGGATATTGGACGCAGGAAATCTACTACGACATCCTCAACTGTGGGCTACGGATTCCACCGTCGGCCGGCAGTGCATCGGGCGTGTTGCCGAATCCGGTGGGCTACAACCGCGTGTACGTTCACACGGGAAAGCAATTGAGTTACGACGGCTGGTGGGACGGGTTGAAGGCGGGGCGATCGTTTGTCACCAACGGCCCGCTGCTCATCTGCCGGGCAAACGGCGAACTGCCGGGACACGTGTTTGCGGCCGATCCTGGAAAAGAAGTCGAAATCCAGTTTGACGTGTCATTGGTCACCGGCGATCACGTGACGGCTTTTGAAATCATACGTGATGGCAAGATCGTCCGCCGTGTTCCGATTGAAAAGGGAAACGAAAAGGGAGAATTCGGCACATTGAAATTTCGCGAAAGCGGTTGGTTCCTCGTGCGAGCAATCGCAGACAACCCACGCACGTTTCGCTTCGCCTCGACCGCACCATTTTACGTGGAAGTGGGAAAGCAGAAGCGGCGGATCAGCCGGAAGTCGGCAAAGTTCTTCCTCGATTGGGTCGATGAACGAATCGCACGGGTCGAAAAAAACGTAACCGATGCCGGGCAACGTGAAGAAGTTATCGCCCACCACAGAAGCGCGCGGACGTTCTGGCAGAAACGATTGGAAGCAGCGACCGCTGAGTAGTTGTTTCGATGGATCGTGTGCCACTGGCGTCTCGCCAGTGAAGGTTCGTAGTGACCGCATTCATGCGGTTCGGACGCTTCCCCGTCAGCCAATGCCCCGCGAACCAAGTTAACGTGCTTGGGTGCCACTGGCGTATCGCCAGTGCAATGCGGCGGGCACTGGCAGGCCCGCCAGTGGCACCCGTCGATCGAGCGTCGAACCGTCTCAACGCGAAACGCGTTTGCGGACGAGCATCCGAATCATCCAGATGAAAAGGATGAACGGAATCGAAAGGATGACCAGCCAGGGACCGACTGCGACGATGCCGATGACGAGGTTCTGGCCGGTACTCATCAGGGCATCGAGTGTGCCGCTCCAGGCCCGGGCGATACGGTTGCCAAACGTCGGCGCTTCGGGCGGCTGGTAACCTTTGATTTCGTTGACGGAAAGCGTAATCGTCGAGAACGCGGTCAGGTCTTTCAGTACCCGCATGCGGCCCTGCATGCGTTCAACTTCTTCGCGGACCCGCGCCAGTTGATCTTCAACCGCCAGGATGTCCTCTAATTTGCCCGTGCCTTTTTCCAGCAATTCCAGTAGTCGTTTTTCCTGAAGCTGTTTGTTCGCGATGCGGGCTTTCACATCGTAATACTCGGCCGTCACTTCCTGCGATTCGGTCGTCAGGCTTTGGAATTCGCCCAGTGTCTTGGCTGCGTCGAGAAACGTGCCATATTGCCGGACCGGAACACGAATGGTCCAGGTGCCGCTGCGCGGTGAACCGCTGCTGCCTTCTAATGTCGAGTCGGCAATGAATCCACTGTGCCCGCTGGCCAGCTTCTCGACCATTTCCGGGATGCCGTCGAATTCCTCGACAATGAGGTTCAGCCGGGCGGTGTAGATGATTTGCCGCTGGATTTGTTCCGGCTTGATATCGGGCTTCGCTTCACCGCCCTGTCCGATTTGACCTTCGGCGGTGAGTTCGGGCAGAGCGATTTCGTTTGAGTCGCTCGCTGCGGCCATCGGCTCGGCGGGCATGGCCGACTTTGCTCCGCCGCTCCCCGACATGTCTGCCGAACTGCCGCAACCGATGATGAAGGCGAATAGACACAACGAGACGACTAAACAGGCGACAGAGCGCATGGCGATCTCCTACAGCGGAAGCGAGAATTCAATCGATTATGGCCAACGTATGATCCCAGGCAGTGGGAGATTATTCCCGGGGAATGGGAAAATCTGCTGTGAGATGCAGTCTGACGGGGAGTTGTGGCTCGCGCTGCATTCAACATCTCTCTCAATTCACAGCGACTTCAAATACTCCAACACCGCTCGTTTCTCCGCTTCGTTCAGCGCATTCGGAAAGAGATGACCCGCTGCGCTTTTTCCCGGCGGACGTGTGTCGAAGTAGGTGCGGCGTTCTGAACCGAGCGTGATGTCGGCGGGGATCTTCTCGAATTCGGTCACTTCCAAACCGATGCGTTTTTGGTCGTAGCCCTCTTCCGTTCGCTTCCAGCCGGCCGGTCGTGTTTCGGGATGCAACACGTGCCACAATGTCGGGACCGAACCGTTATGGAAATACGGAGCCGACGCCCAGATGCCGTTGAGCGGAGGTGCGACATAACCTTTGGGGTCGAGTATCACCGGGTCTTTTCCGTAGCGCGACATCCAACCCTCTTTCAGCCAGCGGCGATGTTTTGGCGTGAGCGCTTGCAGCCGCAGAGGGTCGGTGCCAATGACGTCGAGCGGGATCGTTTTCTGTTCGTACTTCCCTCGTTCGCCGTACGTACCGTGGCAGCGGCTGCAGTTTTCGACAAAGAGACCGCGTCCCTGTTCGGCCAGTTCGGCATCGATTGTCCACGGATACTTGGGCGGCTCGACCGATTCGATCCAGGCAAGGATGTCCCGAAAGTCGTCTTCCCAACTGGCGACGACTTTCGCGTTGTTTCTGGGGATGAGCATGAACTGCATCAACATGCGGTGGGTCTTGGGGGCGTGGCCGTCGCAGTAAAGCGATGACTTTCGGCTCACGTTCCAGAAGGGGGGCGCATCCATGTCGTGATGCAGGAGTTTCGGCAGCGGTCGCAGATTGACGTTCATGTCGCGGTCGCGAAGCGTGCCCAATACGATACCGAACACGACGGAGTTCGATGTGCCGTTGGTCGTTCCCAGCGGGAGTGTCAGCGAGGCCGTTTCCAGATGCGACGGTGTTTTGAATTGCAGCGGCTTGATGACGCGGACGTCTTCGATGAGCGTCTGCAATGCGAAATGTGTGTTGGGCAGTCCGGGGATGACTTTTCCGGCGACCTTGCCGGCATGACAGGCGAGGCAGTTCATCACCCAACCGCCGCGTTCGACGTCGATCCAACCGATGGCCGTGCGTTTGCTGAAACCATCATCGGGCGGCTCGATGAGACCGTAACGCGAGAAGGCCATTCGGCGGCGTTCTGTCGGCGTAGCCGCTTTGGCTTTCGACCGTAGTGGCTCCGGCCAGACGGTCCAGAGGACATCGAACGTCCGCTGGTCAAAATCAGGAGGAAGAAACGGACGGGTCCGCAGAATGCGATAGCCACGTTCTGCGGCGGTTTCGGACGGGGGGACTGCCGTCGTGGATGGCGGTGCCGTGTCGGCGGCCTGTGCGCCGTCTCCTACGAGTATCAGCAGGGCAGAGAGAATGGCTGCTGGTCGCAAATCCGGTATCATCGTCATTCTCCCGCGAATCGCAATGAAGTTGGTCGCCTCATTATAGCCGCCAATTGGCAGCAGGCCCTTAATTAGTAGAAGGAATCTCGCGACGTCTTGTGATCGCCTGTTCTCACCGCAACGGCATGAAAGACGTGCATCTGCCCAACGGTTTCGGGTCAATCGGTTGACCGTCGGTTCTGCTCTGATAGTATAAACTTACGCGGGCTTTTTGGAGTGAGATCGGTGGATTCCCGCCGATATCATCTCGGCAGCCAGTGAGTTACATTTGGACAATTAGTTGGGATCTTTGGGCAGATGTTGCTCGAAGGCGCAGTCGAGTCCCGTCGGTTCGGGATCGGCAACGAAGAGTCACACGTTCGGTTCCGTTGGAAAACCAAGATGGTTGACGGTTTCGACACGACAATTCCTCTCATCCTGCAATGGGTCGTCGGCATTTTGTGCATGACGACATTCGCGTTGGCTGTCGGTTGCTCACGGAGCAATTCCAGCCAGTTGCTGTTGCAGATGTGGAGTGTCCTGTCAGGTCTTTCGCAGCAGGCTTCGCTGCAGTTGCCGGAGTTCCGGTCCCTGTATCCGCCGCGCTGCGTGTTGGTGCCAATGCGCGCCGGGCCATCCATTGCCGACAATCAAGGTCGTTGCGGTGAGTATCGGGCGGGCAAGGATTTTGCCCAGCCGAGGCCACCATCCAACTAAACCGGCGATAGCCTCGGTGTTGCCGCGGTCGTATAAGTCACTGTTGCGTTTCATTGACGCCCGTGGCTATTTGGCCGAACGGTCTGCTCTTCCGGGTGGCAAATGTTCGTTTGCCTGTGAGCCTGTCGTGTGCGGATAAGAGCCGTGCCGAATAGGCCGCAACGCAAACCGTCGATTCCTCGCGAGTCACGCGTGCAGGACGACGATCTGAATCCCATTGCCGCGACAACCGAGAGGAAGGACTACAATGCCGGAAGCCATTTGGGGCTTAGTGGGATTGGTCGTCGGAGTAGCAATCGGGTTTTTATTCGACCGTCTGCGCCGGGGTGCCGCCTTTCAAGGCCGCGATGAAATAATTAAGCAGGCGGAACAGGAAGCGGAAAACCTGAAGCGTTCGCACGAGTTGGCGACGAAGGAAGAGTTGCTGAAGCGTCGGGAAGATCTCGAGAAGGAGCTGACCGGTAGCCGCGAGGAATTGCGGAAACAAGAGAAACGGCTCGACAAACGTGAAACAACGCTCGACGACCAGCAGCAGGATTTCCTGAAGAAGGATCGCATGCTGGAGACGACACAAGCGAAGCTTGCCGATCGTGGCAAGGCGCTCGATGCGCGCGAAAAAGAGCTGGATCGGGTGCTGCAGGAAGAACAGGAGCAGTTGTACAAAATCGGCGGGTTGAACAAAGAGGAAGCCACCGAGATGCTGCTCGATCGTCTCGATCGTCAGCTGAAAAACGAAACCGGCGGACTGATTCTCGAGCATCGCAAACAACTGAAAGAGGAGTGCGAGCGCGAGTCGCGCGAAGCCGTTTTGATGGCCGTTCAACGGTACGCGGCTGCACATACTTCCGAATCGACCGTTTCCACCGTCGGTATTCCCAGCGATGAAATGAAGGGCCGCATTATCGGTCGCGAGGGGCGCAATATTCGCGCCTTTGAAAAAGCAACCGGCGTCGATGTTATCGTCGATGATACGCCGGGCGTGGTGATCGTCTCGGCATTCGATACCGTGCGTCGCGAGATCGCTAAACTCTCACTGGAAAAGCTGGTTCAGGACGGTCGCATTCACCCGACGCGAATCGAAGAAGTGGTCGTCGAAACCGAAAAGGAAATGGGCGAACACATCCGAAGGTTGGGGCAAGAGGCGGCCCAGGAAGCGGGCATTCCTTCGCTGCATGAAAAAATCCTCGACCTGATGGGACGGCTCAATTTCCGCGTCAGTTACAGCCAGAACGTCAGGCGGCACTCGATTGAGGTTTCCTATCTCACCGGCCTGATTGCCGAGCAGTTGGGGTTGGACGGAGCGATGGCGCGGCGGTGCGGTTTTCTGCACGACATTGGCAAGGCGGCCGACCACGAGATGGAGGGTGGCCATCCGGCCGTTGGTGCCGAGTTGTTGAAACGGTACGGCGAGGGGCCCGAAGTAGTCCACGCCGCCGCCGGACATCACGACGACATTCGCGTCGAATTTCCTTACACCGTGTTGGTGGCAGCCGCCGACGCCATCTCGGCGGCCCGTCCCGGAGCACGCCGCGAGACGTTGGAAAAATACGTTCGCCGACTGGAAGAGTTGGAAGCGTTGGCCTGCGGTTTTCCCGGCGTCGATCAGTCGTACGCCATTCAGGCAGGCCGCGAGATTCGTGTCATTGTCGATTCCAAACAAATCAACGACCGCGAAGCGGCCAAATTGTGCCGCGACCTGGCCAAGGCAATCGAAGAGACACTGACATATCCCGGCGAAGTCAAAGTGACGGTCCTGCGAGAAACCCGTACCGTTCACATGGCAAGATAAAAGATTCGGAAGGGTGGCTGGGGTCGAGTCTTCGAGCCCCCAACGCGCTCGTTCTGGGGGCTACGCTCCGAAGATTCCGCTTCGACCCCAGCCACCCATTCGTTGTTTTGAGTCCGGAGAACACACGATGAAAGTTGCCGGCGTTCAGATGGACGTCACGTTGGGCGAAGTCGATGCCAATGTTGATCGCATCATCGAGAAGCTGCGCGAGACGCGCCGCGCGGGGGCGGAACTAACCGTCTTTCCCGAGTGTGCCGTCACCGGGTATTGTTTTGCCACGGAAGAGGCGGCGCGGCCGTTTGCACAATCGGTACCCGGTCCGGCAACAGCGCAGATTGCCGATGCGTGCAAAGAACTGGGCGGCTATGCCGTGTTCGGCATGCTGGAATTGGTCGGCGAAAAAATATTCAACGCTGCCGTGCTGGTTGGTCCCGACGGTCTCATCGGCTCGTACCGTAAGGTGCATCTGCCATTCTTGGGGGCCGACATGTTCACAAGTTACGGCGATGAACCGTTTGCCGTTCATTCGGCGGGCGAGCTGAACGTGGGGATGAATATCTGTTACGACTCGGCCTTTCCCGAATCATCGCGGTGCCTGTCGTTGTTGGGAGCCGATTTGATTGCGCTGCCGACTAACTGGCCTCCGGGCGCCGAATGTGTCGCCGCACACGCAATCAACACGCGGGCGATGGAGAACGGCGTGTATTACATGGCAATTAACCGCGTCGGCACCGAGGCGGGCATTACGTTTATCGGTTCGAGCCGAATTGCCGATCCGGGCGGGAA
Organism: Planctomycetota bacterium; assembly: GCA_963581435.1. GTDB lineage: Bacteria > Planctomycetota > Planctomycetia > Planctomycetales > Planctomycetaceae > JABISG01. The sequence goes on from CAUZOL010000096.1 coordinate 10,069, forward strand.
GACGTTGGCGAGCGGTTCGACGGACGGCGAAGAGATTCTGTATGCCGACATCGACACCGCACGCGCACGAATGAAGAAAGTCGTTCGCGTACCGGGTGTGCATGCCATCGACCGCATCGCCGACCGTCGCCCGGAAATGTACGGCCAACTGACGGAACCGCACAACTTGAAACGTCCCGGGCGGGAATGACGCGCGCGTGGCCGCTTGAAGGTTTGTAGTGACCGCATTCATGCGGTTCGGACGGTTTCTCCGCGTTCACCCTTATTCGATTAAATGAAGAGGCGATGAATCGGGTCGCAACGGGTGCCACTGGCGTGTCGCCAGTGCAACACGGTAAGCAATGGCGACACGCCAGTGGCACCCAACTTCAACATCCCATGTTGTCGATCACGAGCCAACACGCCCTTACGGTTTGTCGGTACCTGGCGGGATGAGTTTGGGGCCGGGTTTCGGCTTCGCCGCCGAATCGCCTTTGCCCGGTTTCCCTGGCGCAGTCTTGCCGGGGCCATCTTCCGTCGGTTTGGTGGAACCGGGAACCGGTGCTTTGATCGGGCTGTTGGGGTTGTCCTTTTCCAGTGACGGCGGCGTGACTGGTTCCGCTGCTGTCTCGGGGTACTCCAACTTTCCACTAACCGGAATGATGGCAGCCTGCAGGACCTCCTGCGATGCGTCATCCTGAACGAAGACAATCAGGTGAAGCGGCTTCAATTCCAGTGGACGGACTGGAAACGGACCGTTCGGCATTTGCTGGCGAAGCTGTGGCGGCAGTGCGAACGGCTGTTCATACTGCTTGGCAGTTGTTTCGAGGTAATCGACCAGTTCCTGCTTGATGTCGGCGAGTTCCAAAGACGACTCGTACGACAGGCGACCCTCGATCGGGGCGATCCCATCTGGACCGCCGGGCATGTAACGTACGACCATTTCGTGCCGCCGAATTCCATTGCTGGCGTTGAAACGAATCACGCCTTCGGCCAGCACCAACTTCAACCGTGCGGATTGAGGCAGGTCTTTTGTTCCATCAACTTTTGCGCTCAGCGACAGCGTGCCATCTTTTGCATCCGCCGAGAGTTGAATTGAAATTTTCGAATCGGAACCGACAACGCGATCAACCTTCTTGCTGAGTTCTTCGTACATCAACTGCGAATAATCAAAAAATCCCCCAATACCTTGGACCTGTCGCCCATTCAAGATGACAGTCGGCGTACTGCTCTGCTCATAGTAGGCCAGCCGGGTTACTGCATCGGCGTTTGCCAGGGGATCGGGCAGGGGAATGTGCTGATGATATCGCAGCACGATCAGGCTGGAACTCGGATAGGTTGCTTCCAGCCCCACGGTGGCCATGTCGGCGGCAACGCACGGTCCGCAGGCTGCACCGGTAAACAACTCGCACAGCGACACCCGCTTTCCTGCCGGGTTGGCGGGGGGAGCAGCCGACGACGATTTGAACATGCGATGGATGACGGATTCGTAAATCTGATCGTGGAATTCGTCCAAACCATCCGCTTTGCCTTTGGTCGATTTCCACAACCGCTCGGTCGCCTGTTCTGCCGTCTCGGGATCACTCTCACTATCGCGGCTTAGCGCGGCGAAGTACCGTTCGCCTTCCGGGAGAATGGCCAATTCGGCGAATAACTGCAGCGCCTTGTTCTTGTCCCCACTATCGTCATGATGATTCGCCAACGCGACGCGGAGACGATGATCGAGCAGATTCTCCTCGTGAAGTTCTGCCAGAGCGACCGCCCCCGTTTCCCGAGTCTCTTTGTCGGTCGAAATAATTCTTGCCATCGCACTGGTGTATTTCAGGCGGGAAGTGAACTCTTCGTCCTTGTCGTCGCCTGATTCCTTCTCCAACGGCAGGAGAGTTTTGACAGCCAAATTGGGCAGGTACTTTTGCTGAACCAGAATTGCAGCCGAATCAAGCCGGACGTTTCGCTTCATCCGAGCCCCCCACCGACTGCCCGTCTTGACGAAATCCGCGATGATTTGCGAAACGGCCGCTTCGTCAAGTTCGTTCTGTTTGCTTTTCGCCAGCAGGACGATGTATGCCGACATGGCCGTCGGACTTGTGTTGAACTTCTTGGCGAATTGTTTCAATTGAGCAGTCGAGTCTTCACTTCTCATTGCGGCTTCAAATGCTTCGGCCCCTTCGGTGGGGACACCGACAGGTCCTTCGACCTGCTCCTGATCGGTGCGCACTAATCGGATCGGCTGCAGTCCGCGATTGGTGGAGGTGTTGCCGTAAATGGTGTTGCCGTCCAGCAACCCGTGGAGGTTGAGTTGCCCGTCTGTGTCAACCTGAAACTCCAGTTGAATGCTGTCGTCCGAAACGGTGGTCTTCGTCAGCGTGGCATCGGGAAACACTTCTTCCGAGCTGTCGAGAACTTTGCCGACCAATTCGCCGTTCTTGTCTTCGCCAAATTTGACAACTGCGAGGTGAACTTCACTTGGCGCATCCATCCGGCTGGCAATCATCAACCACATTCCGGAGAACGTCTCCTGCTTGGCTTCAGCCTTTGTTTCGCTCGTCCCATTCTTGCCACTCGCATCGCTCGCCAGCTTCGGTTTTGCACCGTCGCCACAGCCGACGAAAAACAGGGTAACGGCGAAGAGAATCAAATGAGCGTAACGCATGGCATTGTTTCCTGAGGAGATCGGGGGCAAACGCATTCGGACGGTTGGTGGGTCGGCGATGGTGGCAACAGGGCAAGGGGGAGCGACCTGTCGGGATAGCATTGTAACCGGACTCAGCAGCGCGAATTGTATCGAATTTCACTCAAACCGAAAGAGGAACACCGATGCAATTGTGTTCAGGTTGCCCGTGCTGGCAACGGCTGTTTTTCCTGTTTGCAGCCAACAACGAAAATCACACGGGGGAATTCCATCCGAACGCTCTTCCCTCTTTACGACAATAAACTGCTTTCAGTTGGCCAATTCCCTGTTCGGTATGCGTCGAACTTAGTAACTGCACGTTGTTGGCGGCCAGTGACTACGGTTTGTTGCCAACGCCAACATCAAATGCCGGCTGCGACGATCCCCATCGCGGCCTAAACGACTGCTGCTGGTTTTACCTATGGCTGTCGAGTACCTTCAGAGACTAGTTGCCGGGCGGAACGGCAAGACTCTGCTGCAGTTGGTTCTGCGGCGAACCGAATCAGAAAGAATTGGAACCGACCGATGCAGAACGCTCGCAAATTTTCTGAAAAACTGTCGCGGGGCGAGATTTGTCTGGGAACCGCTATCAGCAGTTCCGACCCCAGCGTCACCGAAGCGATAGGCCCGGAGTTTGATTTCCTGTGGATTGATACCGAGCACACATCCATTTCGCTGGAGAGCCTGAAGTGCCACCTGATGGCGCTGAAGGCGACCGAGTGTGCCTCCTTGGTGCGCGTCCCGTGGAACGATCCGGTGCTGATCAAGCCGGTGTTGGACATCGGAGCCGACGGCATCATCGTTCCAATGGTGCGCACCGCGGCCGATGTTGCAGCGGCCGTCGCCGCCTGTCGCTATCCACCGGAAGGCATTCGTGGATTCGGTCCGCTGCGGCCGTTGGACTACGGCCGCCTCGATGCCGAGCAGTTCTGCCGCGACGCCAACGAACACATCATCACGATCGTACAGATCGAACAAGCCGAAGCGGTTGAGAACATCGATGAGATTCTCGCGGTACCCGGATTGAGCAGCGTTGCCTTCGGTCCGCAGGATCTGGCCGCTTCATTAGGACATCGGACGCAGCCAACTCATCCCGAAGTGCTGGCCGCCATCGAATCGGTCGTTCGGAAATGTCAGGCTGCCAACATACCGGCCGGCATCTCAGTCGGTGCCGACCCGGATCAGTTGTGTGACTGGGCCGACATGGGCATCCAATGGTTGGCGATGGGAGTCGATGTGACACTGATGATTCGGGCTGCGAGTGAAGTCGCCGGCAAAGTGAAGGCACACGTGAATCGATGACCGCCAACATCGATCATCGCCCCGACCGCTTCACGGTGACAAGCAACAGTGAACAACCACAAGGAACCGCAGAAAGGCATTCCGGTGACGAATACTCCAATCAAGAATGAATCGCATTCTCCGTCCCGTTTCTCAGAAAGCTCGAGTCTTTCAACGAGCGGCGAACTTTCACGCCGCGATGCACTGCGTGCGGTCGGAACATCATTCGGAGCAGCAGTTGTTGCGTCTGCGACACCGTTGTGGGCCGCCCCCGCGCAAACCCGCCCCAAAGTGGCGGTCGTCATGACCGTGTGCACTCATCGCACACATGCGCACGTGCTGCTTGAGAATTTTCTGCAGCCCTATTTGTTCAACGGCAAACGCACCGATCCGGGAGTTGATGTCGTCAGTTTCTATGTCGATCAAACACCCGGCGGCGACATGTCACAGGACATTGCCCGCCGATTCAAAATCCCCGTCTTCAAAACGATCGGCGAATCGCTTTGCCTTGGTGGCAAACAGTTGGCGGTCGATGCCGTCCTCGCCATCGGAGAGCACGGCAATTATCCGGTGAACGAACTGGGACAGCGCAAGTATCCGCGCAAACGGTTTTTCGACGAAATCGTCGCCGTCATGCGACGGTCCCGACGCTCTGTGCCGCTGTTCAACGACAAGCACCTCTCGTACCGCTGGGACTGGGCGAAGGAAATGTACGATACGGCTCAGCAAGCCGGCATTCCCTTTATGGCGGGCAGCAGTGTCCCGTTGGCGCAGCGTCGACCGCCACTCGCGTTGCCCGCCGGTGCACAAATCGAAGAGGCAATTTCTATTCACGGCGGCCCGTTGGAGTCATACGATTTTCACGGACTCGAAGTCCTGCAGTCGATGATCGAATCGCGCAAAGGAGGCGAAACCGGCGTCGCCAGCATCGAATTGCTCAAAGGCGACGCGCTATGGAAAGCGGCCGAAGAGGGGCGCTGGTCGCCGGAACTTGCCCGCGCAGCGATGGCCGCCGAATTGGGAAAGGCGCCGAAGTCGCTCCGCAGAATTCCAGGCGAGCAACCCGACCCGACGCATGGGTTACTGGTCACCTACAAGGATGGCCTGAAAGCGACCGTACTCAAAGTGGGCCACAGCAGCACGCGTTGGAATTTTGCTTGCCGATTGAAAGATGACCCGAAAATCCACGCAACCAGTTTTTATGTCGGCCCGTGGAATAACCGTAATCTCTTCAAGGCGTTGTCGCACGCCATTCAGAACCACTTCATCCACAAGCAGGCTCCGTACCCGGTCGAGCGGACGCTGCTCGTCACCGGTATGCTGGAAGCCGCCATGCAATCGAACAAGGCTGGTAAGTCGATCGAAACACCGCATTTGGAATTGGCCTACAAGCCGCGCGATTTCACTGCGATGCGGGAAATGGGCGCGTCGTGGAAAATCATCACCGAAGACATTCCCGAACCCAAGGGAATTACCCTGCACGGAATCGATTCGTAATTGGCTTCAGCGAATCAACCGTCTTGAAGAATCCCGCTGACAACTTTTCCGGGTTGGCCGTCGAGCAGTGATTGCTCGCGGCCGGTTCGTTTGAACGTGAGCCGTTCGGGATCGAGGCCGAACAGGTTCATCAGCGTGGCGTGGTAGTCGTAATGGTTGACGACGTTTTCGACGGCGTGATGGCCGAACTCGTCGGTTGCGCCGTAGGTTCCACCGCGACGGAATCCGCCGCCGGCCACCCACATGCTGAATCCGTAGGTGTTGTGGTCACGTCCGACGCGCTTAGGTCCGGCGTCGTTCTGGACGACGGGGAGCCGTCCCATTTCGCCGCCCCAATGCACAACGGTGTTGTCGAGAAGGCCCCGCTGCTTGAGGTCTTTGACGAGGGCAGCGGCAGGTCTATCGGTTTTGCGGCAGGCCTCGGGAAGGCGGTTGCGGATGGTGCCGTGATGGTCCCAGTATTGATTCTTCGTGAAGACCTGCACGAATCGGACGCCGCGTTCGACGAGCCGCCGCGCGATGAGGCAGCGCATGCCATACTCTTCGCTATCGGGCTGATCGATTCCGTACATCTGCTGAGTGGCTTTGGTTTCCTTGCTGATGTCGAGCGCTTCGCGAGCAGCGGTTTGCATGCGGGCGGCAAGTTCGTAGTTGGAGATGCGGGCCGAAAGATCCGACACGCTGGGATGCTCGTCCTGGTGTTGTTCGTTGAGCCGCCTGAGGTAGGCGAGGTACTGCTGCTGCACTTTGCCGCGCAATTGAGGTGGCGGCTCAAGATTGAGAATCCGCGGCTCGCGGGGGCGGATCACCGTTCCCTGAAACAATGACGGCAACCACCCGTTGGACCAGTTGAGTACTCCTTCAACGGGAATACCCCGCGGGTCGCTCATAGCGACATAGGCCGGCAGGTTTTGCGTTTCCGCGCCAAGGCCGTAGGTTAACCAGGCACCGAGTGACGGTCGTCCGCGTTGCGTGCGGCCCGAGTTCAACGCGTGGATCGACTGGCCGTGATTGTTCACGCCGGTGTGCATCGAACGAATGACGCAAATGTCATCGACCACTCCGGCGATGCCGGGCAGTAATTCCGAAACCGGCGTTCCGCATTCACCATGCTTTGCAAACTTCCACGGGCTTCCCAGTACTTTCGTGCTGGCCTGTGCGGCGTTGTCGTACTTGATGGAACCGGGAAACTTCTGGCCGTCGAGCTTGTTGAGGATCGGTTTGGGGTCGAGCAGATCGACCTGACTGGGGCCACCCTGCATGAACAACGAAATCATCGCCGTCGCTCGTGGCTCGAAATGTGCGGGCTGCGATTCGAGACTGAATTCCAGCGGCTGCAGATTCGGCGCTTTTGCCGGCGCGGCAACAACCTCGTCTTGCTTCAACAACCATTGGAGCGCGAGCGGTGCAAGGGCGAACGCACTGGACGACAGAAATCGTCGGCGCGACGAATTGCAGTCGGCATCCGCTGTGGTCGCTATCGACTCTTGTTGGGCTGACATCATAATTATGGCCTTTTTGCCCGGATCAATCGACGTACAGAAAACGGTTGGAACTCAACAGGGCCTGACAGAAAGTTGCCATCGCCCGTCGTTGAATTGTCGCATCATCAGCCTGAGGCGATTGCTCGCGAATCGTCGTCCGCTGCAAATTGACGAACTGCTCGCCAGCCGCAATATCCGTGGCAGCAGGTTTCGTGGAAAATGCCAGCTTCCAGGCAAGCTTGATTTGGTCGGCCGTTTTCGGCCCCGCAGTGTCAATCAAGCGATGCGCGAAGTGTTGTGAGTATTCGACGGCGAAGTCGCTGTTCATCAGCATCAGCGACTGCGTGGCGACGTTCGACGAGTTGCGGCGTTCGCAGTTGGGGCTCATGTTGGGCGCGTCGAATGCCTCGAAGATGGAAAGCGTGCGACTGCGGCGAACCTGCACGTAGAGGCCGCGCCGGAATTCTTCGCCGTTCAACGGAATCGGTTTTGTCGGTTTGCGTTCCCCGTCGAGGTTTTCGATGCCCAGAATAATCTGGCCGACTTCGTCTTCCATAACAGGGACCGGCTTGCCATACAATTTGAGATTGAGTTTCCCGCTGACTGCGAGAACGGCGTCGCGGATCACTTCCGCTTCAAGGCGTTGGATGGGGAACCTGGTGTAAAGGCGATTATCGGGATCGGCAACGGTTGATGCCGCGTGACCGGCCGCCGACTGTCGATAGACGGCCGACGACATGATCAAGCGGTGAATGTGTTTGACTTTCCAACCGGAACGGACGAATTCGTCAGCAAGCCAATCGAGCAATTGGGGATGCGTTGGACGTTCGCCGAGAAAACCGAAATCGCCGGGCGAATCGACCAAACCACTTCCGAAGTGTCCCAGCCAAACACGGTTGACGATCACCCGCGCGACTAACGGATGCCGACCGTTGGTTAATTGCTTCGCCCACGCGAGACGACGTCCTGTGGTTGGCAGTGCGGCGTCGTTCTCTGGGATTTGACCCGGATTGAGAATCGAGAGATCGGCCGGTTGCAGTTGTTCCTTCGGCTGTTCGTGGTCGCCGCGGTGGAACAGAAAAGTGGACGGCACTTTGCCCGCCGTTTCGGCGAGGGCGCGAACAAATCCTTCCACCGGTTTGGTGGCGCGAATCTTGGCCGCCTTGTCCGAGAAGCGTTTCAAATCGTCGGCCGCTTTGCTCGCTCGGAGTTCTGCGGCCGCTTGTTTGTCGCGTTCCAGCTCGGCGGCAGCGTCGGGATTGAACTTGGCTAACGTTGCCAGGGTGACCGAGACGCCGGGATACTTTCCTAACAGTGCCACCTGTTCGGGAGTCCTGCCTTTGGCAGGTGTTTTCAACGCCGTTTCAACCTGCGCGCGACTTTCGGAAGCAATCTTTTCAAGCTCCCGGCGGGCCGTCTCTGCGACGAACTGCTTCTCTTTCACCTTTCGATCGACATCGAGCTTGCGCGCTCGTTCTTCGCGGCGGCGATCGTACAGGTACAGCGAGCCGACGCTGATTTTCGCGACGGTAGGGTATTCTTTCAGCAGAGACTCCTGAGCGGCGGTGCGATCTTTTGCGGCGGTTCGGTAAGCGGTGCGCATTAGTTTGCGAATCTCTTCGGGCAGCAACAGCAATTCTTCTTCGAGCGTTCGCGTGATGTAGACTTCGGCTTTTTGCAGGCGATCCTTGTCAACTTTGGCCGCATCGATTTCGATTCGCTTTGCGAGTTTGCGGTCGGCATCGGTATAAAGAGAGATGCGCCGCGAGGGCGGGGTCTTCCAGTTCTTCCAGTCGAAAGCGGGGCCGAAGATTGCACGCATCCGATAGTAATCGGCCTGTGGGATTGGATCGTAGCGGTGATCGTGACATTGCGCGCAGTTGACGGTGAGACCCAACAACGAGCTGCCGATGATTTGCATTGTGTCGGCGATGACCTGGTTGCGTGCGACTGGTTGGTCGATGCCGCCCGATGCCGTCCCGTCGGGTGCCATCCGCAGAAACCCGGTGGCCGTCAGTTTTTCGACGGCGTCGGCCGAGAGGTTCTTGTGCGGTTGCGGCACCATTTCGTCGCCGGCCAACTGTTCCTGGATGAACTGGTCGAACGGTTTGTCGGCATTGAAGGCGCGGATGACGTAATCGCGGTAGCGGTAGGCATCGGGGCGGACGCGATCTTCTTCGCTGTAGCCTTCCGAATCGGCATAGCCAACCACGTCGAGCCAGTGACGTCCCCAGCGCTCGCCGTAATGCGGCGAATCGAGTAAGCCGTCGATTAACTTTCCCCAAGCATCGGGGGACGTGTCGGCATCGAACTTGGCGATTGCCGCCGGAGTCGGTGGCAGACCGAGCAAGTCGAACGAGGCGCGGCGGAGCAACTTGCGGTCATTCGCAGCTGGCGCCAATTGATACGCTTGTTTGGCAGTCGGATCTTTCGGCGAGGCGGCTGCCCGCCGTTCGAGTTCTGCGACGATGAAAGCATCGATGGGCGTGAGGATGCGGCTGCGATCCTGCACCTCGGGAACCGCAGGACGTTTGACCGGTTGAAACGCCCAGTAACTGCGTTCGGCACGTGTGAAGATCGGGCCGTCGCCGACATTTTCCGGCTCGGGATGCTCGGTGGGAGCACCGGCGGCAATCCACGCTGCAATCCGATCGATGTTCTTCGCGGAGAGACGCTTGTCATCATCGGGCGGCATCTCACCCGATCGAATTCGTTCCAACAGCAGGCTGTCTCCGATTTTTCCCGGCGTGATGGCTGCCCCGGATTCGCCACCCTTCACAATAAATCGCCGCAGCCGCAGGTCGAGTCCGCCCTCTTTCTCACCCGTTTCGCCGTGGCATTGAAAGCAGTGTGCTTTAAAAATTGGGCGAATATCGGTTTCGTAGGTGGGGGATTTTTCGTCACCGTGGGCCACGTCAAACGGTGCGGCCAGCAACGCGAGAAGCAGACACCACGCGGATCGATGCATCATGTGATGACCAACGGCAGGAGGACAAGGCGGGAGATCGAAAGTTATGACAAAATAGTGCCAGTTGATTGTAAACCGCGACGAGACGGCTCGCAATGTGTGCTGGTTTCTTCCCGTGGTCACACGGTTGCTCGGTCAAGATTGACAGAACGCGATTGTGCGCAACCAGGGGAGAAGAGTCGCCGTTTCTTCTTTCTCATGGAGTGCAGAATCTCGTTCGTCGAGCAACATAGTCGCGCTTGCCCTTGCGGAAAAATATCGCGGTGCACACACTTCATGGGTAATAGCCCCTACCTCCTTGCGTCCTCACCGTCGAGAATTCCGGCAAGCATGAGGCACAACTCCTCCAGTGGATGTCCATTTTGACGATTCGTATGCGCAGCGTGAAGCGGCTCGACGGTTGTATTCGCGGGTTGGCGTGCGAGCGAATTGAGCGGACCGAAGGATTCGGTGGCCACGCGACTTCGTCGGAGTC
>CAUZOL010000097.1:0-20415 GCA_963581435.1 Planctomycetota bacterium
AAGATTATTTTGGATAGGCAAATGTGTCAATAGCGACCGGAGGGCGTAGCGGAATGAAACCCTTGCTCGCGCTGCTGGCTGGTTGAGGTACGCGACGAATCACGCCTTGATTTGGGCTTTTCATCAAATCCCACCGTCGCTATCTTTCCGTCCTCTCCACTGCTTTTCCCCTATTCTCTCCATTCAAGATCGCTCAGATGCTCCACCGACATTTCCTGCCGGTCGCGGTGGCCGTTGCGCTTTGCGTCTGCACTTCCTGCCGGACCCCGACCGTCAAGCGGCCCGACAGCGAGGTGGGTGAGTTCTATCACGCGGAGGCAGAGGCCGACGGCAAACCGCACAGCCCGCTTGTGCGACAGATGATGGCCGAGCGCAAAGACGCATTGGCCGCACCGGCTGCAATCATCAGCCATGACGAATCTTCCTCAACCTGGGGCGTGTTGACCGCCACCAATCGGGTACGCGAAACGGGCAAGGATCGCGCCCCCCGTTATGGCAACACGGTTGGCAGCGAGGTGCAATACAGCGAATGCCGAGTCACGGTGCCGCACGTTCATCATCTTGATCCGATTCGTGGTTCGAAGCTGTCGCCGCATTCGTCTAACCCAACCAAACAGGTAAAACTCGACGCGCCGAAGCCGCTATCACAGGAGCGGTTCTTTTCCGATTTGGCTGCAATTGTCGAACGATCGCCCGAGCGCGATGTTTTTGTGTTCGTGCATGGCTACAACTCCGATTTCGAGAGGGCGGTGACCCGAGCGGCACAGATCGCACAGGACATGCCGTTTAACGGTGCCGTCGTTTGTTACAGTTGGCCATCGCAAGCCAGCCAGTGGAAATACAAGACGGACCAAACAGTCGCCGACAAATCGGCTCCAGTTCTCGCGCAGTTTCTGACGGAAATCGGAGACCGCTTGCCCGCCGATGTTTCATTAAACGTTGTCGCGCACAGCATGGGAAACCGTGTGTTGATGCAGGCGATGAACCAATTGCCGGAACGGTTCGCCTATCCGCGGCGATTTGATGAAATCGTACTGGCCGCTCCCGATGTTGGCGTCGGGCAGTTCGAGAAACTGTTTCCGAGGATCGACGCTGTCAGTCGCCGTGTGACGTTATACGCCAGTGATGGCGACATGCCGCTGATTGCATCGTGGCTCGTCAATCGGGAACAACGGGCCGGCGACTCGGCCCGTCCGGTGCGAATCGACCGACTGGATACGGTGGACGTTTCACGCGTCGATGTCGGCTTTATGGGGCATTCCTACTACGGCAGCAACCGGTCGGTGCTTCGCGACCTGTTCAGCGTCGTCAAGCAGCATCACCCAACCGAAAAACGCTACTGGCTGCGCGAAAAGAAACATTCGGCCGGCACGTATTGGGAGTTCGACACCGAAGTCAGCCCCATCATCCACGTGAAACACGGCATCGTGCAGTAATGGTCCGTTACTCCCTCTCCCTCTGGGAGAGGGTTGGGGTGAGGGCAGTGGGGTTTCAATGCTTCGGGAAGTAATCGAACCGCATGAATGCGGTCACTACGAACCTTACGCAGCCTGTTTCAACGGCGCGTCGAGTGACTCATCGTGCAGCAGTTCCTGAATCCACGACTCTTCGAATAACTCCTGGACCTTGCGCTCGACCTTCTTCTGTGCCTGCTTGTGATTGAGCGTTTTCTCGCTCCTCACAGCGGCTGTGCCGTGTGCGACGTGAAAGATGTTGTCGGCCATTTCGCGAACGGAGATCATGCCGGCGGAATAGCCGATATCCCAAAACTGCCTGGTAATCGAATATCCGCCCCCCTGCCCATGAATGCGGCGAAACGTAAAGTCATTTTCGACAATAGGAGCGGTTCGATACATTGCGCAAAAGTCGCGGGGGTAATGGCCCTGCTTCCAGTGAATGTCTTTCTTTCGGCCCAATAGCGATTTAACGCGGGCATTGAGATAGCCGAAGACGCGTTTCTGCCACAGATACAATGGATTTTCGAGTTCGAGTTTCCACGCCCCCGACGCGCCGCATTGGGGATCACGGTCGAATGCAGCAATCATCTCATCGAGCCAACCGTCCCGTTTGACGAAGACATCGGAATGCATGGTGACGAATAATTCACCGGTCGCTTCGCGTGCTCCCAGGTCCCACGCCGTCAACACGTTGGTGGGCCAGTTGGTGTGAACTTCTTCCGGACGTTCGATGAGCCGAATCCAATCGAGCGAACGTAGGTAATCGAGACTGGCATCTTTCGAGCCGTTATCGACAACCATCACTTCCAGATCGTACTTTGCGGAGTGTTTGCGGATCGAACGCAGGCAGACGGCCATGTAATCCTGGACTTGCCAATGCGGAATGCAAACGGTAATTCGTGAGGGGGTTCGACCCATCAATCGGCCTCAAAACTGCGGTGGAAAGTTCGTCGTCGGAGGGATCACAGGCCTCCCGGTTTTAGGGCGGGAAGTCTATGGAAACGGGCAAGTTGGGTCAATCGGGCTTCGATTGGGCTGGCGAGCGGCCGGTGTCGGTCGGCTGGAACTGCGAAAAATCCGAGGGTTTACACCTCGGCTCGCTTCAGCTGGTCAGCCCTCCGGTGGGGACTGCTTGCCCATCAAAGCTGCAACCTGCATGTAAAACATGCGATGCGACAGTCGCTGCAGCCTTCATTGTAAAAACTTTCGTTTCCACAAAATGTATGGCAGCAGGAGCTTATGGTAAAGACGCCGGTAACGCGCGGGGATGGCACGTTGTTTGCGTTTTGATTTCGGCAGTCACAGGCCACCTTTACCGCAATTCATAAACCAAAGGATTGACACAGTGACACAACGACTCGCCGATGCCCCCGCCCCAACTCCGTCCGTATTCTCTGACGTTGCCGAATTTCCGATTCAATTCGACAAAGAGTCGGTCGCCGAATTATCGCTGTGCGAAATCGAAACGATGTCGCGCGACGAATTGTTGAACGCGATTCGCGCAGTGGTTGTACCGTTCGTCGATGACGACCGGCTCGAGTTTCAGGAACGTGAGACGTTGCTGCGGCTGCTGTACTTGGCGCGGCAGTGTTGCCGGAATCAGGGGTATTGAGCAGACACCTACATCAACAAGACACACCCCGCGAGCGGGGCGGCTAAATGGTGGTGAGCGCTCGTTCGAATCGGGCGATCAAGTCGGACGGTTCTTCGAGTCCGATCGACACGCGAATCAAATAACGCGACACGCCGCAAGACTCCGCGAATTCCAGTTCGCGATAATGCGCGAGGAGCGTATACGGGCAGGCGAGCGTGTAGTTCGTTCCCAGATTCGGGCCTTTGCAGACTTCCAACGCATCGTAGAACTTGGGCGCCCGGGACTCCGCGTCGGCAAGATCGATCGACAACAGGCCGCTGTAACCTCCCTCGGGTCTGCGAAATGCATCGTACGGTTCCGTTGGCGACAAGCCGGGGTAGTAAACGCGATCAACCCGCGGATGATCGGACAGAAACCGGGCCAATTGCAAACCGCTGTCGTTGATGCGCTGAACTCGCTCGGTGAAGTCCCGCGAGTTCTGTTCGAGGACGATCGCATCGGCCCCCCACAAACTGGCCGACTCATCCTGACTCAAACGAGAACGCAATTCGGCGTGAAACGAACTCTGCGGATTCAAGACCAGCGACCCAGCGGCCACATCGCCGGCACCGGAGAAAAACTTGGTGAGGCTGGAACAAACGACGTCGGCCGCCGACAGCACATCGACGTTGACGAAGCTGGCAACTGTCTCATCGACGATCAACGGAAATTCATGACGACGTGCTAAATCTGACAGCCGCTGCAGATCGGGACTTTCCAGCAGCGGATTCGACGGAAACTCTGTATACAGGCCACAAATCGACTCATCGCGCAACAGCGACTCCAACTGTTCACAGTCGGCGGCGTTGCCGTGCGAGAAGAATTCAACACCGCTTCCAAACTTCTCCTGGATCTTCAAGGTATCGACGTAGGGAAAACCGAACTGCACGCTGCGTTGATTCGGCAGGATGTCGGCCAATGCTCGATACAAGGCATAAATCGCGTTCATACCGCACGAGAACAGGAACACGTCGTCGCTGGAAACCTGGTTCAATTCGGCGATTCGGTGTCGAATTGAAGCCTCGGCCGGCCGACCATCGACGGCGGGCAGATCCATCAGGCACGCCTCGGCCTGCCGCGATGAAACTCCCGCGCCGGTGTGCTGCCAGAAGTCCATCGCCGTCCGCCAATCGTCCGCGGGAAAGCAGACAACAAACACGCCATGCATTTCCAACGGTGAGACGCGCGGCTTCGCCGACGTTTTACTCAACAGAAACTGCACGCAACGCTCGGCGGCCGCAGCGGATGGATATGCCTGGCAGACTTCGCCATCGCGGGCAAATTGTCGTCGGCATTCTTCAAACAACCGCTGGCAAAAGCCGTTGTAAACGAACCGTGGGTAGCCGGTTTGAAGTCGATCGAGAACGCGCGGTTCCTGCTCTTCGTAGCCGATGTTGTCTCGCCAAGTCGGTATACATACTGACACTGCATGCGGAGAGTCGGGAATCGGGGCTCCCAATTCATCCGACCGGTGCAGGGGTTCCTTCAGCAAATCACGCATTCAAATAAATCCAACCAAGCTATCCACAAACACCGAGCGGGCGACTCATCAAGTGAACACATCCAAGACGGCTTCCAGAATATCGGGCTGTGTCCTGTGACGCTACCCGCGCAAATGGTCTAGCAGGTCAGGTTGGCCGATGCGTAGGGGAAAATACCCGTCCTCGGCGCAAGTGACTATACGGGAATTGGTTGCGGCGACGGTAAATGCTACCGACCCGTTTTGCGTCATTCTGACAGGCGTATTGGCAACAAATCCGTCTGGGCCAATTTGGCCGTTTTTACGTATAATGCTGAACGCGCCTTGTTCGGAACGGAGTTTCGATTTCGATAAGGACGGTTTTTATGCGATCCCGGTCGTCTCAAATTCGACTGAAAAAACGAGCTTACGGTCAGCGTCTACGCCGACCCTGGCCGATTCTTGCGATCGCCGTCTTGGCTGTGATGCTCCCGATTGTTGTCATTGCCGCCGCCCCTCACGGTTTCACCGGGGTGACTCGCAATGTCCTGACATTATTCGCACAAACTCTGCCCACAGAGCTCGAACCGGCCGCGGAAGAGAAGGCGGCCGTCGATACGGACACTGACGAGCAGGCGGAAGCTCAGCGGCGTGTGTTCGGGCATTTGCTCTATCGTAGTCGTCGGCAGCAATTACTGCTCAGCCGTGCCACGCGACATTTCGACGAGGGCAAAACGGCCGATGCCCTGCAGTACTTGCAAACGATTTTCGACTTGCCTGAAGATAGTTTCGCCTGGCTGAGTGACGAGTCGCGACTGGTGAGCATTCGCGCCGAATCGATGCGCGTGCTTGGTTCACAGCCATCGGCCGTGTTGCGCAGTTACGAGCGTCTGCATCGGGCCGAGGCCGACATCATGTTGGCCGATGCCCGCAGTTCCGGCGACCCGGTTCAATTTCGCGAGCTGGGACAACGGTACTACTTCACCGCAGCAGGATTCGCGGCGATCGATTGGCAGGCGAGCCGCTGGTTTGATCTGGGGAAAATGGGACAGGCCGCCCGCGCGTGGCAGCGGTTGGTTTCCGAACCGGCCCATAGCCGGCGCATCACGCGGCCCATGTTGCTCAAAACGGCCATTGCCCTGCAACTTGCCGGCCGCACGTCCGACGCAAAAACCGTCATGCAGCGACTTGAAGATGGCGACATGATTCTCGGTGACGGAACGGTCGCCGATATCGCATGGCTGCAGCAACACGTTGCCCAGCCTTCGCTATTGGCTCAATTGTCGAAGCGCAGTATCAGACCGGGTCGCAACGATGCTCAAACGGTTCAGCAGGCGACAACGCCGTTTCTGTCACCACTTTGGAGTCAATCTTATACGGCCGGTCCCGACGAATCGCTCACTTCACTGGTGGCCGACTGGGAAAAGCGACAACGCGAAAACCTGAAACCGATTGCCGTTGCCAACTCGGCGATTGTCGCCGATCGGTCAATCATTCTCCGCGACTTTGGCAGCATTCGATCATTCAACGCTGTCACTGGTGAACTGCATTGGAGTTATCAGTGTGCCACATCGCTGAAGTCGGTTTCCCGTGACTCGCTGAACCGAACCGCCAGTCGATCGGGTTCCGTCCGTTCAACGTCGATCGACGTCCCCAGCGCGTTTGCAACTAATGCCACAACGGGCATGCTTTCGACCGACGGACAACGCGTGTACGCCGTCGATTACGTTGATCTGGCCAGACAGCCACGATCGCCAAACCGCTTCACCCGAGCCGCCGAGAGTCCGCCGGAAGAAGCACCGAAACTCATCTCGCGAAATGCGAACCGCCTGATTGCGTTGCAAGTGAACCCTGAGGCGAGCGATTCGGACAGCCGCGATGGATACCAAAGGCGCCCCATCTGGTCAATTGGTGGAGCGGTGGGAACACCGGAATGGTTCGTCCGCATGGATGCTGATGCAGATGGTCGCGTGACCAAAGAGGAATTCAACGATCCGGTCATGCTATTCAGCAAGATCGATACAAACGACGACAAGTCAATCGGCCTGCGCGAAGCGGCCGCATCGGCAGGACTGTCGGAGCGCGGCAATCCGCTGTGGGGACACTTCTTCCTCGGTGCTCCACTGGCCGTCGATGGCCGACTGTACGTTGTGACCGAAGCCGACCGACAACTGAACCTCGTTGCCTTGCGGCCGGAAACAGGCGAACTGTTGTGGTCGCAGGCAATGGGTTTCGTCGAAGTTCCCATTGAACGCGATGCGAACCGCTATCCGTTGCAGTGCACTCCGTCGTTCGCCGATGGTGTTCTCGTCTGCTCGACGCAACTCGGCTTTCTGGTCGGCATCGATTCCTCGACCGGCTCACTGATGTGGGCTTACTATTATGGCGACGACCAGTCGTTATCGCGGCTGGGCCGTTGGCCGCACCGTCCGCAAAGCAGTTTCGGACACGCCGGATTCCCCTCGGTGGTGCATATTGCCGACGACCGCGTGGTGGTGCTTCCACGTCAGTCCAAATCCTTTCACTGCCTCGATCTCAAGACCGGCAAACGCGTTTGGACCGGTCCCCGCCAGGATGCCGAATACATTGGGACGTTACACGGCGACTACGTGCTAACCGTTGGGTCGCGGTTCTGCCGGGGTCTGTCGATTAAGACAGGGCAGGAATTGTGGGCGACCCGACTGGGAATGCCATCGGGCTGCGGCGTGCAGGCGGGTGAAAACTATCTGGTGCCGTTGGAAGAGGGCCGCATCGCGACGCTCGACATTTCATCGGGTCGTGAAATCGGTTTCACAATCGCACGCCAGGATCGCGACGACGAACGAACGTCGGACATCGACCGCAACAATGAAAGAGTCTCGACCGAAGCAGACAGCTTGCAACAGTGGACGGGCAATTGGCATCCAGGCAATCTTGTGGCCGTCGGCGATTTGGTGTTGTCGGCCGGTGCGAACCGCTTGGTCGCGTTTCCTCAAGCGGGGCCGCTGCTGTCTTCCATCGAACGCGATTTTCAGAATCAACCCATGTCGCCACAGGCGAAAGTGCGGGCGGCCGAGTTGAACTTGGCATTGGGTGACATGAACAGTGCCCGAACTCGATTAACCGAAGTTCTGGCCGAAACGATGCCGCCGGGCGAAGTGGAGTGGGCCGAGACACTTTTGCGCGAACTGCTGTATTTGCAACTCCGTCACCAATCCGGCACTAACGGGTTGTTCGCGCAGTTGGCGCGATTGTCGAAGACGCCGGTCCGCCGTGGCCGCTATCTCATGCAGCGGGCTGAAGCACAACTCAAACGCGGCGACTTCTCCGGCGTGCTGCAATCGACACGTGATTTTTCAGCACTGAATCTGAATCAACCACTGCCCACGGTGGGCGATCCTTCGTTGCGGGTGACCGCAGCCAGTTGGGTGCGGAGTATCGTCGGCCGCGTACAAAGTCAGTTTGGTGATGAACAACTGGCGGAAATCGTTGCGCACATCGATCAAGAGCAGCAGCAATCGTTGGCCGCCGACGGCGTGAGCCGGCTTGAACGTTTTCTCACCGTCTATTCCCAATGGCCACAGGCCGACCGCCCTCGAAACGAATTGGCACGGCGGTACATTGCGGCCGGACGATTTCAGCAGGCCGAACTCTTGCTGCTGGTCAATCGCCGCAGCCCGGACCGCGAAGTCGCCTTACAATCGACGGCTATGCTGGCTGGACTATGGGATCGGTTGGGTTTGTGGCACGAAGCGGCCGGCCTCCTGAAAGAAATGGAAGAGCGGTCGGCCGACGTCAACGTCTCGGATGGGACATCGACTCGCAATTTGCTACCGGAGTTTTCACCGTCAGGATTGACGGCGTATGCCCTCAAACAACGCAATCTTCCCGAGTGGGAAATCTCACGCGTCGATATTCTCCAGCGACCGTGGACCGAAATTGATCCGTACCTGGCCGAAACCTACGGCCGCTACCGTCGCCGTTTTCCGACAAAGGGCAATTCAACATTTCAACTATTGGTGAAAGGCAGCAGCGGGACTGAGGAACTGGCGGTCATCGATCGGCACACCGGACGCATCGTTTCAAACATCCCGATTCCGCAACGAGTTTCCTATCCAACGACGCAACACATGGCCGATGTCGGACATTTCGTGCCGTTGGGTGGACAGGCGGCAGTGAATGGGATTTCGTTGCTGCGTGGCGATACGAAGCAGCCATTGTGGACAACCAAACCGCAGGGACTGGCGTCGCCACAAGAGGTGTTGAAGGTTGGCCCGGCCGGTCCATCGTTCTGCAGTTTTCAGGCGCGCCGGCATTTGGTGGTCACCGATCCGGGCAGCGGTCGCATCTTGTGGCAACGCACCGATCTCGATCCACGCGGCGGGCTGCTGAATGATCCCTACGCCGGCTTATTCGGCGACGATGACGTTCTCGTGTTGTTTGCGGCCGACCGTTCGTCCTACACCGTTTACAAATCCGCCACCGGCGAAATCCTGCGGACGGGGAGGCTGGACATTGAAGTGAATCAGCAGCGGCGGGTGTTCGGCCGCAAGCTGTGTTACGTCGCCCGATCTGAAACGGGATTGCGAATTCGCGTCTGGGATCCGCTGTATGATCGCATCGAATTCGACGAACCGTTCGAGGGCCGTTTGTATTCGGCTGTCACGCCCGAGCAGGAATTGGCCGTCATCCTTCCGCCCGGTCGCCTGGTCATTCTCGACGTCGCCGCCAATCAGAAACGGCTCGACTTTCAACTCGACCCGGCCGATCTGGCCAACCTGAATTACATGCGAATCTTCAACGGCAACGGCCGCTACTTCGTCAACCTGCAGCGGGCCATCCGCGTGCCGACCTCGCGAACCTACAGTTACTATGCCAGCGACACATTTCTCGATGCGGTGCACGTGCAGGGCGAACTGCTCGCCATCAATCGCGAGCATTCAAAACTCGAATGGAAGCGGACGCTGCCACAACGCTCGGTCATGCGGACGCCGCAATTCCGGCTGCCGTTCCTCATCACCATGAGCGGAGTCCGCGACCGCTGGAACGGAAACCGACAGTCGCTGCTGGTCGAGGTGATTGACGAAGCGACCGGCGAAACAATCGGCCTGAAAACCGATCTCCGCCCCGACCGAATCGTGCAATGCACCTACCAGCCCGAACAGGGCCGCATTCGCTTCTACGGCCTGAAAACGCTGTTCGATCTCAAGTTCGACCGCGGACGGCAACGGCTCACAACCGAAGATCTGCCGCTGTGAGACTCACTGACCGCTGATGATCGATCCTCAGTTCGCGGATGCAGCTTGCGGGTTTGTAGTGACCTGATTTATTACCCCTTTTTGATCGAACAAGGGCGGTCGCGGCGCAACCATTCGAACCGCATAAATGCGGTCACTACGAACCCCAACTGGCGGCACGACATTGGAACGCACTTTGCAACCGATATCTTACCGCTGTTCCAGCGGCACGAAGTCGCGTTTTGTGGGGCCGGTGTAAATTTGCCGAGGGCGATTGATGCGGCCGGCCGGGTTTTCGCGCTGCTCTTTCCAGTGTGCGATCCAGCCGGGTAAACGACCGAGCGCGAACATCACGGTGAACATGTTGGTCGGAATGCCCATCGCCCGGTACAGAATGCCGCTGTAGAAATCGACGTTGGGATACAGCTTCCGTTCGACGAAGTACTCGTCGCTCAAGGCGACTTGTTCCAATTGTTTGGCAATGTCCAGCAACGGATCGTTCGTTCCCATTTGCGCCAACACCTTATCGACGGTGTTGCGCAAGATAGTTGCCCGCGGGTCGAAGTTCTTGTAAACGCGATGACCGAAGCCCATCAACCGGAAGTCGGAGTTCTTGTCCTTCGCCATGTCCACGTACTTCTTGTAATTGCCGCCGTCCTGCCGAATCATCTCCAGCTGTTCGAGAACTTTCTGATTCGCACCGCCGTGTAACGGTCCCCACAGCGCACAAATGCCAGCCGCCAGCGATGCGAACAGGTTGGCCTGACTGCTGCCCACCGTGCGCACCGTTAACGTGCTACAGTTTTGCTCGTGGTCGGCGTGCAGAATCAACAGTGTGTTCAGCGCGTCTTCCATCACCTGCGACACTTCGTATTCTTCGGTGGGAACGGCGAACATCATCTGCAGGAAGTTGGAACAATACGAGAGTTCGTTGCGGGGATACATGAACGGTTGGCCGATTGACTTCTTGTAGGCGTAAGCCGCAATCGTCTTCCCCTTGGCCAGCAGCCGCACGATGTTCAAATCATCTTCGTCTTCCGACAATTCCGGATAATACGTTGCCAACGAGGCCACCATCGAAGACAAAATCGCCATCGGATGCGCCGTTGCAGGGTATCCCTCGAAGAACTTCTTCATGTCCTCGTGGATCAACGTGTGGTAGGTCAACTGCTCACGAAAGTTCTCGAACTGTTCCTTGTTCGGTAGCTCGCCGTAAATCAGCAGATAGCACACATCGGCAAAGCGGGCGTTCTCAGCCAGTTGTTCGATTGGATATCCACGATAACGCAGAATTCCTTTTTCGCCGTCGATAAAGGTGATCGCGCTTTGGCCGGAACCGGTGTTGCCAAACCCCGGATCGAACGTTACCACCTTCGAAGCGGCTCGCAACCGCGAAATATCGACGCCGACTTCACCTTCGCTGCCGACGACCACCGGCAACTCGTATTCCTGTCCGTCAACGTTCAGTTTGGCAGTACTCATGCTGTTTGCTATCTTCCGTCAAGGCCCGGGGGGAATGGACTCGTGTGCCAGCGGCCGCGTTCGAACTGTATTCTTGGGTTGCACGATGAATTTCGCAAGGATCATTTTGTGACAAAGCCATTTCGCCACGAACCAATAGATCAGTGATGACAAAAGGGATTCTGTGAAGACAGACCACAATCAACTGCTGCTGGTGACCGGCGCGACCGGATTGGTCGGAAGCCACGTTGCCGAACGGGCAACTCAACTGGGCTTTCGCACGCGGGTAATTCTGCGCCCCGGCAGCGATTCCCAATTGCTCGACGAGTCGAACGTCGAGCGAGTCACCGGCGACGTGACCGATCCCGATTCGCTTCGCCGTGCGGCTGATGGCGTCACCTGCATCATTCACTGTGCGGCGAAAGTGGGCGATTGGGGGCCGGTGGAAGCATATCGTGAAGTCAACGTTCGCGGACTCGAATCGTTGCTCGCTGCGGCCGAACAATCGGGAACGCTCAAGCGATTCATCCACGTTAGCTCGCTCGGTGTGTATGCGGCCCGCGATCATTATGGAACCGATGAATCCGAGCGGCCCGCGACAGCGGGAATTGACGGCTACACCTTGACCAAAGTGGAATCGGAACAACTTGTCTCGAAGCACATTCGCGAGAAGCAGCTACCGGCGACAATCCTGCGGCCTGGCTTCATTTACGGACCGCGCGACCGCACCGTGCTGCCCCGCATCCTCGAACGCCTCAAAAGTGGAAAGTTCGCATTCCTCGGATCGGGCGAAAAGCTGATGAACAACACGTTCGTCGGCAATCTCGTCGATGCGATTTTTGCTGCCTGTGATCGCGACGAGTCCATCGGCCAAACCTATAACATCGCCGACCCTCGGCTGGTGTCGAAACTCGAGTTCATCACAACGATTGCCGAAGCGGCTGGCTATGCAGTTCCCACAAAGAAGGTGCCGCTTCCCGTCGCGAGATTCCTGGCGACGGTGATGGAAGGCACCTGGAAACTCCTCGGCAAGACCGAAGCGCCGTTGTTATCTGGTGCGCGGATCAAGTTCCTGGGGCTGAATCTGGACTTCTGTATCGACAAGGCCCTCCGCGAATTGGGATACGAGCCAACAGTCGATTTCACCGCAGGAATGCAGACGACAATCGATTGGTTTCGCGAACAAGAGATTGTCTGACGCGGCGCGAACCGTTATGCTGACCGTATGGACGAACCCTCGCCCACTTCCAGTCGCCGTCACATCGTGCTGCAACTCTTGTTGCGAGCGGCGGTGTATTTGTTCGTCACGTTGACGATGTACGTGCTGTCGATTGGGCCAATGTACTGGCGGTGGTACGAATCGTACGCAATGCACCACTCGCACGAAGAGGCACTCGCCTACGCCGACAGAGTCTCGCTGTTTTATCTGCCGCTGCTTGAGGCATGCAACAGAAGCGAACACATCAGCGACTACGTCAACTGGTACATCGATTTCTGGGTTTGATTCCGTTCTCCACCAAACACCGTATATCGAAGCCTGAAGCGCAAGCGAAGGAGCTTGCTGGCATCGCCTTGGAACCATCCTTCGCTTGCGCTTCAGGCTTGAATCATCGGACCTCATCCTCTCCGGTTGTTCCATCGTCGGGCGTTTCTTCGCCGTTGCTTTCGACCGACATCAGCACTTCCTTGCCGTAAAACGAACGGCGGAACTCACGGGAGAATTGCCGAAATTCAAGCTCTTCCAGATAAATGTACGCCAGCATTTTGACCAGCGTCAACAGCCCGATGATGGCAATCATCAACAGCAGCAGGTCCGCGACCTTCCGTTCCAGGACAATGAACGCCATCGCGCTGCCGACTGCCGCCGGGTGCATCGCATCGCACAAACGCATCACGGAAATTGACAACGTCACCGCCAGAAAACACTGCAGCGGCATCGGGAAAAACGATGCGTCACGAACCGGATTCAGCACGACGCAGACCAACGACGCGACAATATAGGCGATGATGATCGTCCGCAGGCTGTTCGATTTGGCCAGCGGCGCGAAGACGATGGATGCCGACGAAGAACCCAGGCACGCAAAGACGAGCAGGTTGCCCTCCTGCTGTCCGCTCGAAGCCGTCGCCGTCACCAGCCAGGCGACCAACCCAACCGCTGCGCCGGCGATCAATCCGTTGATGGTACACGCGGCCCAACTGTTTTCGCGTTCGATTCGGAAAAACTCCTGCTCGACGTTCTCGGCCAGCCGCGAGAGTTCCTTGGTGAAAATGTGCATACCTGCGATCACTCCTGCACGTTCGCGATGAAGAATCAGGCGACGATTCAGCACAGTTTATGCGCCGCCATTTCAGGCAGCGAGTATAAGTCACGCCCCGAATCCACAACAGCCCCGAGTTGCAACCGCCATTGGCTGCGGAACATAATCACCTAATTCGCTTGCGGTTTCGCGGTCCCCTGAATCTACCAATCGGAACTCATAATATGACACGGTTTGCAATAATCGCTCTCGCGTTACTTTCATGGACACTGTCGGTCTCCATGCTGACCGCCGGAGAACCAACACAGTCACCGCGTCCGCTCATCGTCGCTCATCGCGGCCTGTTGAAGCACGCGCCGGAAAATACGCTTGCGAATTTTCGCGCCTGCCTGGAACTGCGGCTCGGTTTTGAACTCGACGTGGAACGCTCCAGCGACGGTCACCTCGTTTGCATTCACGACTCAACCGTCAACCGCACCACCAACGGCCAAGGGCGAGTGGGCGAGATGACATTGGCCGCGATCAAGAAACTTGATGCCGGTTCGTGGTTCGATCCAGCGTTCGTCGGTGAACGCATTCCAACCATCGACGAAGTCTTCGCCCTCATTGCCGAGTATCCCAATGCCCGCGTGTTGATCGCCGTCGATCTGAAAGCCGGCGACACAAACGTCGAACGCGACACGGTCAAACTGGCGGTGAAACACAAGATCCTCGACCGCCTGTTATTCATCGGCCGTACGATCAGCAACACCGATGTCCGGCAGCGATTGCGCACGGCCAACAACAAGACGCAGATTGCCCGCGTCGCAAACAACGCGAAAGAATTCCCCGCATCGCTGGAGGACAGAATCGCCAACTGGGTTTACGTGCGATACGTTCCCAGCCCCGACGAAGTGCAGCGCGTTCACGCCGCAGGCAAACGCGTCTTCATCGCCGGCGCCACCGTCGCCGGCCAGAAACCGGACAACTGGCGAAGAGTCACCGCCGCGAAAGTCGATGCGATTTTGACCGATTACCCGCTCGACCTGCGGTTGTCGGGCAACAGTCAAGAGTCGAGCGATTAGAGTCGAGAGCAACAATGATCAGTGGGCTGACGCCCGCCGCTCGCCGGGTTTTTCTCGCAGCAAATTGGCAGCTGCTTGCCTCGGCTCTCTTTTCCGGTGACAATGGCGTTCCGGTGACAATGGCCGTATATCCATATCGCCGTCCATGCGGACCTGAAGTGACCTGAAGTTCTGTCAAAACCCTCTGTTGGCTCACAACACCCCTTGTTTTTAAGTGCAGAGTTCGCCCACAACCGGGTATTGACGGAGCCTCCTGTTTCAAGCAACGAACGAGGAGCGAATGACGATGAGTGAGAGACACGAACGGCAACTTGTAACCACATTCGCGCTGGCGGCGCTCTTGCTGGCACCGCAGGTTGGTGAGGCGGCCGACAAGTCGGGTAAGAAACAGGCGGCCGGCAAACTGCACGTCTACGTCGGCACGTACACGCGCGGGGAAAGTGAAGGAATCTATGTCAGTCAACTCGACCTGAAAACCGGAAAGCTTTCCGAACCGCAGTTGGCCGCCAAGTCGGTCAATCCCTCGTTTGTCTCAATCCATCCCAGCCGTAAGTTTGTGTATGCCGTCGGTGAAATCGATGATTTTCAGGGCAAGAAGACCGGCGGCGTGAGCGCGTTCGCGGTCAACCCCCAAACCGGTCAACTGAAACTGATCAACCAACAATCGTCCGGAGGGACCGGCCCCTGTCATCTGGTCGTCGATGCCACCGGCAAGAATGTCCTCGTGGCGAATTACGGCGGCGGCAGCGTCGCCTGTTTACCCGTTAAGGAAGACGGCAGCCTCGCCAAAGCCTCGTCGTTCCATCAGCACGAAGGTTCGAGCGTTAACCCACAACGGCAGAAAGGCCCGCACGCCCACTCGATTAACCTCGATGCCGGCAACCGTTTCGCGATGGCCGCCGATCTCGGATTGGACAAAGTGCTCGTCTACCGCTTTGATGCGAAAAAGGGATCGTTGACGCCGAACGATCCCCCGTCGGTTTCGGTGAAACCGGGCGGCGGACCAAGGCACTTTGCCTTCCATCCCAATGGCAAGTTCGCATTCACAAATAGCGAAATTACGCTGGCGCTCACCGCCTTCCGTTACGATGCCAAGGCCGGAACGTTGAAGGAACTGCAGACTCTTTCAACGCTGCCCAAGGGGACGGCGACAAAAGGTCTCAGCACGGCCGAAGTTCGCGTGCATCCCAACGGGCGGTTTGTCTATGTGTCGAATCGTGGACACGACACCATCGCCATCTTCAAGTTCAATCAGAAGAACGGAAAACTGAAAGCGGCCGGACACGTCTCAACCGGCGGCAAGACGCCGCGTAACTTCAATCTCGATCCAAGCGGCCGATTCGCGTTGGCGGCCAACCAGGACACGCACAACGTTGTCGTGTTCCGCGTGAACCAGAAGACGGGGCAGTTGACCCCCACCGGCTCGGAGATCAAAGTGTTCAACCCGGTCTGCATCCGGTTCATTCCGGTTGGCGACGACAGCTAGTTCCGCAGCAACTCTTGATGGACGAATCGGGGTGCCACTGGCGTGTCGCCAGTGCACCACGGAATACACTGGCGACACGCCAGTGGCACCCTTCGTCGATTCAGGCCAACGTCGTGCAGGAGACATCCATGCCCAAAGTCAAGTACGGTCAAATCGGCGTCGGTCATGCGCATGCCAGCAAGATGGCCGTGTATCGCGAATCGGATGACTTCGATGTCGTCGGCGTTGTCGAACCCGATCCGGCCTTACGAGCGAAAGCCGAGAAAATCGCCGCGTACAAAGATTTGAAGTGGATGACACAGGAGCAATTGCTCAACACGCCGGGGCTGCAGGTGGTGGGTGTTGAAACCCGCGTTCGGGATCTGCTGGATACGGCCGAGACCTGCGTTGATGCGGGCTTTCACGTTCATATCGACAAGCCGGCGGGCGAATCGTTGCCGCAATTCAAACGCATTCTCGACGCCGCCGCGCGGAAGCATCTGCTGGTCCAAATGGGCTACATGTACCGCTACAACCCGGCCGTCGTCATGCTCCGGGACTTCCTCAAGAAGGGCTATCTGGGCAAACCGTTTGAAGTCCATACGGTGATGAGCAAGGTGATTGCGGCCGGCACTCGCCAAAGCCTGGCCGAATATCGTGGCGGCACCATCTTTGAACTGGGCTGCCACATTATCGATCTGGTGATCGGTGTGCTCGGCACGCCGGAGTCGGTCGCCGCCTACAATCAGCATGCCTCTCCGCTGGGCGACAAACTGCTCGACAACATGCTGGCCGTCTTTACGTATCCGCGGGCTTTGGCCACCGTCAAATCGAGTGCGATGGAAGTCGAGGGGTTTGCCCGCCGTCATTTCGTTGTTTGCGGTAGCGAAGGAACGTTCCATATCGAGCCGCTCGATCGGCCCGACGTTCGCTTTGCGTTGTCCAAACCGCGCAGCAAATACGTCAAAGGTTATCAGGACGTCAAGATCGGCGCATACCGGCGTTACGTTGGCGACGCCGCCGACATGGCCCGCATTGTTCGCGGTGAAAAGCAAGCCGACTTTTCTTACGAACACGATCTGGCCGTGCAAACCGCCGTGCTTCAAGCGAGCGGTTTGCCGCTGACCTAGCCCCGTAGTGGTGGACTCCAGCCGTCACTTCTTTTCACGACCTGCGGCGGTTGGAAGCCACCACTACGACAGCGAATGCCCCCGCCGCTAAACGGTGAACCTGTTTGCTGTTCGTCGTGTCGTTGACGCAGCGTGGCCGTTGTCCCGCGACTTGGTATAACGTGGGCTATGTACGAGACCTTCGAGCACACTGCCGATCTTGGGTTGCTGGTTGAGGCGGCCGATCTGGATTCGTTGTTCGCCGAAGCGGCGCGCGGGCTGCTTTCGATCCTGATCGAAAACCCCGCTGCCGTCCTTCCCAATTGTGAAGTGACAATCGAGGTTCCAGGTACCGAGCGTGATTACCTGTTGTTCGATTGGCTCAACGAGTTGTTGTATCGATATGAAACCGAGCATCTACTGCTGTCGCAATTCGATGTCAGCGTCGGAGCAAAAGGGGTGACGGCGATCGCGCGCGGTGAGCCGCTCGATGCCAAACGTCACGAGCCGACACATGAAGTCAAAGCGATCACATATCATGAGTTCGTCGTGAAACAGATAGCGAACGGTTGGCAAGCGAAACTGATCGTCGATATCTAATTCGATATCTGATTCGACACACAATTTAGCCGCCCCACTTGCGGGGCGTGTCCACAACTCGCACTCCCAGCACACGCGGGGCAAGCCCCACGGCTAAATGAATTTCGACGACCAACAAATCGCGGAATCAGAATCTTCGTTTCAGGGATGAAGGAACCGACCGATGCAAAAACCGGAATTCAGCGGACCGCTTGAGCGGGTCAGTGACTGCTGCTGGCGGATTCCCCGCAGTTACAAAACCGGTATGCGCGTCGATGGGCTGATTTACGCCAGCGATGAATTGATGGAACATGTCCGCAGCGATCAGGCGGCCGAGCAGGTTGCCAACGTTGCCTTTCTGCCGGGAATTCAAGTCGCCAGTCTTGCGATGCCCGACATCCATTGGGGTTACGGGTTCAGCATCGGCGGTGTTTGCGCGACCGATCCGAACGAGGGGGGCGTCATTTCGCCCGGCGGTGTCGGCTACGACATCAACTGCGGCGTGCGACTGATCCGCTCGAAACTGTTTCACAAAGACGTCGGCCCGCATATCGAGTCGCTCATCGAAGAATTGTTTCAGATCCAATGGCACCGAAAACAGTTGCGTCGGTTACTCGGAGTCGTAGAGGAACACTGCCACATTCGTCCCCGGTGCATGGCCTTCGGATTCGGCCGGGATGACGACAAATCCGTCGGCACGCGTTGTCGATGAGAGAATCGACGCGCCGCTTAAAGCGAGTGGTTCCGCGCGGCCGTCGTTCAGTTTGACGCGACAGTAATCGACGCGGCCTACCGCCGAGACGATCTTGCGGCCGACTTCCACCTCACGCTGCGGGTAAGGCCATTCTGCACTGCGTCCGCCTAACCGCCGAATCGCGCGGCCGGCGAAGAAATCGTACGCACACAAACACGACACCGGATTGCCCGGCAACAGAAAGACCAGAGTTTGCCGAATGCCCCCCATGCCGGTCGGACTCGACGGCCGCATTGCGATTCCATGAACGGCCAATTCCCCTTCGGCGGCGAGAATCGACGGGGCATGATCTTCCTTCCCCACGCTGCTGCCACCGGAAACGAGAACGACATCCGCGCCCGGTTTGCACATCGCCTGAGAAATCGCTTCTCGGTCGTCTTCAACGCGCATCAGCGATTCCAACTCGGCGCCGTCGCGATGAACGAGCGCTGCCAGCACGCTGGAATTCGATTCGTAGATTTGAAACTCGCCGCGTTTGTTGCCCGGAACGACCAGCTCGTTGCCGGTGATGAGCAACCGCACCCGCGGACGGCGAACGGCTTCGACATCCGTCACCCCCACCGATGCCAACAGCCCGACATCCTGTGGTCGCAGCCTCCGGCCGGCGGCGAATAATTGGCTGTTCGCCGAGACGTCTTCGCCCCGCCGACCGACATGTTTGCCCGGTGAAACCGTCGAGGTGATTTCCACCGTCTCACCCGTTTCGGTCGCATATTCCGCCGGGATGACGGCATCGGCACCAGTGGGAACCGGTGCACCGGTCATAATTCGCACGGCCGTTCCCGGCGGCATCGTTTCCGAAAACGGGTGTCCTGGCATCGATTCGCCGACAATCGGGAAGCCCAGCGGATTGTAATCGCTCGCGCCCTCCGTTTCGGTTCCCCGCACGGCGTAACCGTCCATCGCCGAGCGATCGAACGAAGGGACGTCTAACGGTGAGGAAACCCCGCCCGAAAGGACACGGCCGTGGGCGACATTAAAGGCGATCGTTTCCCCTGGTAATGTTTTGGATTGTTCATCGACCCAGCGCAGCGCATCATCCACAAGCGCGCGACCGGTGAAGCCACGCATTCGCACGTCGCGGTTTGTGTTCGTTTCTTCTGCCATGATTATTCCTGTCCGTGCTCGCGCTCCCCGACCAACCTACGGTCGGTGCCCGGTCGCGGCTGAACGGCTATGTATTTAGTCCGGCGTCACGGAGTGCGGTTTCGTAATCTTCCGGAGTGTTCAGGTTGCGAAGCGAGTCCAATTCCGGATCGACTTGCCGCAGCGTTTCGACATCGACCGTGCAGGAATCGCATTCTTCGATCAAGAACACTGGCCGCAACCGCCGCTGTTCAACCATTGTTGCAACCTGTCCGGCCAGTTCGGTTTTGTAAACGGCTGCCAGCGGATGATAATACTTTTCCTCGCGGGGAATCACCATCTGCTTCTCGCCAAGTGCATCGAGCAGAAACCGCACAAACTCCGGTTTCAACAACGGCGCGTCACAAGCCGAAGCATACGCGGCCTCGACGCCCGCTGGCATCGCCGCTAATCCCGCTGCCAAACCCGCCAGCGGACCAAGCCCTTCCTCTTCGTCGCGCGCAATAATCACATCGGCGGGCAAGGCCGGCGGTTCGACATCGGGCGCTGCGACGACCACAATCGGCGAGACCACCTCCGAGAGAATCCGTACCACGCGCGGCAGCATCAACTCATCACCGAACGGCAGCAACATCTTCGGCTGCCCCATCCGACTGCTCTTGCCGCCACAAAGGACGATCCCGCCGAACTGCCCCGCTTTCACCGACATTCAATTGCCCTGTTCATCATTCGGTACTGGCTCGCCTTAGAACGTGTCTTCAAATTGCATGAAATGACGAAAATCGCTACGACTCCGTGTCTTTGGTTCTCAGGTCAAGGACGACGGAGACGCAACGATGAAACGGCAGTATCCCAGCGATGTAACCGAGCGGCA
>CAUZOL010000098.1:0-20347 GCA_963581435.1 Planctomycetota bacterium
CCACAAAGAACAACGGTCAAGCCGAACAGCGACCGAAAAGATTGAAATTCTAGACCTCACCGACTCCGCCACACAACGGCTTTCCGGACAGGCTCCTAGCCAACTGTTGAGATTCACTTTGTTTTTGTGTCCCCTCTTCAAAGCCCACGGGCAGCGCCCCGTGGGATCAAAAGGGCATTCATCGCGGCCGACTCCATCAATTCACCACAGAACCGGCGTAAGAGAGTTGACGGTTGTTGTTTGGCCGGTGACGATAGGAATCCACGGGAAACGCAACACCGTCCGCCCCTGCCGGCTGACATCGAACCCCAAAAACTCCTGATCGGCAACATGTCTCGCACCGAACGATTTCTGACAGTCTGCTGCTTGTTGGTCGCGTGTCTCGGCTGTGGTGAGGACGAGACGCCCCCCACCGTGGAGTCGGCCCCTTTTGAAGGCATTCAGCTCCAGATAGCCGTCCCCGCCGGATACGACTTGCAAACGAGTTGGCAGCTTGAATTGGACGAGTGGTCGGCCCGAACCGGCGCGACATACGAACTGCATGAGTATGATGTCGGCGACGAAAGCACTGCGGGGAATGAACAACAAAAGGCGAACGCAGATGCCGCCGACGCGACGTTGGTCGTCTTCCCGATAACAGAGATCGCGACGCGACAACTGGCCCCCATTTCCAAAGAGATGCTGTCGGCGGACAATCTCCACTTCTCCGATTTGTTCACAGGGCTGCGCGACGGCCCGGCATCGGTTGCGGGGAAGCCGACGCTGCTGCCAATTTCCTCGCCGGTACTCGTTTACTATTACCGACGCGACGTGTTCGACGACGCCGGACTGTCGCCACCGGAAACATGGGAGCAGCACCTCAAACTCCTCGGCGAACTCGATGCGCGAGAACTCGTTTCGGTGTCACCTTGGAATGAAGAATTCCGCACAACAATGTTTCTCGCGCGTGCCGTCGCCTACGCGAAACATCCGCATCAGTATTCCTTGTTTTTCGATGTCGAAACCGGCGCACCGCTCATCGACGGCCCCGGTTTTGTGCGCGCCCTCAACGAGACGCGAGACGCCATTGATCTGATGCAAAAACGAGCCGACGTGTTGACACTTTCTCCGGGCGACTGTCGGCAGATGCTACTTTCCGGAAAGGCCGTCGCGGCAATTTCTTTCGAGACCGAAACGAAGGATTCTGAAATCGAGCGGCCCGCCTCGGCGAACATTGGCTGTGTCCGACTTCCCGGCAATCCGACGGCATACAACCGCTCGACAGCCGAGTGGGAGACGTTGCGAGACGAGCCGATCAATCGCTGCACGTTGACTGCATTCGATGGACTGTGCGCGGCCGTCTCGGCCGATGCCTCGCAACTGGAACAACGTGCCGCCTGGGAACTGCTTGTGCAAATCGCAGTGGAAACGCGAAAGCTGACGCAGGTGTTTCCGCCGCAAACGCGCAGCCTGTGCCGCGAGTCGCAACTCTCGATGCCCGATCTCTGGACCAGCGGAGACTTGTCGACCGGCGAGACCGATCAAGTCGTCAAGGCGATTACAGCCAGCTTGCGCGACACACGACTCGTTGCCGAAATGCCGGTCGTTGGACGGGCGCGATTTCGCACTGCGCTGTCTGACGGGATCGGCCGTTTTCTCGCCGACGAAGCGACCGCCGAGGCCACGTTGAAACAGGTGGCCGACGAGTGGCGAAGCATCGCTGCCGACATCGGCGAGAAAACAGTTCTCAGCAGCTACCGCCGCAGCATCGGCCTGTCTCCAAAGCGAAAACGATAGAGGCCGTATTTCGCACGCCGTCCTGGTGCTGCGTCAAGATGAAGAAGCAGCGGAAGTGGCTGAAATAGTAACCCGAAGCGTAAGCGAGGGATGCCTTGGATTGCAGATTCGTCCTCGCTTACGCTTCGGGTTACTATTCCCTTGCTCTACCCTGGAATCAAAGCCTGACAAGGCACTAGACCAAGCCCGCAATCGGGGCCGCGTGATAAACGTGATAGGGGCGACCGTTGTTGTCCTTCCAGACCGCATCGCGATCGATGCCCAGCGCGTGATAAATGCTGGCGGCCAGATTTTCCGGCGTCTGCTTGTCGTCCAGCGGGAACCCACCGATACGGTCCGACGACCCGACGACCGTTCCCCCACGCACGCCGCCGCCTGCAAGAAACACCGATTGCACGGCCCCCCAATGATCGCGGCCCGGCAGTTCGTAGTATTGCGGAAGGCGGGTAACTTTCGGCGTGCGACCAAATTCTCCGGCGGCCACTATCAACGTGTCGTCCAATAATCCGCGATCACCGAGATCGTCGAGCAATGCTGACATCGCCTGATCGGTCGGTGGCAACATCAGGTTTTTCAGATGATCGAATGCATTGCCGTGCGTGTCGAAACCGCCGCGACCGAGATTCACCTGCACCATGCTCACGCCCAACTCGACCAACCGGGCGGCAAACAACAGCGAATAACCGAAGAGGTTGCGACCATAGCTGTCGAGCATCTTGGGGTCTTCCCGTTCGATGTCGAACGCGTCGCGGACTTTGCCCGATGTCAACAGCGACAACGCGCCGCTGCGATACCGATTCATACTCAATACCGAGCCATAACCGTCGAGCGAGCGTCGCTGATCTTCGACGACCGACAGCAAGCTTTTTCGTGCATCGAGCCGCGATTGCGTAATTCCGGCCGGCAATCGCAGGTTCGGCGGTTGGAAGACCGGATAACCAATGTGCTGCTGTTCCGGCCGCCGTTGATGATCCCAGCAATTGGGGCAAGCGCCCGACCATTTACAGTGAGAAGCCGCATTGATCAGCCAGGGATCGAACCGCGAACCCATCATGCCGGCATTGGTGCCGGGAGTTTTAATCGAGTACGGAATGACAGCGGAACTGGGCAGATTCCCCGTCGGTGAAACCATACGACCGGCGACCGACGTAATGCCGGGAAAATCGCTCGGCTTGGGAGTGCGACTGAAACCTGGCGAAAGAACGCTGCGTCCGGTGAGCATCATACTCGTTGCTTGAATGTGCTCATTCCAACTGTGCGAAAGCGATCGCACCAACGCCCATTTGTCACTGCGGGCGGCCAGTTTCGGCAGGTGCTCGCTGATAAACACGCCGGGTGATTTGGTCGCGATGGGGTCGAACTCTCCACGAATATCGTCCGGTGCATCTGGCTTCGGGTCAAAACTCTCGTGCTGTGCCAGTCCGCCGGTCAACACAATGTAGATGACCGATTTGCCTGGTCGTGTTTTTGCGGGTGAGTTGCCAGCTTCCGCCTGCAGTTGTGCAACGTCGGCGAGCGACAAACCGCTCAATGCGGCCAACGCCCCGGCCTGCAGAAATTCGCGCCGCGAAAAATCGGGATGCACAAGTTGAGACGGCCGGGGATGCTGCATAACGCCATTCCCTACGAGCTGAAAACCAGAATACTCGCTGCCACCGGTTTCATTTGGTAGTTGAATCAAGATAGGCTTATGTTATCAGTCGTCACTTTGCCGCCGCAACCCCATGGTTGATTGCACCAGAATGTTCGGACACCTTCCACGATTCGTATCGGCGTTGGCCGTCTTCTGCCTCAGTTGGAACGTTGCGCGTGCGCAAAAACCGGTGGTGATCGAAGGGCATAAGAACGTTGTTTCAGCGGTGACGTTTTCGGCCGACGGCAAACAACTGATCTCCGCCAGCTGGGACAAGACACTCCGCGTGTGGGACATTCCAACCAGCCGGCACGTCACAACGCTTTCAGGACATCGCGATTGGGTTTTCGATGTCGTCGCTTCATCCGATGGCAAAAGGCTGACATCGGCCAGTCAACATGCCGTCCGGGTTTGGAAACCAAATACGTTTGAGGAAACAGACGAATTCCCGGGACTTGGTGGAGCGGCCGTCAGCGCCGTTTCAATTTCTGCCGACGGCACATTGGTTGCCACCGGCGGTCGCGATGGAACCATCAGGTTGTGGCGGAATGGAGACAGTAAGCCCAAGAACGTCTTCACCGGATTTCAGAGTTGGGTGAACGCTCTGGCGTTTTCCCCAAACGGAAAGACATTGGCCGCCGGCTCGCGCACAGGCCGCATTCGGCTCTACGATCTTTTCACCGGCAAGGAAACAGCCGCCATCGAGAGCCATGCCGGCAAGCAGGTGATGTCGCTGTCGATCAATCCCGCATCAGACACGCTTGCTTCGGGCGGATTCGATGCGTCCATTCAACTGTGGGATCTCTCGACCGGCAAACTGACGTCCAAAATCACCGGTCATAAGGGAGTCGTCACCGTCGTCGTCTGGTCCCCCGACGGAAAACGGCTTGCCTCGGGTGAGCGGCACGGCCAGATCAAGTTGTGGGACACCAATGCTGGTAATCGGTTGATCACAACCCTCGCCGGACATTCTGACAAGCGTCTTGGTTTCAGCGTCACCGCGCTGGCGTTCTCCCCCGATGGCCGCAAATTGGCATCGGGCAGTTATGACAAAACCGTCAAACTCTGGAAGCTGCCGGAAGAGTGACCGGCGCGATGGGCGGTTGTGAGTCAACGGCGCGACGACATGATCAATGCGGCAATAGAAGCCTGAAGCGCAAGCGAAGGAGCTTGCTGGCATCGCTTTGGAATCATCCTTCGCTCGCGCTTCAGGCTTTGATCGGCAAGTCAGTTGCCAGCGGCAGGCGGCGAAGTTGTCTTATGGCGCACGAGCAGCAGGTCCTGGCGGAGCAGGACTTCCATCACGTAGCGTGCAATTTCCATCGCTTCTTCAGTCGGCGGTCATGGGTTGTAGGCCGACAAAATCGTTTCGACGATTTCGGCCAATGTTCGCTGATTGTCGATCAACTCGACAAATCGGCGGGCCGCCGGCGCGACGTGAAAGGTGATCGACACATCGACCTCACCCGCCAGCCGGGTCCTCCACAACCATTCATCGCCCGCCGTTCTCAAAATTGACTGCTGTACGTCATGGGCGGCGGCAAAACGGGTGAAGAACGGAATCATGTCGGGATCGGTCAGCGGGGCGATTGTTTCGGGCTGACTCGACGCCCAGAATGTATGCCGCGTGATGGCTCCCCAGTACAACTCGGTGGCCGCCTGTTGATCGCGACGGGGCAGCTTCTGAATCTGTTTCAGCAACGGGCCATCAGGAAAAGCAAACTGCGGTTCGCACAACGCGCGCTGCTCGCGAGTATGTTCAACCAGAAACAACCCGACGGCATCCAGTAACTCCCACACATCGGGAATCGAAAAGACGCTCTGCTGTTGACTGAGAAATAGTTCGTGAATCTCCGCGTCGTCGAGGCCGTCGTAAATCGGAAACAAATCGACGGCCCGCTTACACCAATTCGTCGCAGGTAGGCGGTCGATCATCGCTCGCGTCATTGCAACGGCATCGGCTGCGTCATTGCAACGGCATCGGCTGCGTCATCCGTATCACGATTGACGAGACTCATCATGTCCCGCATTTGAGAGACACCCGTTCGCCCGTACTTGCCGTGAAACGAAAGCCCCAACGCGCCACCCGGTTTGAGGAGCGATTTGAGCGACTTCAGCGCAGCGTTCGGCTCGGAATGTGTTTCCAGCATCCCGCAGCAGTTAACGTAATCGAATGGTTCCAAACCAATGCCGGCCAAATCGAGCGGAGACGCTTGAATCCATTCGATGGCGTCGGACACGCCGCGACTTTTCGCCTGATCCCGTGCGATGTCGATTGCCTGCTCGCTTGCATCGATGTAAGCGATGGCCGCGTCGGTTCCCGGCAGTTGTTCCGCCAGATCGATGGCCGATTGACTGGTTCCGCCGACGACGACCAGCGCACGAAAGCCGTCGGCAAAATTACGCCGGCCACCAAAGCAGTAGAAGTTCAAAGCGCCGAGGTCATCCAGCGACTTGAGGTGTGCGCACTCGTGTTGCGTCGCGGATTGTGGCTGTGAATAGGGAGGCGTTTTGGGCAGTCGGCTGCGAGATTCGCTTGATTTCGGCACTTCGGCAATCGACATGAGCACACCGTAAATTTGGACTGGCGAACATGATCCGGCAACGGATACCTGTCGCGCACAGCGGGCGCATCCACAGTTTCTGTATCGTCCCCCGGCTATGTTCCGATGAAGCCGATTATGCGGCTTCTACCGATTTGGGGGGGAAGAGCAGGCCAACCCCGGGCATCCAGCAATTACTCCCACTCGCCCATGACGACATCCAGGGTCAACATCTCGGCACCCCGAAGCACTTCAAACTTCACCTTATCGCCGGGTGAGAAGTTCTTGATGTGCGTGATCAGCGCATCGAAATCCGGAATCTTCTTGCCACCGAAAGCGGTGATCACATCGCCAATGTGGAACCCTGCCTCAGCGGCGGCGGCTCCCTCCTTCAGCCGCACTACCTGCAAGCCGCGCAGATGCGGGCCGCCCCCAATTCCCAAGTAGGCCGGACCGCGGCGCTCGATCTTCAAATTCGGCAATGCCGCCTGCAGTGACTGCGCCGCTTCTTTCGAAATCGGTCCCGTTTCGCCCTTGCCGCTGAGATACAGATATTCGAGACGCGACAATCGCCGGACGTATTTCAGTCCGCCATCGCCGCCCTTCCACCCACTGCCCAAAACAATGTAACCAGTCTGTTTCTTGTTCGGATCGTTGACGTTCGGGATGAATAGCGGGTCTTTTGGACCCCAATAGTTGACTGTCCCGCCCAGTCGCTGAATCTGCGCTATTGCACGTTCCTCGCGGCGGTCGTAGTTTGTGTTGAGCACCCGGTCGGCACGTGCAGACAGCGGCCGCTTGTCGGACTCCGCCAGCGTTTCCAACGCCAATTCGGCTGCGTCGATTGTCGTGTCTTTCTGAGACCCGGTGTACAACTCCCGCAGGATGCGGATGACGCGGATGCGGACTTCCAGCGATCCGTCTTCCGCCGCTGTGGTCAGCGGAAAAACCGCCTTGCTGCCGAAATCGATCAACGCACGCGTCGCTTTTTTCCGCGCTGCGTATTCGTCGCTGTCCAGATCGGCAATCAGGTTGGCAATCGATGGCGCCGAATTGCCACCATCACCATCAGCCGACACTGGCGGTGCAGTCGCGATGGCGAATAGAAAAATTGCCGAAAGGAGAAGACTTCGTCGATTCACGGAATCACTCCTGCGCTTGTGGTTGCTGCGGCCGGGATCGGAACATTTGCCCGATCACCACGTTCATTATCCTGACAGATACCGGCTGTTTGTTCCATATCGATTCGATTTTGCTCCTCAGCCAGCGACTTTCGCAGCCAGCCGGGACGATCGGTCGTGATGCCATCGATGCCGGCATCTCGCAGGCGTCGGGCCTCATTCTTGTCGTTCACCGTCCAGACATAAAGTCCAAGGCTGGCCTGCTTAACGCGCTGAACGTATTTGCGGTCGATCACCGCCGGCGCATTGCCGAGATCGAGTCCGTCCAAATTCGCCGCCTTGGTTTTTACAATCATTTCATCAATGGCCGGGCTCCAGACGCCGGTCTGTTTGTCCCGCTTCACACTAACAATCCAGTATGCCGTGTGTTGCGGCAAAACGCGTTTGGCGGCGGTCATCGTTTTGTAGGAGAAACCAATCAACGCCGCCTCGGCGGGCTTCCGCCCCGACTGTTTCAACACCCGCTTCAATTCGGGAATGATTTCAGCCCCCGCCTTGATCTCGATGAATAGCCGCTTGCCGGGGGGAATCGTCGCGAGAACTTCGGACAACGTGGGAACGCGTTCGCCAGTGAATTTCTTGTCTTTCCAGCGGCCGACGTCGAGCGACTTGAGTTCAGCCAATGTCTGGTCGGCCACTTTGCGATTCGGACCGCCGTAGCGTTTTGTTGTCGGGTCGTGAATCGCAACGATGTGTCCGTCTTTCGAGAGATAAATGTCAATCTCGACGGAGTCCGCACCGCGCTTCCACGCCAGATTGACCGCCGCAAGCGTGTTTTCGGGAGCATCGTGCGATGCCCCGCGGTGGCCGGTAATTTCCAACGCAACCCCCTGTTCGACAAACGACAAAACAGCGAATATGGCTGCAAACAACGTAAGAAGTGGTGTCCACCTGGATTTCATCGTCATGAACCTGTTCTGGTCTTGAAGCGGGCCACGGTGTAGGTCCGTCGAAAAACGCGTTCCGACTGAGAGCATCATCTTCGCGTGTTGGCCGCTTTACGTCAAATCGGCTGCTTGAATCCCGGCAACTGTGGTTGAATCCCGGCAACTGTGGTTCTACACTTCGATTAATTCCCGCCAGATGGATTAATATCCGCCAGATACGGTCGGCGGGCTTAAATGTCACCGACATTTGAAACAGGCACAGGAGCGGCGGTGGAAATTCAGGTGAACGACGAGCAGCGAAACATCGACGTCGGAACGACGGTTGCCGATTTGCTCGAACAAATGCAGATGCAGCCGCGATACGTCGCCGTCGAACGCAATCGCGAACTGATTCCCCGCGCCGTGCATGCGGAGTGCATGCTCGAAGACGGCGACCGCCTGGAAATCGTCACACTCGTCGGCGGCGGATAAATAAATGGTGAAAGCCCACAGGTTGCAACCTGTGGGAAGCCAACTTCATTCAGTTCACAACAAATCCAATTCACAACAGACAGACCTGCACATGTCCATCGACACCGCCTTCAATACTCCACTCGTTCTCGGTACGCATGAGTTCGCTTCGCGACTGATTGTGGGGACCGGCAAGTACGCCAGCTACGATCTGATGCGCGACTGCCTGGAAACAAGTGCGGCCGACGTGATAACGGTGGCCGTTCGTCGCGAGCGATTGATCGATGCCGACGGTCGAAACATTCTCGACTTCATCGACCTTGATCGCTACACGATTCTGCCGAACACGGCCGGCTGCTTTTCCGCAGATGATGCCGTTCGCGTTGCTCGACTTGGACGTGAGATTCTCGAAGGGTTGGAGAACCCCGGTGCCGACTGGGTGAAACTGGAAGTGCTGGGCGACACGCGCACGCTGCTGCCCGATCCCATCGCCACACTTGAAGCGACCGAAAAACTTGTCGTCGACGGATTTCAGGTGCTGTGTTATTCGACCGACGATCCGATGACGGCCCGTCGTTTGAAAGAAGCCGGCGCAACGTCGGTCATGCCGGCCGGCAGCCCGATTGGCAGTGGTCAGGGAATCCTCAACCCGAACAACATTCGCATTTGCCTGGAGTATCTCAAAGAGGATGACCCCGGTTATCCGGTAATTGTGGACGCCGGCGTGGGAACCGCCAGCGACGTTGCGCAGGCAATGGAATTGGGATGCGACGGCGTGCTGTTGAACACGGGCATTGCCGGTGCGAATGATGCGCTGCTGATGGCCGAAGCCATGAAGTACGGCTGTCTGGCCGGACGGCAGGCGTATCTGGCCGGTCGAATTCCGAAGAAACTCTACGCGACCGCTTCCAGCCCCGAGACGGGCGTCATCGAAATGAAGCCGGCCTGAGGCAATTCGCCGCGCTGTTTAACCCAAACAGCCATGTTTCGCAATGAACAGTCATGCTTCGCCGTCAACAAATGGAACAACTCACCCCCGAGCTGCTTCTTGCCGCCTATGGCAACGGCATCTTTCCGATGGCCGATGAGGACAGCGACTGGGAGATCTCCTGGTACTCGCCTGCTGAGCGCGGCGTGTTGCCGCTGGAGAGTTTTCACGTCCCGCACGACCTGTCGCGGTTGATTCGCAAACGGCAGTTTGAAGTGACGTTTGATCGCGATTTCGAAGCCGTCATGCGCGGCTGTGCCGACCGTGACTCGACATGGATTTCGGAAAAGCTCGTCGCAGCCTATGTCGAACTCCACGAGGCCGGACACGCACATAGCGTGGAATGCTGGCAGGAAGATCGGCTGGTGGGCGGACTGTATGGTGTCTGCCTAGGGGGCGCATTCTTTGGCGAGTCGATGTTTCACCGCGTACGCGATGCATCGAAAGTTGCGTTGGTCCATCTGGTCGAGCGGCTCAAGCAACGGGGATTCGTGTTGCTCGACACCCAATTCGTCACGCCCCACCTGGAGCGTTTCGGCGCAACGGAAATCGACCGCGAAGAATATCTGCGGCAACTCGCAAACGCACTGCACATCAATGCGACCTGGTAACGCCCAGCTGCGGTCCAACGGACCGCAGACGCGTTTCACCAATCCGATCGCAAAACGCATTCACGCCCCACGTTCGGCCTTCCACTTCGCGATGGGTGTAAACTGTTCAACGTCCAACTCGAAGCCAACTCCCAACGGTGCGGCATTCACCGAACCCAGTTGTAGCTCGCCACGATCGACTGCCAACGTCGGCCAGCCGGCTGCCGACGGTCGGTACAAATCGCCGTGCGTGCCGAACATCTGTTGTTGGACCGTCTGCGGGAAAGCCGACAGGCCGGCAAAGTAGTGATGGCCGTTGCGTTCAACACTCTCCACGCCCAAAGTGGCGGCCACGGCCAGGTCCTGCAACAACGCCACGGGACCAACATTTGCCAGGTCTTCGCCGCTCAGAATCGGCTTCGCTGACGGGTTCTCGCGTCGTCGTTTTTCCAGCAGACAGGCGTTGATTAGGCTTTTGAAAACTCCCTTACAGTTCTTGTGACTTGTGCCGTTGTAGCCCAGCGAGAGCGCGCGGCGCATACTGCCGGCTTCTGCGTCCGATTCATCAATAATCATCGGCGGCCGATCATCCCACCGCGTCAGATCCTCCAGCACGACTGCATCGAGTGCGACATCGCGGTGAAACGGTTGTTCGACGAACATCAGCCGCCCGAATAATTCAGCGAGTGCAGGCACACTCGTTAACGCTTGCCAGAATTCACGGAACGCATCCAGCGAACGGAATTGCTCGTTGCCATCCATTGTGACAGCAAAATCAGCCGGCGCAAGTCGGCCAATGACGTCGGCAATACGGCCGACGCGATCGATGTCGCTGTCGATGTCGCCGCTGACTTTGATTTTGAAATGACGCAACCCGTAACGCTGGATGCATTCGTCCAACGACTGCGGCAAGCCATCGTCGAGACGGTCGGCATCGGTCATTTCATCGACGGTCAACAGATCGGCCATGCCGACGGTATGGCGCGCGACGATGCGGCCGCGCGGCTTGCTTGGCAACAAATCGCGCGGCTGCAGTCCTTGAAGTTCCTCGTCAACTTCCCCCAGTCGAATCCCCAACACGTTGTTGCCGACGGCCGTTGAAAATGGCACATTGTGCAACCGGCAGGTGGCTTCGATGACCGCGCGTTCTACCAACGACGTGCCGAAGCCCGACAACAACGGCGGAATGTTCCGTTCGGTTCCCCAGGCCGACTGCTGTTGGTGAAGCTCTCGCCACAGGTCGAACGCCGTCTCGCCGCGCATTCCAACGGCCAGTTCGACCGCGTGTTCGACGACGGCCGCCATTTCATCGACTTCTTCCTCGGGCGGCATGTCGGGAATTTTGGTGAACCACTTCGGCGGCAACAGGTCGGCGGAGATTCCCACCGCCGTACGGCCGCCCGATTCCACATGCACGCGGACCATCGCGTACGGCGCGCGGGTCATGGTCGCGATGCCGTACTTGAACGGGAATCGCGTTTCCAAATCAATGAGATGAATGTCAGCAGAAACGATGCGCATGTGTTTTCGATCAATTATCGCTTGCGGTTTCGCGGACTATTGAATTCTAATTCTACAATGCGGCGAGGGATTCTTCGATCTCTGGCGGAGTCCACCACCGCGGAATGTCGGCGTCGGCGGCGATGACGCGGGCGGCATTGTAACCACACAAACCGGTGATGTTTCCACCCGGATGCGTCGAACCGCCGCAGAGATACAGCCCATCGACCGGCGTGCGGTAGCTGCCGGCACCGGCAAAGGGACGGTGATAGCCGACCTGATCGTTGTCGAACGAGCCGACCAACAGATCGCCGAATTGCATGTTAGGCAGCGACCGCTCGGTGTCGAGTGCGGATCGCGTGAAGCTGTCCAGAACAACGTCGTTGAGGTTCGGTGCATAGTCGGCCCACAGTCGCAGCATCGACCTTCCGTGTTCTTCCCGCAGCGCGTCCCAATTCTTCGGATCGCCGTTGACGGCGTAGGGCAGTTTCTCCCACATGAAGCCGGTGTGTTTTCCGGCCGGTGCCTGACTGGGATCGAACAGCGTCGGACACGCACCCCACATCACCGTGGGCGGAATGCGTCCCTGCTCGTGCGCCGTAACGATTTCGTGAAACTGGTCCAGACGCTCCAGCCCCAGGATGACCATGAACGCTTCGTTGAGTTCAGGATGCTTCTCCGCAGCCGAGTATTGCGGCGGCTCGTCCAATGCGACATTCAAACCGAACAACGGCGCAAGCAGGTTGTAGCGAAATCCGGCGGCCCCTTCACGAACGGTTTGCGGAATCGCATCGGCGCTGAGCAATTTCAAAAACGTCTGCTGCGGATTGAGTCCCGATGCAATAAACCCTTCGGACGTCAATCGCTCACCATCGGCCAATTCGATCCCGACAGCACGACCGTTTTGCATCAGGATTGACTGCGGCTCGGCGCTGGTACGAATCTCGCCACCATGTTCACGGATATCGGCGGTGAGTGC
Organism: Planctomycetota bacterium; assembly: GCA_963581435.1. GTDB lineage: Bacteria > Planctomycetota > Planctomycetia > Planctomycetales > Planctomycetaceae > JABISG01. Next base: position 12,528 of record CAUZOL010000098.1, read on the forward strand.
TTCCGCCAGTCGAACCGCTCCGCCGCAACACATCTGCGCCATGTTCGATCCAGCCAGCAACGCCGGAATTGAATGCCCAAACCCGTGCATTCGTAAATCGACTTCCCGCAAACCGTTGAAGAACAGCAAGCCGGCGCGCACCGCGTCGTGCTCAAATTCCTGTTCGACAAACTCCAGCGGCGAACGCCGTGACGCCTCGAGCAGTCGGCGGCCCAGCGCCGAGCGTTGCAATAGCTGCAGACGCTGGTCTGGCGGTAGCGGCGGTGATTGCGCTTCGGGCGAGAGAATCTCTTCAACGATCGGGCGAAACTCGTCTCTCCATGTCCTGAGAGTGTTTGCGTCTTTGGTGGAGAATTGGGCGAACGATTCGACCGTGCGATCGAAGTCGGTCCACCATTGAAGGACGCGACCATCCTGCAGGACCATCGCCACGTTGAGTTCCGGTTCGATGTACTCCGCACCGTGACGCGATAGTTCCAGATCGCGAAACCACGGCATGGCCGTCAGAGCACGGTGAAAGAACGAATGCGTATTGTGTAGAAAGCCCGGCTGACGTGGATTCTCTACGGTCGCCAAACCGCCTCCGGCAACTTCCGCACGATCGATCGACAGCACCCGCAAACCGGCGCGACACAAATACGCCTGCAGCACCAGCGCGTTGTGTCCGGTGCCGATGATGATTCCGTCCCAGTGGGTTGTGTTGGGCACGTTGGGTGCTCCGCGGTGGTTTGGGTTCCCGTGGGGGGCGGCCCACGGGCTTTGGGGGGGAATTAGTCGGCGTTGTTTTTCCAGGTGGCCATTTCGGTGGTTACCAGGAGCGCCATTGCGCCGCCGCGCGGGTCGCGGCCCAGGATTGCCGTGCGATCGAAGTAGGCGCGCAGACTCTTTTGCTTGCCGGTCCCGGTGCAGACGTCGATCAATGTTCCGTCCGGCGCAACTCGGGTGAGGACAGCGTTGTATCCTTTCTCGATAATCGGGCCGTAAACATCTTTTTTCAGCCAACCGTTTCTGACGCCACGGATCAGGGCGAATGTCATCATCGAGGTGCAACTCAGTTCTCGATAGCTGCCGGTGTTATCGACGACTTGATGCCACATGCCGGTTGGATCTTGAAACTTCGCCAGTGTCCGGGCGTGTGCCTGGAAGGCGTGCAACATTTCATTACGGCCGGGGTGATCGGCGGGTAAATCGCCGAGTGCGAGTGCCAAACCGAGTGCAGGAAATCCGTTGCCCCGCCCCCACGCCGTCTCATCGAGCGGCGAGTGTCGATGCAAGCCATCTTTGCGGACGTTCATTTTTAACATGAACCGCATATGCCGTATGGCCATGTCGTGATACTTGTTTTCGCCGGTCAGCCGGCCGACCTGCGTGAGAATGGGCGTCCCCATAAAGACGGCATCACTCATCTCCGAATGAAATGGCATCGCCTGTTTCGGGCGTCCCTGTTCGTCGAACCCGAGATCGGCCGCGATTTTCGCCAATTCGACGTAACGCGGCTTGCCGGTCGCGCGGGCCAGTTCTCCGAACACCAGATGGCCGGATAGATTGCTCCCGCCGACCCGTTTGCCCAGTGTCGGTTTGTCATCTTTGAAATACGGGGCAACAATTTTCTGCACATCCGCTAAGTGACTTTCGTCGTTCGTTAATTCGCCGAGTCGCATACGGCCGATGAGCGCCAGCGCGGGAATGTATGCCACGGAATTGAGATCATGTCCGTAATGCCCGCTGAGTTGTGTCGCGACTTCCAACGGCGTTCGCTTCAGTCGCCGCTGCATTTCTCGACGTGCAGGCGAGGGACCGTGGAATCCGCTGCTTTGTATCGCGGTCAACAGAGTCTTCAAATATCGCCCGCTGTTAGGGGCATCGAGTCGGTAGGCGGGAATGGAACCGACACCGGCCGGTTTGCTGCGAACGAGTTGCGATGTCAAATCGTCCGATTCAGGGAGAGTCACGCCGCCGAGCGCAGCACCCAACTTCGACAACGGTTTTCCGCCTGCCGATGGAAAATAGGGAGACACTCCCGACCCGGATTCCAGCACGACAACCAAATCGGGTGCGTGCGTGCCAATCCACCGCCACAAATAGATGGCCTCGGGACTTTTCGGATCGCCGTATGCGGTTCCTTTCGGCGGATAGCCGCGCGTGGTCGTGCCTCCCGAACCGTTGGTGCCAATTGAATTTGTCGCCCAGGCATCGGGCGCGACGATGGGGACCGCGCTCACGGAAAAATTCTTCCGAAACGGCGCAGCATCATCGGACGTGTAAAACCACTGCATGGCCTGCAGTGACGCCTTGACCGAAAGCGGCCAACCGTCGAGTCCACCAACCAACAGAATCCTCGTCTTCGACGTATGGTAATCCAGATCGTCGGCGGTGATCAGACACGGAATTCTTGTTTCTCCGCGCGTCACACCAATATCCGAACGAATCACGCCGGGCCATTTCCGGGCGGCGGCGAGTTCGGCATCGATTTTCGCGTTGTGGTCTGTTGAGTGCGCCTCCACAGGCATGCCGAGAAGGCAGAACAATGTGAGGACAATCGACAAAATGCGGTTCGACATGGCAACGGTCTTTTGGATGAGAAGAATTGTGTTGGTTACGGTTTACGGACGATCGGCACGAATTGGAACTCAGAAGACAACGTAGCTCGCATGAATACAGGTTGCCCCGCGAACGCAAAGATTGCAATCGAGTCGGCAAGCAGCCCGCCGGGACAAGCCCGACGGCTCGCATGCTTTATCGATAATTCGCGAGCCGAGGGGTTTATCCCCTCGGGCTGCGCCGCGAAACAAGTTGCCGTTTCCAGAATCGCCCCAAACTCTTATTATCCCTCGCTTCACGCACGTTTCCCGTGGGGATAAACCCCACGGCTCGCGTCATGCTCCTCAATGAATCGCAGCTTGCTCCCCGATAAACGGACAAGAAAAATAAGACATGGTCTGGTTGAATTTTCTCATCTTCGTGCTGCTCGCCGCCGGTCACACGGAGTTGATGGTGACCCTGGTGAACCGAGTGCATGCTCTGCGAATTCGCCGAGAGACATTGCGGCAGCTGCGGCATGCGCACGACCTGTTCGTTGTCGCGTTTCCCGTGCTGCTTGTGGGGTGGTTTGGTTTTGGCGGACCGGGATTGTTCACCGGGGGCCAATGGGCCGATCTGCCGTGGGGTTGGTGGCCCTATTTGGGATTGTGCGGCATGGGGGTCGTCGGACTTCTGATGTCGTCACTGCGATATTTGTTGCGGCCGAATCCGAAGGCGCAAATCACAAATCACTCGCGCATCATCGACATCGCCGCTCGCCTCGGTTACCCCCCGCTAGTCGATGGCCCCTACCGCCGCATGGCGAACGTACCGGGCAATGAAATTTTTCAGTTGGAAGTTTCTGAGAAAGTCTTTCGGCTGTCAGGGTTGCCACAGGAATGGGATGGGCTGTCGGTGCTTCATCTCAGCGATCTGCATTTCATTGGCACGGTTGATCGCCCCTTTTTTGAACAGGTGATTGACATCGCAGCCGACATGCAGGCCGACCTGATCGTCTTCACGGGTGATCTTCTTGATCGGCAGGAGTTGGTGTCGTGGCTGCCGGAGACGTTGGGGCGTTTGAGCGCACGGCTCGGTTGTTTTTTCATTCTGGGAAATCACGATTGGGAACACGGTCTCAACCCGGGCGAAACCCGGCAAGCATTCAGTGACCTTGGTTGGCAGGACACGGCCGGCAAAACAGTTTGCATCGAACACAACGGACGCACCTTGGCAATCGGCGGCAGCGAGTGTCCCTGGATGGGCGAGCATCCAGACTTTTCAAATCTTACTGACGATGTGTTTCGTTTGCTGCTAAGCCACACGCCCGACAATCTGTCGTGGGCGCGGAGACAGCGTATCGACTTGATGTTGTCGGGACACAATCACGGCGGGCAAGTGGTGCTGCCGGGAATCGGCCCGGTGTATGCACCCAGCCGGTTTGGCGTGCGATACGCCAGCGGAGTCTTCTGGGAAGACCCCACTTTGTTGTACGTCACCCGCGGCATTTCCGGTCAGTATCCGCTCAGGCTGAACTGCCGGCCGGAGTTGACGAAGCTGATTCTGCGGTCGCCGGAGTTGGATTTCGACGCGTCGGCTGCGATCGGTGTGCAGACGGACGAGCAGATTCTGGCATCGGTTTGAGACGATCGAGTGGCGGGGCGTAAGGCTTTCCGTCGCCCCGTCCGGCGCTCCTCGCGGCCACGAAGACTCAGGCCCCGCCACTCGCCATTCTTAACTGAACCGATCAACGTGAAACAGGTCGCCACGCCCAGACCTTGCCTTTGGTCATGTTCTTGAAATCGACTGTTAACTTGGTGACGATTTTCTTGCCGAAGTTCTGATGCAGAAGTGTGACCCTCGTTCCCTCCACGCCCAACACTATGACGGTGTGATCGGGCGTGCCGAAGAAATAAAACGAATTGCCGAAGTCGAACCGGGCCGACTTGAACTGCAAGATGTCGCCGGGCTGAAGTTGAGCGAGCGGGATCTGTCGCCCGAAGTTGAAGTTATTCGCCCCGCGTGCGCCCGATTGCCGCAGCGCCTGATCGGCGAGCGTCCAGCATTCCCCGTTGCCCACTTTCCGCCCCATTTGTGAGAGTGCAAATCGCAGCACGCGCCGATTCAGCAGGGGAATGCCGGCAAATGGATTGACCGGCTTGCCGTTGGGTTGGGCGTCTTTTTTACCGCCCGGCTGTGCGGCATTGGCAGGGGATTTGTCTTTCACCACGGGAGCCGCCACCGTGCGCACCCACAGACGCTTCTTGTCGGTCAACAACGAGAGTCCCAGTTTCTTCGCCTCGCCACGCTGATTCACAACGACATCGAGGACGGCATCGAATTTGGCGAAATTCCGAAACACCGGCACGTCGGTCGTTCGAATTAATCCCTTCGGCCTCGTCAGTGTGGCCAAACGCTCAATCTCGGTCGATTCCAACGGTTCGAGTTTCAGACGGCCTAACCCCGCAACCAGCCGTTTCCGGTACGCCACCAAAAGTTCGAGGCGGTCGCCCGTTACGCGGTTGCGGGAATCTTCGCGGACGACGACGAGAATGCGTTTCAGCTCTTGTCCATTGGCCATCTGCGCCACGGCTTCGATTGCAACGCCGAGCGCATCGTTGGGGAACGAATTGGCGGCACTCTGCTTTTCGGCGACCGTCTTCTTCCGACCATTCTTGTTTTGAGCGAACGCGATCAAAGTCAGCGACAGACAAAGAACGGCCGTCAGCAGTATCCGAAATAACGGCATCGTGTGGGGTTCCTCTCGATACGGCAGATGGAACGGTGTGCGAGACGGCAGTGCTGAAACAGGCTCTCTCCGCGAATGTCCCGCTCGTTTCATGATAGAGCGACCCGTTTGTTTTGAAAACACTTTTTGCTTTCGCATTAAGGACGACACACAACCCCGCAGCGCAAGCAAGGGTGTGAATCTTATTGACGCATGGCGAAACAATGGCGATGCGCCTTGGAGTGGAGTACGATGCTGAGACTCGTCGTGGGGCCGGCATTCGCACGGCACCGCGCCCGACTGAGATTCCAGTTCATTCGAGATGAGGGTCAACATGAGATTGAACGGCAGGTTGGTTCAACTGTTTCTGATTGCCGGTTTTCTGTTCGCGACGGGTGTCGTGTTGAGTGTGAGGCACTCGACGACGCGGGCAGCCGAGACGAAGAAGCCGCAGACGGCAGCGCGAACTGTCTACGGAATCAAGCAACGCATCCCCTGGACAACGTCCCGGATAACCGGGTCGCTCGAACCGCCGCATCCGTACAAAATCGAACGCGTCTTTCCCAAGTTGCAATTCACCAATCCGGTCACAATGACGACGGCGCCCGGCAGCGACCGCTTGTTCGTCGTCGAACTCGACGGCAAGGTCTATTCGTTTTCCGGAGATGGCTCCGCAGAGAAGCCCGATCTGTTTCTCGATTTGAAAAAGCTCAGCAAAGATGCGCGGCGCATTTACGGGATGACTTTCCATCCCGATTTCGCCGCCAACCGATACGTTTACTTGTGCTATATCGGAAAAGAAGGCGACGCCAATGGAACGCGAGTTTCGCAGTTTGAAGTGAGCAAGACGAATCCGCCGGTAGTCGATCTCGCTACTGAAACAACCGTGATTGAATGGTATTGCGGCGGACACAACGGCGGCTGTTTGAAGTTCGGCCCCCGCGACGGCTTCCTTTATATCAGCACGGGAGATAGTTCCTCGCCCAGTCCGCCCGACTCCAAAAGTACCGGACAGGACAACAGCGATTTGTTGGCGTCGATTCTGCGGATCGACGTCAATCATGCCGATGCACCAAACGCGTACGGCGTTCCCGCCGACAACCCGTTCGTCGATACGGTCGGCAGTCGGCCTGAGATTTGGGCCTACGGTTTCCGAAACCCGTGGCGGATGAACTTCGATGCCGAAACCGGCTGGCTGTGGCTTGGAGATGTTGGCTGGGAAATGTGGGAAATGGTTCACCGGGTCGAGCGCGGCGGCAATTACGGCTGGAGCGTTTTGGAAGGGCCGCAATCGGTGCGAACTGAAATCACGCCGGGACCAACCCCCATCCTGCCGCCCGTCGCCAGTCATTCGCACATCGAATCGCGTTCAATTACCGGCGGGGCCGTCTATCGCGGCAAGCGACTGAAGGGGCTTCATGGTGCCTACATTTACGGCGATTACGTGACCGGAAAAATTTGGGGGCTGCGATATGACGGCAAGAAACTGACGTGGCAACAGGAACTGGTCGATTCGTCACTGGCGGTCGTCACGTTTGGTGAAGACCAAAACGGAGAGTTGTACGTACTCGATTATGCCGGCGGCATTTATCGCCTGACAGAAAACAATGCAGCACAAGCGAATTCTGAATTCCCGCAAAAACTGAGCGAGACGGGATTGTTCGCCTCGGTGAAAGATCACAAACCGGCGGCCGGCGTGATTCCGTATTCGGTCAATGCAGCACCTTGGGCCGACGGCGCGACGGCTGAGCGTTTGATCGCCGTTCCGAGATCACCCAAGCTTGAAGTCTGGACGACGAGCAACGCGCAAAAGGGCAACCTGCGCGGCAACTGGAAATATCCGGCGGACACCGTGTTCGCCAAGACATTGTCGCTGGAAACCGAACCGGGCAAGCCGGACAGTTCGCGGCGAATTGAAACGCAGATTCTGCATTACGATGTCGATACCTGGCGTGCCTACACTTACGTGTGGAACGACGATCAGACCGACGCCGTGTTAGCGCCGGCTGCGGGCGTGGATAAGACTCTGATGATTCGCGATCCATCCGCTCCGAACCAACGTCGTCAGCAAACCTGGCACGTCGCAGGCCGTACCGAATGCATTGTCTGTCACACAACGCGCGGCGGCTCGGTTTATGGGTTCGTTCCACCGCAGTTGAACAAGCGGCATGAATATGGCGATGTTGTCGCCGATCAATTGGCAACTTTGATACACATCGGGCTATTCGACGATCCCTCGACGGCCGAGCCGAAGAACGCTGAACATCAGATTGGAGCGCTGCCCGATCCGTTCGATGACAAACTTGATTTGGACAAACGCGCTCGCGCTTACTTGCACGTCAACTGCGCACAATGCCATCGTCGAGGTGGCGGCGGCACGGCGAAGTTTGAATTGTTGTATCACTTTAAGCTCGACAAGATGGCACTGTTGGGAGAACGCCCGTCTCAGGGTTCATTCAAACTGCATGCCGCCGAAAACGTTGCCCCCGGCGATCCGTATCGTTCGCTGATTTACTATCGCCTTGCGAAGCTGGGCAGTGGGCATATGCCGAAGATTGGCTCGAACGTCATC
>CAUZOL010000099.1:0-20241 GCA_963581435.1 Planctomycetota bacterium
AAGACACCATTCGCTCAACGATCAACTTCGCCGACGTCCTGCCAAAATGGAATTACACAATCAAGCCGCAAATCGGACACTAATTTTCCGAACGGTCCTTAGCTGATTGCCAAGGAAGACGCCTGGGCGGGTGTTGGCGAACAAGTGCTGACAAGTACGAATCAGAAAAACGGTCGTGGACGAGCAACCTTTTTTCTCTATCTCAAACAGACAGGGCGGTGGATCAACGCCGTCGGCAATTTCGATCCGACAACAGACCGCGAGAAGATTACGCCGTACTGCCCAATCCGAAATCTCTCTCCGAAGTATCCGCCAACTCTGTTCCTGCACGGTACTGCCGATAAGGACGTACCAGTCGAACAGTCCCTCTCAATGGCCCGCGAGTTGAAACGGCATGGCGTTTCCCACGAGATCATCACGATCGAAGGTGGTGGTCACAGCCTCTGGGGCGGCGACCGAATTCTGATCGAACGCGCTTTCAAACGTTCCACGGAATACATTCGGGAAAAGCTAACCGAACGGTAATCGCGAAGCGCGGTCTGTGTACTGAATGCGTTGCGTGCGACCTGGTATACAGGCTTCGAAGAACGATGTTGTAGAAAGTAGAAGTTCTTCGGCATGGCAAAGACATTCCGGGAGTACACGATCTTGCAGACCATTCGCATCGCTGTCCCAAGAATCCTGATTGTTGGATCTCTAGCAGCTCTCCTTTTCGGGTGTGTTGCGCTGCCTGTCGCCTCTGCAGCCAGGCCACCAGTTCGCCGCACGAAATCTGCAACGATTCCGTTCACCGAAGCGGAGCTGATTGCACACGTTGAAAAACTGGCGACCCTGTACTTTGCCGACTTTCGGCACGCGGAGACGCACGTTCTCTACGGAGCAAGGCTCTCCACGAAAGATCGCTGGACAACCCCGACTGACATCAAGAAAGAGAAGCCGCATCCGTGGGGTTACGGGTCACGCATTGCGGATACCTCGCTGCATTGCGGACATGTTCTCGTGGCATTGCTCGATGCTAATGAGGCCCGTCCCGATCCGTTCCTGCAGCAGAATATCCGCAGGACATTCGATGCACTCAAACTGATCGGCTCCCTGCCGGAGACGCATCCGAAATCGGGAAAACCTGCGTTGATCGGCTTGGTTCCACGCGGACCGCATCCCGATGATCTGTCGGCGTGGTATGACGATTCCTCAATGGATCAGCACACGACGTACATTATCAGCCTGGCCCGGTTCGCGAACTCGCAACTGGCAACGAAAGCGGAAAAGGCCTGGATCCGTCAGTCACTGGAAAAGGTCGGCCGTCGGTTGGAGCAACATGGGTGGTCGATCAAGCGTGCCGACGGCGTCACTCAGGCACATGTCGGTTTCGCTTGGACCGGTTACATTTCGCAGCATGTTTCCATTCTGTTGCCAACCGTGTACGCCCTCTACAAGGGGACGGGGAACAAGCACTGGCTGGACGTTTTCAACTCGTTTGTCACGGAGAAGGACGGCTTGAGGTGGCAGCGGCTGCATCCTGGACCGCACATCGCGCTCAATGGGCATCCGATCTACGCAAATCAGGGATCATTTCGGGTCAATGCCTTACACAAGTTGCAAACCGACGCCGAAAAGAAAGCGGTTCTCCATGATCTGCTTTCATATGTTGCCAATTTGCAAATGAGGCGAGATTTCCCCGGTCCCATGTACCGGAAGTTTCACTCGACTGAGGAGTGGCAACGTCTGCGGGCCAAGTGGAATTGGTCGGACGAAGAGCTGCACGGAAGTGCGGAGGCTTGGAACAAATTCAACCCCAAGATGCTCGATGGCGATGCCCTGGCCGTTCTGGCACACGTCCGCTTTCCGCTGACCGGGTATCACATGGCCTTGATGAGCGAGAATCCTCAGCTGATCCGCGAGCACCTGCCTGCCATCTGGAAGATGCTGACAACGATCGATTTGAAGAAGATCAGTGCAGGAGAAACCAACTACTTGTATACGGTTTTGGGGCTGCACATTTACGCCTTCTACTTTCAACAGCAAAACGCCACAACAGCCATTGGCAGCGATCGGCCTGGCAGTGCGCCGGATGGTGCGCGCGGGAAGCAGGTCGCTTTGCCCATCGTGGCCAATGCAGGAATTGGCCCGACCATCGATGTCACAGTCAGTGGAGACTACGCCTACACAATTGGACGTGGAGTGTTGCGTGTTATGGACATTTCCAAACCTCGCACTCCAAAAGTGCTCGGAACGCTTACCAAGCTGGGCAACACTCGGCAGCTGGCCGTTCACGACGGCATTGCCTATGTCGGCTCGCGCGAAGATGGCGTTTTTATCGTCGATGTGAGGAATCCTGTCGAACCAACCTTGCTCGCTCATTACGATTCCATCGAATTCGCGACGGGCATTTGTGTGTCGGGCAACGTGCTGTTTATCGCCTGCCGCCATTACGGAGTCGAACTCGTCGACATTTCAACGCCAACTCGTCCCTTGCATTTGAGTACGGTTCGCACCGGCGAAGCACAATCGGTCACGGCCCGCGATGGCATCCTCTATGCAGGAGTATGGGGCACATCGGAAGTCGTCGTCGTCAACGTAGAGAATCCGCGCAATCCGCAAGTCGTGGCGAAGGTGCCGCTGGATGGTTACGGCGACGGTTTAGTCGTCAGCGGGAAATTCCTTTACGCGGCGTCCGGTCATCATTCCCGCGAAAAGCATCGGCAGATCGGTGACCCGGGCTTCGGCCATGGTCACGGACTGGAGATTTTTGACCTCTCCAATCCTGAGAAGCCGTTGTTTGTCTCCCGTGTGAAGTTTCCGCCGTTCTACGAAATTGGTAATGACCTGTGGGACGTCAAGGTTGTTGGCAATGTGGCGTTTGTTGCCGACACGCACAACGGCGTCTTTGCGGTCGATGTTGAAGATCCACTTCGCCCCCGCGTGATTGGTCGATGTCAATTGCCCGAAGTGAAAGGGAGAAAGTTGCGGAGTTACGTCGGTGGTCTTGCTCTGATCAAAGATCACATTCTCGTCGCCGGCGGCTGGTCGGACCTGCACGTCGTTGAGGCGGCTGGCATTTCGGATGTTCCCGTCAAAGAGCCAAATACACCGCCGACGATTCATCCCGCGTTGCCGTTCGCCGATCAACCGAACGCTACTGTCTACCGCAGCCGGGGACAGATTCATGCGGTCGACTTCCTGGGTGATCGAGCGATTGTTGCCTGTGGTAGCGATGGTGTCCACGTCGTCCAACTCCGACCCAAAATCCGAAAAGCGGCATCACTGCTCATCGAAGGATTCGCGACCGATGTCAGCGTGCAAGGTTCCGACATCTTCGTTGCCGAAGGAAATGGAGGTCTGACGATTCATCGATTGTCCGACGATGGCTCATGGGTACGATTGGCCCGCTTTCGCTCTAAGAAGGGGTTGATCCGGCAGGTGGAAGTTCCAAACGCGCAGATCGCAATGATCCAGTCCGGTGCAAATACGCTGCAGTTTCTGGATGTCAGTGACCGAACGGCACCAAAACTCATACTCACCGAGAATCGGATGGGACTTCTCTACGGTGACCAGATGATGCGAGGGTTGATCGCAGACCGTTATGCAGCTGCATTCTGGCACGTCTCGGGTATCCACTGGTATGACCTTGAGGCCGGCGAGAAACAGACGGCGTCGTTCAGCGGAGATGTGCACCCGGAACGGTTCGGAGCATCAAACGGACTTGTCGCGTTTGGTACGAAGACGCTCGTCACCACGCGTGGCGGATATCTGTTGCTGGACCGTCGCGAGCGACGCCCGTTTCGAGAATTGCCCATTCGACGAGTGGGAAATCGACGACAGCATCTCGGCAAGCCAACGGTTTTCGGCGACCGGCTGTATGCCTCGAATCGATCGACGGGCATCGTTTCCATTATCGACATCGCCGATCCGGAGAAACCGCAGCTAATCAAACAGATTGAAACGCCGGGAAATCCCGGACGAATTGTTATTCATGACGGCATGACGGTCATCCCAGACGGCTACAACGGGTTGCTGTTATTCGACGACAAATAGCCTATCTCTCAACAAAACAGCGGAACGCTTGGCTGTGACCGGAACAGAGAGATTCAGAAACTGGCAAGGTAAACTGAGAAATGAAGACACACAGCTGGATCGTGCTGCTTCTGGCGTTCATCCCATTGCAAAGCACACTCGCACAAGCTCCAAGTAAGACAAACATCCCCACAGCACCAGATGACGTCATTTTCCATCGGGACATTCATTACCGGGAAGGTCATGACCGATGGATGCTCAACGTCATTGCGCCGAGGAAGAATTCAGAGCAACCGCGACCTGCAATCGTGTTGATTCACGGCGGAGGTTGGGGCGGTGGTGACCATTACCGTTTTTCGAAGATGGGTTTCCTGCTGGCACAGAAGGGATATGTTGTGATCTCGCCGACGTACCGGATGATCCAGGATGCGCCATTTCCGGCCTGCATTCACGACGTCAAAAACTCAATTCGCTGGTTGCGGGCGAATGCGAAGAGGTACAACGTCAATCCCAAACGAATCGGAGCATACGGCAACTCGGCCGGGGGAACATTAGCACTGACAGCGGCGATAACAACGAAGGAAGACGGTCTCGAAGGAGATGGCCCTTACCAGGACTATTCCAGTGCGCTGCAGGCGGTAATTTGTTCCGGTGCTGTGGACAACATGCGACATCCAAACCACAGCAAACGAGCGGCAACGGTCTATCGAAAACTAGCGAAAGGCGGGAATCGAAAGTTGTCCGATGCCGCGACTGACGAGATCATGCGACAGGCATCCCCTTCGACGTATATCCGAAAGGATGTTCCCCCAATCATTCTCGTGCACGGCGCAATGGACAAGGTCGTTTTCATCGACTCGACAGATGAGTTCGTCAAAGCCATGAAAACTGCTGGTGCCGACGTCACGTATCTGCGATTTGATGATGGGACGCACGGCGTGATGGGGCAGAAACGATCGAAAACCTATCCGGCAATGTTCAAATTATTTGAGCAGAATCTCCAACCCTTGCACTGCACGTCTACAAATGGAGAGGGCCGCTGCCTTTCATGTTACTGAGTTTTCTTCGCCGCAACACGAGGCATTCCGGTCCAGGTCGGAGCAGAACATGGTTTCATTGCAATCGCGATCGAGCGTGAAGTGTCACGGTTCCGATGCTACCTCGATGGCGTCCTTCATCATTTGGGGTCGATTCACCATTCTGTCGTCTGTTGGCTTACAGCAGTCCATCTCGTTTCAACAGGCTGAGGATCTTCTGAACGACCTTCGGGTGCTTGTCCGCCAGATCGTTCTTCTCGCCGATGTCTTCCGCCAGATCGTACAGCCGCCACTCACCTTTCCTACCAGCTTGCCGCTTCTGTTTGCCTTCACGATATCTGACAAGCTTCCAATTCCCGTATCGCACGCCAACCGACGTTGCGCCCTCTTGGCTGGCGCAGTACAGATATTCGTGCTTCTGTTGTTCGTCCTTGCGTCCCAGCAGCGCCGGCAAATAGGAGATGCCATCGATGTCCTTGGGAGGTTCCGCGCCGGCCAACTCGCAGGCGGTCGGCAGAAAGTCGTAGAATCCCGAGGGGTGATCCGAAACGGTGCCAGCGGCGATCTTTCCCGGCCAGCGGGCGATCATCGGCACGCGGATGCCCCCTTCGTGCATCGAGCGTTTGAATCCGGTCAGGTCGCCATTGGAATTGAAAAACTCGTGCTTGTGCCCCCCTTCCTGGTGCGGCCCGTTGTCCGATGTGAAAATGACGAGCGTCTTTTCGTCGAGATTCAACTTTTTCAGCAGCTTCATCAGCCGCCCGACATCGCCGTCCATGTGGCTGATCATCGCCGCAAAACCTTTTTCCGGGTTCGGCCAGTCCTTGTCGGCGTAGATCCCGTAATCCGGCACTTCCATGCCGTCGCCGTTCACACGACCCCCTTCATTATTTGCATGTGGAATGGTCCAGTGGATGTGCAGTAAGAACGGTTTGTCCTTGTTACGCTCGATGAATCCAAACGCAGCCTTTGTCATGAAGTCGTGCGAGTAGCTGACTCGCTTTGACGAGACGCGCCCGCGGCCTGCCGGCGCAGTGTCGATCACGTTGCCCGTCAGTGTGACCTGCTTGTTGTTCTCCCAGAGGAACGTCGGATAGTAATTGTGAGCGTTCCCCTGATTCATGTAGCCGTACCAGTAGTCGAAGCCGTTGTGGTTGGGGTGACCGGGGTTGTCGATTTCCGAGGGTTCGTTCACGTTCCCAAGCGCCCATTTTCCGACTCCCCCGGTTGTATAACCTGCCCCCTTGAGCAACCGCGCGACGGTTTTTTCTTTGGATGTCAAACTCCGCGGGCGGTTTCCAATCAGCCCCGTATGCCCGACGTGCTTGCCAAGCCACAGCACCAACCGCGATGGACGACAGACGGTGTGTCCTGCGTAATGGTCCGTGAATCTGATCCCCTCGGCGGCCAGTCGGTCGATGTTCGGCGTCTGGATCACCTTCTGTCCATAACAGCCGACGTCTCCATACCCGAGGTCGTCCACCATGATGTAGATGATGTTGGGCCGTGCCGGGTCCGTTTTGTCAGCGGCGTCGAGATGGCCGGACCACATCGCCACGACCGTCGCAAGAACGAGCATGGCACGAGTTCGATGGTGCATGTGTCGAAAGTTCCTTTGGGTAATCTGGTGACATCGCGACAAGTGAAAGCATCTTGGCCGACGATTCCTCGCCAGACACTGAATATACCGGACCGCGTTTCATGGCACTACAACCAAGCTACCTGGAAGATTGAGTCGCGTCGAGCATGGCGAGTTGCGGCAGCCCTTCAATTCACGAGTATCGCGGCACGAAGCGTTCGGTCGTCGGCCGGGTTGTGCTATCATGGGTCGTTGTCTTGAGTGAGAGACCAACTCACAACGCGACCTTTGTGCCTGCTGCCTTGTCGAGTTGATGCAGGCAACGAACTGGAACCCGGAGATCGACCGCATGGTCCATTCGCGACTGCTTTGCGTACTGTCTGCAATCATCACTCTTTCGCTTGTCGGCAACGCGCAGTCTGCCGACTGGCCGATGTGGCGGAACGACGCGCTTCGCAGCGGCACGACGTCGGCAGAACTGCCCGCTCGATTGCATTTGCAGTGGACACGGCAGCTTCCCGCTGCGATGCCTGCGTGGCCGAACGAATCGCGTTTGCATTTTGACGCGTCGTACGAGCCGGTTGTTCTCGGATCGAGACTATTTGTCGGCTCGATGGTCGATGGCAGCGTGACCGCATTCGACTGCGACACCGGCAACGAACTCTGGCGTTTCTACACAAACGGACCCGTTCGGCTGGCAGCGGTTGCGTTTGACGACCGCGTCTGTTTCGGCTCAGACGATGGTTGGTTGTATTGTGTCGATGCTGCCAGCGGTGGGCTGTTGTGGAAAGTCTCCGGGGCACCCGAAGATCGTGAGCCGTATCGGCATCTCGGCAATGCGCGACTCGTCTCGTTCTGGCCGGTGCGGGGTGGGCCGGTTTATGCAGATGGCGTGGTGTACTTCGGCGCGGGGATCTGGCCGACACTTGGTGTGTTCGTTCGCGCCGTCGATGCTCAATCAGGACGCGTGATCTGGACGAACGCTAACAGTCATGCGATTGAAAACGTCCGCGTCGATCACAATTACATGCAGGAATCGGGTATTTCGCCGCAGGGGCACATGCTGGTTCGTGGAGAGATGTTGATCGTGCCGAACGGCCGATCGATGCCGGCGCGCTTCGACCGAAAAACCGGAAAGATGCACTACTTCGTGCAGGGTTACCGCAACGGCGACAGTCGCGTCATTGTCAGCGGCGACATTGCGCTGGTTGGCCTGACGGGTGTTGTGAGTCTGAAGGATGGTCGCGAGATCGCCAGCCGATGGGCGTCTGCGGGCAAAGATGCACCGCCAGGCTGGAGCAGCGCGAAGATTGACCTCTTCGAGGGGCCGTTGTTTCCCTACAAATCTATGCCCGGCTGCGATTTTCGGTCCATCATCGAAGATGGAATCGCGTACGGAATCGACAACGGCACCGTTTATGCCTATGACCTGAAATCCGCAACGACATCCCTGCACGACCAGAAGTTCAATGGAAATGACATCAAGCCGGCGCGCTGGAACGCGCCGGCATTGTGGAAACTGCAGACGGCGTTCTCCGGCAAGAAACAGCAGACGCGATCACTGATGAAGGCGGGCAATCGACTGTACGGCCCCAGCGGACGGAGCCTGTTTGCGGTGGATCTCAACCCCGACGTCAAAAAGTCTGGGACAGTTGCTTGGATGAAAGAACTGCCAGCCGAGCCGACGAGCATGTTGGCGGCGCACGACCGGCTGTTTGTTGTCACCAGGGATGGTTTGATCCACTGCTTTGGTGCTGAGGCTGTCGAACCGCGGCGACATCCGCTTCCGCAGTTCGCAGATGATGTGCAGTCGGATGAATGGGCGACACTCGCGAAATCGATTCTCAACGCGGCGGGTGACAAGGGTGGTTATGCGATTGTTGCCGGGCTGAAAAATGGACGGCTCGTTGAGGAGTTGTTGAGACAAAGTCGGTACAACGTAATCGCCGTCGATGCTGATCCAACCGTCATCAATCGGCTCCGCCGCAAGTTCGCCGCCGACCAGCGGTTCAGCATGCGTTTTCAGGCGATCAATGTTGAGCCGGCCGATGTCGGCCTGCCACCGTACATTGCCAGTCTGATCGTCACCGAAGACGCAAACAAACTTCAACTCGAATCGGGATCGCGATTGCTGGCCCTGTATGACAGTTTGCGGCCGTATGGTGGCACGCTGTGCCTGCCGCTCGATGAAAAACGCCGCGACGCACTCCTGAAGGGAGTGTCGTCGGACCGATTCGCCGGTGTGAAGAGTCGAGCGACAGACAAGCTGGTAATTCTCAGTCGGACTGGGCCGTTACCCGGCAGTTCTGTGTGGTCTCACGAAACGGGCGACGCAGCCAGATCGTTTTTCTCCCGCGACGAACTTGTTCAGGCTCCGCTCGCTGTGCTGTGGTACGGCGACGGTCGCGATCACGGTTTTTACAAGCGGAAGGATTATGGTCACGGTCTCAAGCCGCAAGTTGCCGGCGGGCGGCTGTTTGCTTTGCAGGTTGCCACGAATACGCTCAAGTCGGTCGATGCCTACACTGGGCGTTTGCTGTGGTCGCGTAAGCTGGGCGGCTCGGCCCGCTATGCATCGATGCCCAATGCTGTGTACGTCGCCGATGAACGCAGGTGCCTCGTCCTCGATCCGGCGAGCGGCGAAATCCGCAACACGTTTGGGTTCGACGTGAATCGACCGGCCGACGTCTCGGTCAGCGCGACGGACATTCGGGTTGGTGATGAAATCATCCTGATCGCCGTTCGTTTCAACAAAGAGAATGCCATCAGCAAAGGACGCTGGAACAGCGAATTGCTGGTCGCTTTGGACCGCACGTCCGGACGGCAGTTGTGGAGTCGGCCTGCCAAGCTACGATACAACACTGCTGCCCTTGCAATGTCGGGTCAACGCGTATTTGTGATCGATTCACACTCGCCCGCAGAGATTGGGTCGATGCGTCGCCGTGGCAAAAATGTGGCAACACTGCCGTCAACAATCTTGGCTCTCGATGCGCGCAGCGGCAATGAATTGTGGACGACCGTTCGGAATGATCCGCCGGCCAACCTGAAGACGCTCCACTTTATGAGCCTGCGAACTCAGGACGACTGGCTGGCGTATTCGGCCGAACAGGATTTGCTGCTGGCGGGTAAAGCGAATCAAACGTACGCACTGAATGCCAAGTCGGGCAAGGATGTTTGGCAAAAGCCAATGCGAGGCCATCAGCCGTTGATCCTCGGGCCGAAGGAGTTCATCAATCAGGCGGGGCATACCTACGATGTCGGCACCGGAAAACTCATCAACGGGGCGGCACTGTTCCATCGCGGCGGCTGCAATTATGCGGTCGGCGGAAAGAACCTGCTGTTCCTGCGTGCAAATTGTGCAACGTATGTTGATATCAAATCCCGAGAAGAATACGCGATCCGCAACCTGCGATCGGGCTGCAGCAATAGCCTGATAGCGGCCGATGGTCTGCTCAACGCACCCTGCTTTTCGGTCGGCTGTGTTTGCAATTATCCAATCCAGACATCGTTCGCCATGTTTCACATGCCGCAGTCGGCAGCATGGCATGGAGCGAGCCCGCGGAAGCAATAGCTGCCTTCTCCCAGGCGATCGAAAGTCCAAACTGCGGTTCAGCCTTCCGATTCAAAAGGACGCGCGGGAGCGTAGTGTTGTGGGCCGAAGACCATGTCGGAGTAGCCCAGTCGGGTGTTGTAGTAGGTCACGAACTCCGAGATGACTCGCGTGTGACGGGTCGGGCGAATCGGAGTGGGCCGAAACTTTGCGTGGTCGACGCGGCATTGGATTGTTGTAGAATGAAAAGCAGCAACGGGATTAGACCGATGAAGCCGAATCCAAACTGACACACAGGTGAGAACACGATATGAAATTCGCCCGCCCATTCATTATCGCATTTGTCCCTTTGGTAATCTGTGCCGCGTCGTCGTTAGCTGACGAACCAGCTGCCGACCGGGCCACAGTGCGAATCATCAAAGCAGTGCGAATCATCAAAGAGGTTTCCTATCTCGGCGAGGACCGAAAGGAGAAGCTCGATCTCTATCTGCCCGCCAACGGCGATGGCATGCCGCGTCCTGCGATCGTCATCGTGCACGGCGGAGGCTGGCATGGCGGTGATAAAGCGGCCCGGCGCGAGCAGAACATCGGCAACAATCTGGCGGCTGCCGGCTATGTTTGTGCCAGTATCAATTACCGTCTCTGCAAAAAGAGCGACCGCATCACACCGCGCTTGCGCGAGGTCTGGCCGGGCAATCTTCACGACTGTAAGACCGCCGTCCGCTTTCTGCGAAAGCACGCCGACAAGTATTTGATCGACGTGAAGCACATCGGTGCCATCGGCGGTTCCGCTGGCGGCCATCTGGTGGGGATGATGGCGGTGACGAGCGACGAGGATCAACTTGACCCCGACGGTCCTTACGGAGAATTCTCCTGCCGCATTCAGGCAGTCGTGCCGATGTACGGCGTACACGATTTGCTGGTGGTTGCAGAGCGAAAGGGCGAATCCCTCAGCCCGGACGATGAACAACTCTGCAAGCAAGCCTCAGCGGTCACGTGGATCACGGCGGATGATCCTCCCGCACTCATCCTGCACGGCACGCGAGATGCCCTCGTGCCTGTCAAGCAGTCGCAGATTCTTCACAAGCGGCTCAAGGCTGCCAAGGTACCGTCCCAATTGATCATCATCGACGGCGCACCGCACAGCTTTCACCTGCAACCAAAACAGCAGGATCTGCGACCGGCGGTGATTGAGTTCTTTAATCGCCACTTGAAACCAACGCGGTAAATGGCACGATGAGGTGGCGTTTTCGACTCTCCTTGACGCTCCGCGATGAAAGATGGCTCATGACAAACTACGTCATCCTGTTAACGTCATTGCTCTCTGTCGTGGCCGCCCCCGTTCAGGGCGCTGAGAAATCGCCGCGCGAATTTCGCGTGTGGGCGACAAGCTGCGCACACGTTCCAGCCGACATCCGCCGCGGACGCGAGAGCCTGGCACATGTCATCCGCCAGTCAGAAGGTCTAATCGAAGGCGCACCGGCATTTGACTGGGATATCATGATCGATGCGGGCGACCTGTCCGCGCATCAGCAACCGCCGGGCGACCGCGATGGGAAGGAACTAATCCGGCAGTACCGCGCGATGACAAAACATCGCCGCGAACAGATCTACAACGTGCCGGGCAATCACGACGCGCCCTATTACGATCAAGGACCGGGGAGCTGGTTTCAAAAGTGGGGCGACCCGCTCGGTCGGCACACAGAATACTCCGGCGTCGATCCGAAACGGCGTCCGTTTCCCGTCGAGGGGAACTGGGAGCGATATCGGTTTGTTGCTGGAAACATCTTGTTCCTGATGCTGGCCGACCGCAACGATGCACCGGAACCAGTCGGACGTGGACATAGCAAGGATGCCAAGTCGGGCGGTTATCCCGCCGGCGCAGTGACCCGTGAGACCTTCAATTGGTGGAAGCAGCAGGTCCTCGACAATCAGGACAAGATTATCGTCACGATGCATCATCATGCGTTGCGCGACACAACGACCGCTTCGGGCCGCGGCGAAGGCAACCCACGGTATCACGGCAGCAGTGGGGGCGCCGAAGGCTCATCGTATTTGTATTACCTCATCGAGAATGACGACCCGGAAGACTTCCGATACAAGAAAGACGCACACGTCTTTGAGGACTTCCTCGATAGCTTTCACAAAGAACATGGACGAGGAGCGATCGATCTGTGGATTGCCGGCCATACGCATGTCAAAGGCCCGGATGACAATTGGGGCGACAAGACAATTACAGAGAGACGCTGGGGAGTCAGCTTTCTGCAGGTCGCGGCGTTGACACGACACCACGGCGGCTCGCATCCGCTCAGCCGTCTGCTCACGTTCACCGGCGGCAGCAATGAAGTCACGACTCGCGTTTACCTGCATGACGGTTCCTACGAGAAGAATCCCGTGGGCTGGTATGCACGGGCGACGAATAAGTTAACGCTGCGTCACAAGTGTGTTGCTCCGCCGCCGATCAAACCGCTGTCCCCTTTTCCGAAGGCCGCCAAGGTCTTCGACGAACCGTATGCCAGGCGCAATACATCGAAAGCGACACGTCCACTGCAGAAGACAAATCCGTCACCCGATCTTTCGACACGCTGGAAGAAAACAGGAGCAGGCAGCCTCCATCTCGAAGCCCTGCTGCAGGAAGACTCAGACAACCAGATCGACAGCAAGCCGTTGCTCGTTAACAAGAGTCCCGCCGACGGCGATCGCTCTGCTAGTTTCGATGGAACGCAGCGACTTTTCGTCGGTCAAATTGCGATGGACGACTGGACCGACCTGACGGTCAGTGCGTGGATTAACACGTCGAAGCTCACCGCCGGCATGCGAATCGTGTCTAAAGACCAGATCGGTACGCCGGGCACTTTCATGCTCTGGCACGATTTGAAAAGCTCATGGAGCATGCAGGTTTGGGACGATCGAGCGAAACAGTGGCAAACCGCATCCTGGCATTCACATGCTGTGAACGATGGAAAGTGGCATCTGCTGACGGGAGTCGTCGAGTCGAAACATCGCAAGGTCCTGCTGTATGTCGATGGCGTGTTGAAAGCCGAGACGCCTTGGACCGCCAAGACGCTCGACGATTCAGACAAGAACGACCTGGTCGTCGGCGCCGACTCGGGCAGACAGCAATTCGGTCATGCGTTTCACGGCCTCATTTACGATGTGCATCTTGACCCGCAAGCACTCACGGCGGAGCAGATCACGTTGATGTTTCAACGTCAACAGCGCAAAGCCAGCGCGCAGGAGAAAGTGACCACGACGATTGAGGACACGATCAAGGTCGTCACCGAGCGAAATGTGGCCGTGCCGATGCGCGACGGTGTCGTGCTGCGAGCCAATGTTTTTCGTCCAGATCGCGGAGGCCCCTACCCGGTGCTCGTCGTGCGGACTCCTTATGGAAAAGCCAACGGCGGGATGGACCGTTACGTAAAAGCGGGCTACATCGTTGTCGCTCAAGATGCTCGGGGGCGATACGCGTCGGACGGGAAGTGGGAATCGTTTCTGCGATTCAAAACACACGATGGCGAAGATGGTTTCGATACCGTCGAGTGGGCGGCCAAGCTCCCCGACTCAAGCGGCAAAGTGGGGACCTTTGGAGCCTCTTACAACGCATTCCTGCAGTGGCGACTGGCAGCGCTGCGACCACCATCGCTAGTCGCCATGGCCGCCTACAGCATTCCGGCCCGCTACAACGACCTGGAAGGGCCTGGAACCATTCGTCCCGGCCGCCGTCTCCATTGGTGGGTCACCAGCATGTCACCCAACATGCGTCTCAAAGCCGGCAGAAACGGTGTGAACACAAAAACTGCCATGCGCAAGCTATGGACCGGCGGTGAATCGGAGAAATGGCTCAATCACCTGCCGTGGCTCAAGCTTCCCCAAAATGCCTGTGAGGACGAAACCGAGGCGGTCCGTTACTGGCTGAAGAACCCGCACACCGATCCATGGAAGTTGCACGAAGACGTCAAGCACATCGAGGTCCCCAACCTGAATCTCGTCGGTTGGCACGACCACTGTAACGGCAACCTGTTGCTCGACCGTACGATTATGAGCGAGGCGGCGACGGCGACGGCGCGCAATGGTTCTCGCACGGTAATCGGCCCGTGGGCTCACTCAAGACGCCGACGCTACCAGAACATCGATTTCGGTCCCGATGCGCAACTTGCTAACGTCGATCTGGAAATCCGCTGGTTCGATTACTGGTTGAAAGGAAAGCAGAACGGCATCAACAAAACGTCGCCCTGGCGTCTTTTCGTGATGGGGGACAACCGCTGGCGCAACGAACGAGAATGGCCACTCAAGCGCACTCAGCAGAAATCGCTGTACTTTACCAGCACCAAGGGAGCCAATACGCCGGCGGGAGACGGCCGTCTGGAATGGCAAAAGCCAACAGCACTGGGAACAGACCTCTACACTTACGACCCAAAGAACCCCGTTCCATCGTTGCATGGCCCCGGCTTGCAGACTAGTACGACAGACCAGCGGCCTCTTGCTAACCGCCAGGACGTTCTGGTCTATCAATCGGAACCGCTGACCGAACGGCTCGAAGTCACCGGAAATGCGACCGTTGAACTGTTTGCCGCATCCTCGGCACCCGACACCGACTTTTTTGCGAGGTTGATCGACGTGGCCCCTGACGGTATGGCCAGGGACGTCTCGTTGGGGATGGTGCGTGCACGTTACCGCGATGGATTAGAGCAACCGGCGTTGATCGAGCCGGGTGACGTCGTCAAATACACGATCACCATGAATCCAACATCGAACGCATTCTTGCCTGGGCACCGCATCCGGCTGGACGTGACCAGTTCCGACTTCCCCAACTACGACCGCAATCACAATACGCCCGCAGATCAAAACTCCGATGGAGAACTGCGAACGGCAAAGCAGACGGTGTATCATGGAGGCATCCAGGCAACTCGAATCATCCTGCCCTGGATTCCGAACGCACCAACAAAATCGCAAGAACCGAAGACTCCCTGAATGGAAGGCCGTGTCGTTTCGCTCAATATTCAATACCTCAACCAATCACATCCTTACGATGTCACAAGGTCTTACCGTGAAGTATTTGGTCGCCGCCACGTTGATTGCCGCCGCGCTGATTGTCAACCTTGGCTTCTGTGCAACCCTCAGCAACGCACAACAGACGAAACGCCCCAACATTGTCGTCGTTCTCGTCGATGATCTGCGATGGGATGAACTCGGCTGCGCCGGCCACCCGTTCGTGCGTACCCCGAACATCGATCGCATTGCAGCTGAAGGTGTGCGGTTTCGCAATGCCTTTTGCACCACACCGCTTTGCTCGCCCGTTCGTGCCTGTTTATTGACGGGACTGCACACACACCATCATGGCATTCTCGACAACACGAACCGCAGCAAGCAGAGTCACCGGTTGAAGACGTTCCCGTTAGCCCTGCAACAGAGCGGTTACCACACCGCCTACGTCGGCAAGTGGCACATGGGAAACGACGACACGGCAAGGCCCGGCTTCGATTACTGGATCAGCATGAAGGGGCAAGGAACATCGTTCGATCCCGTACTCAACGTCAACGGAAAACGAAAACAGTTCAGCGGACACACCACGGATGTTTTGAACGAAAAGGCGGTTGAGTTCCTACGTCAGAAACGAAAGAAGCCTTTTTGCCTTTATATCGCCCACAAGGCGCTGCACCCCGAACTCACGCAACGCGACGACGGCAGCATCACCGATCCCAAAGCGGCGAAATTCTTGCCGGCGAAACGACATCGCAAACTCTATGCCAATTCCGCCATCCCACGCCGGCTGAACGTCCTCGATTCGCTGCAAGGCAAACCGGCTCTAGCACGAAGGGTGAAGAATCTTCCCCCCTTGAGCCGAGCGACGGGAACGCCCGACGACACGGTCCGCGACCGGCTGCGCATGCTCGCGGGAGTCGATGAAGGAGTCGGTATGCTACTGGATGAACTAAGCCAATCCCAGCAACTGGACAACACCGTTCTCGTCTTCACCAGCGATCACGGCTATTGGTACGGCGAGCACGGCTTAAGCGTCGAACGCCGGCTCGCTTACGAGGAAGGAATCCGCGTGCCGCTGCTGGTTCGCTATCCCAAATTGATCGAGGCGGGATCCCTCGTCGATGAATTCGCGCTCAGCATCGACCTCGCCCCGACACTGCTAGACATTGCGAACGTAACCACCGCATTCCCCCTGGATGGTCAAAGTTTAGTTCCGCTTCTTAGAGGTCATCACCCTGCCGATTGGCGGACGTCGTTTTTAATACAGTACAACTCAGACACAGTTTTTCCCCGCGTCCACAAAATGGGCTACCGTGCGATTCGCACACAGCGATGGAAATACATCCGCTTCAATCAACTCGACGGCATGGATGAACTGTACGACCTCAAGCACGACCCCTACGAGATGAATAATGTCATCGGTCGTCCCGATGCGGCGACAGCATTGGAACGTCTCAAGAGCAAGTTGGAAGGAATGCGTAACGGCAAGTGAATACGACTTGCTCTGATGGTCAAATAATTGCGGCCATCAATTCCTATACCACATTGCAATGAACAATCGGCACTGGGTATTCTGACTGAATTAACCCGATTTCAAACGAACGGATCTCACCTGTGGCGTTTTCCCCGTCCGACATCACGCATGCCCCGTTGCCCCGCCGGCAGATTCTGCAGGCCGGGTCGCTCGGTCTGATGGGAATGTCACTCTCGGATCTGCTTGCCTGGGAGGCCCGTGCCAAGGAAGCCGGCGTTGATAACGGGCCGAAGCGATCGGTGATCTATATTTTTCTCTCCGGTGGTTTGTCGCAGCACGAGAGCTTCGACCCCAAGCCGGAAGCGCCCGCGCAGATTCGTGGCGAGTTCTCACCGATTCCGACCCAGACGCCGGGACTGTTCATCAGCGAGCATCTACCGCAATTAGCGGCACGCAGCAAGATGTGGAGTCTCGTCCGTTCGCTCACACACAGCCAGAACGGTCACGGTGCCGGGATTCACATCATGAACACCGGCATGAGCGCAATTCCGCCGGGGTTCAACCAGAACAAACCGCAATCGACCGACTTCCCGTCGATGCTCTCGGTCGTCAACTCGCTGACAAGCGGGGTTCACAGCCTTCCGGCGTCGGTGATGTTGCCGCGACTGGTGACGACAGTACGCCACGACATCCGCCCGGGTCAGTTCGCCGGCATGATGGGATCGCAACACGATCCGTGGGTGTTGAACGCCGCCGACAAATGCGACGGTTACGGTGCGTGTCCGAACTGTTTTCATTTCTCGAATAAGCCAAAGTTCGAGCATACGGCGCAGCCGGTCTTCCAGGCACCCAACCTGAACCTGCCGGATGGTCTGTCGTTGAATCGATTGAACCGCCGCGCGAATCTGCTCGACACGATCGAGCGCGCGCAACGCGGTCTCGAAGGCGGGCGGGCTGCCCGTTCGATGAACAAGTATCGCGAGGGAGCTCTGTCTCTGCTGACCTCGGGAAAAGTGCGGGCCGCATTCAACCTGGAGAATGAAGACCCGAAGAGACTCGATCGCTACGGTCGCGATCTGTTCGGCTGGTCTTTGCTGCTCGCACGACGGCTCGTTGAAACAGATGTGAGAATGGTACAGGTCAACCTCGGACGCGGATCGACCTGGGATCAGCACGGCGACATCTTCCCGGTTCTCGGCAAACTGCTGCCGCTGCTGGATCGGTCGGTGTCGGCATTGCTCGACGACTTAAATGAAAGCGGACTGCTCGAGACAACGACCATCGTCATGTGCGGCGAGTTCGGACGGACGCCGAAGATCAAAAAGCTTGGAGTCTACAAACTGCCCGGCCGCGATCACTGGGGACCGCTGAATTCGGTCCTGTTCGCGGGCGGTTCGATCACGCCGGGGTTGACTGTCGGCTCGTCCGATAAGATCGGCGCGTATCCGATATCGGCGGCACAATCGCCCGAGAACTTTGCCGCGACGATTTACGAGGCCCTCGGAGTTCGCGACGATGCCCATTGGTACGACGTCAACCGGCGACCGTATCGTGTTTACAACGCGCGTCCCATTGAGGGCTTGACCACCTGAACTTCGAGAAACGCATGACTCAGAATTCCAACGCATCTCCGCCCCTCTTCAATCGGCGCGATGTCTTGCGCGTCGGTTCGCTGAGCGTCGGAGCCAGTGTGGTCCCGGGGCTTGATCTTGCGGCTGCGCCGTTCGAGCCGGCCGGTTCCGCCAAGTCGGTGATTTATCTGTGGCTGGGTGGTGGTGTCACGCACATCGATTCGTTCGATCCCAAACCCGAGGCCCCCGAAGAGATCCGCGGCGAACTGACGGCGATTTCAACACGACTTCCCGGCGTCCAATTCTGCGAAACGATGCCGCGGATGGCGAGTATCGCTGATGATCTGGCGGTATTGCGCAGCTATTCACACGACAGTAACTCCCATCTTCCCAGTCAGGCCTACACACTCTCGGGCCACAAAGTCGGTCGCAACGAACTGTTCGACGAGCCGAATCTCGGATCGGTCGTATCGCATCTGCTTGGGCCGCGCAATGGATTGCCTGCGTACATTGCCGTGCCCGGTATCACGCGACCGGCGAATCTGAACTTCTTCGTCGGCGGCTGGCTGGGGGCCGAGCATGCCCCGTTCTGTATTGGCGGTCGCGATCTGCCCGACTATCGCAAGCGGGAGAAATCCACGAATCCGTCGCCCAACATCGAAGAAGACCTCACACCGAAAGAACTAGAACTGTTACCGGGTGTCACGTTGAATCGACTCAATCGCCGGGCCGGTCTGCGAGAAACGCTCGATCAGGCGCTGCTGCGCGGAGAACGCGACGGGACGGTCGCCGCCGCGGAAGGACAGTTTCAGAGCGCCCTGAATCTGCTGACCGCAACAGAAATCCGCGACGCGTTCGACATTTCGCTCGAGTCGTCCGCCACGCGCGACGAGTACGGGCAGACGAAGATCGGCGGGCGCTGTCTGATGGCTCGCCGCCTCGTCGAAGCAGGTGCCCGCTGGGTGATGGTCGACTACGGATACGATCCCGACTTCGGCAACCTGTGGGACAACCATTGCGCACCGGTGCAAAAGCAACCGCACATCTCGAAGATGTGCAAGCGCGGCTACCATCTGCCCGGCGTCGATCGTGCCTTCGCCGGACTGATCACCGACCTGAAGCAGCGCGGTCTGCTGGAAAGTACGCTGGTTGTCTTCCTGACCGAATTCGGCCGGACTCCCAAGATCAACCCACGTGGCGGACGTGACCATTGGGGAGCTGCCGGTTCTCTGTTCTTCACTGGTGGCGGCGTGCAGACGGGACAGGTCATTGGAGCCACCGACAAGACTGCAGCCTATCCCATAACGCGTCCATACACACCCGGCGATGTTGCGGCGACGATCTTCGAGACCCTTGGCATACGCGAAGCCCGCCTCCGCGATGCACAGAACAGACCGGTGCCGGTGCTCGATCACGGGAAAGTGATCGATGGGCTTCTGTAGTGCGGCTTGCCAATACTGTTGGAGACCGTTCAGTCCGACGATCACACTCATCGTCGTTACCGCGCGACCAGAAATATCGACGAAGAAACGCTAGCAGATTCCGCTTCGAGAGACGGCATCGCCGTCGATACCGGCGACCGCACGACATGAGTCCACGACAAACGACTCCCCATGTCATGATGTACTTTTTGGAATGCAAACTCGACGGAATCCCGGTCGATCAGTCCATATGCGGGGCTGAAAATAAAATTGTTTGCATGACGGAAGATTTTCTAGCACGATCCGGGCATGGCACAGGCCGACTTGGCGGTCGGCTGACTAATTTCACCAATCTCGCTTGTTGTCAGTCAGACAACTGTGTGTTGTTCACTCCTTTTCGCGCAATGCGAACCAGGCTTGCATTTGGTAGCTGCAGCGGCATTTGGTCGAGCCGTCGGGGACCAGGACCAAACCGCCTGCGGGGGGTTCTTCGCGCATTTTAGTGGGTGCTGCTTGATTTGACGTGTGGAATCGATCTCGGGATCATGGGGGATTTCCGAGGTCGAGACGATGGAATCTCTGAATGCGCATTACCGACTTCTTCTGGGC
>CAUZOL010000100.1:0-20201 GCA_963581435.1 Planctomycetota bacterium
AAGCAGCACCCACTAAAATGCGCGAAGAACCAAAAAACGCAAGTCAGTGACGCCGGGCTGCTGCATCTCAAAGGGCTAACCAATTTGGAAACGCTATACCTCATCGAAACGAAAGTCACTGACTCTGGACTCGTACATCTAAAGGGATTGAACAAGTTGGAATTTCTGGAACTCTCCAACACCAAAGTCAGCGACGCTGGGCTGGAGCACCTCAAAGGGTTGAGCAATTTGGAATTCCTATACCTCACCGACACCAAAGTTACCGCAAACGGTGCGAAGAAATTGCAGACAGCATTACCCAAATGCGAGATCAATTGGAAGTGATTGAGCATGGCATTGGCACAGGGGGGACGTAATGAATTCTGAATCGAAATACTTTTCATTTGTTGTGTTGCTGTTGGCCTTGATGGGGTCTGACTTGGCAGCACAGCCGACTGATGAGGCAAAGAAAGAGGCCCTTGCCGCCATCGTGAAGATTGGGGGCAAGGTAAGCAGATATAGAAATATTGTGTTCTCTGCGGACCTCTCCAACACTCAAGTCACTGACGCATGGTTGGTGCATCTCAAAGGGTTGACTAAGTTGACTTGGCTGGAATTCAACAACACCAAAGTCACGGATGCCGGTCTGGTGCACCTCAAAGGGAAAACCGGCTTGAGACAGCTTTACCTCTCCAACACACAAGTCAGTGACGCCGGTCTGTTGCACCTCAAGGGGTTGACCAATTTGCTAACGCTGGACCTCAAAAACACAAATGTCACTGACACTGGGCTGGAGCATCTCAAAGGCTTTACTACTAAATTCAAAATTCTGGTCCTCAACAACACCAATGCCACTGACGCCGGGCTTGTTCATCTCAAAGGGATGACTGACCTCGGCTGGCTGGACCTCGCCAACACCAAAGTCACGGATGCCGGGCTTGTACATCTCCAAAAACTGACCAATTTGAAGTTGCTGGACCTATCCAGCACCAAAGTCGGTGACGCTGGACTGACGCATCTCACAGGGTTGAACAAGTTGTTGATTTTGGATCTCAACAACACCCAAGTCGGTGACGCAGGGTTAGTGCATCTCAAGGGGCTGATCAAATTGTATCATCTGGACCTCTCTGCTACGAAAGTCACTGATGTCGGTCTTGAGCATCTTAAAGGGCTGACCAAGTTGAATTCTCTGTCTCTCTCAAACACTAGAGTCACAGACAAGGGTGTGAAGGCTTTGCAGGCGGCATTGCCCAATTGCAAGATTTATTGGAAGTAATTGAGCACGGCGTTGGCACAACCCGTGCCCGCTCCCGCTGAGATCCGTTTCCTCACCGAACGGGTGCAGGCACCAGCACACGGAGTACGCGGGCGTTGTTTGTGCCGACGATGATTTCGGTTCCGTCGGGTGTGTAGGCCAGTGAGAAACCGGCGGAGGCTGGCAGTTGTTGGTGGTACATCATTGCCGCGTTGGAGGCGTTCCAGATGAACAGGTTGCCGGAGTAATCGATGGTGGCAACGCGGCTGCCGGCTTTGTTGTAGGCGAGCGCAAAGATCGTCTGGTTGTGTCCGCGCCCGGCATCGCCGGCTGCAGTCGGTCGGCGGTTGGCCCGATTCCAACGGTTCCAGATGCGCGACTGCCCGGCGGCGACGAGCCAGTTGCCGTCGGGAGTGTATCTCATCGTGAGCGGCCGATCATCGGTTTCGATTGTCTGCAGCAAATCGCCGGCGAAAATGGACCGGTGTTTGAATGCGGCGGCCGGGATCACTTCCGGCTCTTTTCCTTCCCAACTCCACAGCAATTGCAGCGAAGCCGCCGGGCCGTTGTGACTGAATTCGATACGAATTGGTTGCTCCTTTTTGTCGCCTTCATCGAGAGTCAGCACGCCCTTGCGGCCGGTTTCCGAAGTCTTCGGATCGATGCCGTCGATCACGAGTTTCTCGCCGACGAAAACCCGCAGTGTGTTGTTGGGTTTAGTGTTGGTTTCAGCCTGCAGAGTGATTTCCCCGCTAACGGGCAGAGTGATTGTGCCGACCCAGACACGCGACAGATTGGATGCCTTACTGCCCCAATCGAGATCGACTTGCGAGACGACCTCGTGTGAGACCGCACCGGTGAAACTGCTGTTGCCGATGGTGTAGGCGAGCAAGCCCGGCTTCGGCGAACGGTCGGGCGGACCGGGTGGTTCTTCGACGACGTTGGCTGCATCTTTCGCCGCTGTCGCATTTGCGGGTGGTTCCTTGGCGGCTTTCGGATCGACCGGAACGACATCGACGACAGACCACTGCCGAATTGTGCCATCGTAGCTGGTACTGGCAAGTTCCTTGCCGGTGTTGTGGAACGCGACCGCACTGATTGCTCGCGTGTGTCCGGTGAGGGAATGTTTCACTTCGCCGGTCAGGCTGTCCCAGATCCTCACTGTTTTGTCGGCTCCACCGGCGGCCAGCAGTGATCCATCGGGGCTGAAGCTCAGCCCGTAGACGGCATCGTTCGGCTCGGTCAGTCGAAGAACGGGCGCATGCGAGGCGGCATACCACCGCTTGACGGTTTTGTCGGCAGCGACGCTGAAGAGTGTGTGCTTGTCGGCGGCGACAGCCAGGCCGGTAATTGATTCGGTGTGTCCATGTCCCTCCTGCGTCAATTCCAATCGCAGTTTTCCGCCGGCGCGAACAATGCCGAAGTTGCGGACGATCTTATCGGTCCCTGCCACCAGTAACTGTTGTCCCGCCGTGCCGAATAACACCGTCGATTGCGGCGCGGGCAACGTGTGGGTTGCCGCCGGTTGTGGCTGACCGATGACCCACAGGCGAACGAGCGGTTCCTCTCCAACAGCGGCCAGCAATTTGCCGTCGGGACTCACTGCGAGCGATTTGACCGCTGCCGTAGCGCCGGTGTAAGTCTGCTGCGGCTGCAATCCGATGGTTGACCAACTCTTGATGCCCTTGTCCGTGCCTGCCGTAAAGACATGCCGTCCATCGTCGGAGAATTGCACAGCATTAATGTCGCCGACGTGTGCGGTGGCGGCATCGACAGCCGAGGGCGTCCAGCGCCGCGCGGTCCTGTCGGCACTTCCGGAAAACAGGGACGCCCCATCAGCTGAAAGCGCCAATGCCAGCACCGAACCTGTGTGTCCCGTCAACCGTTCGACTTCGGTACGGGTCTTCAGGCTCCAGAGTCGAATGGAATTGTCGCTGCCGCCGATGGCGAGACGACTTGACGATTTGTTGATCGCAACCGCCGTAACCGCTGCGGGCTGTGTGAATGTGACGATCGGCTTCAATTGGGGCGTTGGCTGCTCGGGGAGATCGAAAACTTCGACGTTCTTGTCGGCGCGGCCGACGATTGCCCGTTTGCCGTCAGCGGTGACAACGAGACTGCTTACGGCTCCGGCACTTCCCGCAAGTGTGGAAATGACTTTACCATCTGCCAGATTCCACAGCCGCGCCGTTCCGTCGGCTCCTGCGGTGAGTAGGTGATTTCCGTTATGAGTGAATGCGACGCCGGTGACTGCGCCTGTGTGGCCGGTTAGCAATTGCTGCAGCGAATAATCGAACAGATAGCTGTTGTTGTCGGCGGCAGCCGCCAGAATCGTCGGCTCACCCGGGATGAAGCGGATGTCGGAAAGAACGGCAGTGGAAGTGACATCCTGCAAGAGCCGCGAATCGATTGAAGAGAAGACACGCAAATGTTTGTCAGCACCACCGACAGCGAGGCGGCCTTCCGCGCCGAACTGCAATGCGGTGATTCCGGCGGGTGTGGGAATATTCTGCAGCAGTTTGGCATCGGCCGTGTTCCAAACGAGGACGTTCTTTTGTGCGAACAATGGGTCGCCGCCGGCGGCGATTTGTTTTCCATCATCGCTGACGGAAACGTGCGCCACCGCTGCGGCACTGCCTCCGAACGACCGCACAAGTTTCCCCTTCGTGTCCCACAGTTTGACGACCTTGTCATCTCCCGAAGTTACGAAGTGTGATCCATCGGGCAGCAACTCCAGGTCGTGAACTTTCGTCGCGTCGGCAACAACCACGCCGAGGGCTGAGACCGTCCACACTCGCACCGATTTGTCATCGCCGCCGGAGATCACCGTATTCCCATCAGGGCTGATTGCAATTCCCCGCACAACCCCCGCATGGCCGACGAAACGCTGTAATTCTCGCCCGGCAACGGGATCCCAGACACGCACCACGCCGTCATCGCCTACACCGGTGAGACGTGTCGATTTGGAATTGATCGCAATTCGACGAATGACCGAGGCGACCGGAATCGATTTCACGGGCGCACCGTTCGCCAATGTCCAAACACGGATCGTCTTGTCGGCCGACGTCGAAATGACCTGCGCGGCATCGGCAGTTGGTAAGACAGATGTGACCGGCTGCGTGTGGCCGTTCAATGTGCGCACGAGTGCGCCGGTTTCGGCGTTCCAGTGACGAATCGACTTGTCGGCGCCGCCGCTGAGCAGAGACTTTCCGTCGGCCGTCCACGCAACGGAGTTGACGGCACCGGTATGCCCGGCGTGCAGGCGACGGAAAGAAATTTGAGCGACGACGGCGCTGTTGTCCGCCAATCCGATACCAAGCGTCACGTTGTCGGGCAACGTGACAAGACCCGTGACTGCGGCTGGCAATTCGATTCGTTCCAACAGTTGGCCGGTTTCCGTGTCGAAGGCTCGCAGTTGTTTGTCGGCCGATCCTACCACCAGACAGGTGCCATTTGGCGTGTACGCTGCCGCCGTCAAGATGGCAGCGACGGGTGTTTTTCGAATCAGCTGCCCGTTGGCGGCCTGCCATTGGTAGATCTGTTTGTCGTCGCAGATGGCAGCCACCTGTACGGAATCCGGTCGCACGACGACTTGCCGCACAGCTTGCGTACAACCGGCGAACTCGCGGACGAGTTTTCCTGTCAGATCGAATTGAACGACGCGCTTATCGACTCCGGCGGAAATGACACCGTCGCCTTTCGGCAGAAACGTCACACTCGATACACCGCCGACGTGGGCGGCAATCACCGCGCTGGCTGCAATTTGCGATCGTCGAACGGTCGTGTCGTCGCCGCCGGAAAGAACGTCCAGGTTGTTGCCCGCAAATACGGCCGCACGAACCGGCTTCGTGTGTTCGGCAAATTGCTGCAGAACTCGTTGCGAGGCAACGTCCCACGCGCGGACCTGTTGATCGTCGGCGGCTGTTACGATTCGACTGCGGTCGGCGCTGAAGTTCGCCGAATGGACAACGGCAGGATGCGTCAACGTGGCGACAACCGCCGCGTTGGCGGTTGTCCAAACTCGCACGGTCTTATCCGCGCCGGACGAAAGCACCTGGACGCCGTCACGACTGACGGCGACACTCGTCACCGCTGCCGTATGACCCGGGAAAGCGCGAATTGCTTGTCCGTTGGCGGCGTTCCAAAGTTTGACCGTCTTGTCTACGCCGCCCGTCACTAAACTGTTCCCGTCGGGCGTCCAAGCCACCCCGGTCAGCGGCATCTCCGATGCGACAATCAGCCGCAACAATGCGACCGGCATCAACTTGACCGAGTTGTCCGTTCCCCCCAAGACGAGGGTTTGATTGTCCAACCCGAAACTGACTGCACTCGGCTGGATGGCCGCCACTTTTCGCATTTCCAGCAAACGACCGCCGGCTTCCCAGATGCCGACAATTCCGTCGGCTGCCGCGGCGATGATTCGACTGTTGTCGCGGCTGAAAGCAACTCCGGTCACAGCTTGCGCGTGGCCGGTCAGCGTTACGAGAAGTTTGCCATCGGCAGGGTTGTAGATGCGAATCGACTTGTCCGCGCCGGCCGATGCCAGCAACTTGCCATCCGGACTGATTGCAATATCGCCAACCGGGCCCCCCGTGTTGATGTTGCGAGCCGTCCTGCCGTCGGCGATGGTCCAGAAGCGGATCGTTCCATCCGCCGATCCGGAAAGAACCGTTGCGCCGTTGGCAATGAGCAATACAGAGTTGACGCCCTTTGTATGCCCGGCGAAGTCGCGTACCGTGTTTGTCGCCCCCGCTTCGCCGTCCTTCTTCTCCGTCGCGGCTTTGATCACTTCGGCGACGTTCCACACTTTCACAAATTTGTCGGCGGCGGCGGTGACGAGGGTTGCCCCGTTTGGCGAAAGTGCGACATCGTTCACTGCAGCGGTATGACCGGCGAATTGAGCGAGTTGTTTTCCGTCAGCGACGTTCCACAACCTCGCTGTTTTGTCCGCACTACTGCTGGCCAGGCGGGTCTCATCGGCCGACCACGACAGGCCGGTGATTGCCGCGGTATGTCCGCTCAACGTCCGCACGGCTGCGCCGTTGGTCATGTTCCAGAGCCGCACACTGTTGTCGGCGGAACCGGTGGCGAGCAACTTACCCGTCGGACTGACAGCCACAGCGGTGACCGACTTCGCATGACCGGCGAGGAGTTTCGGCGCGGTGGCAATGTCCCAAATACGCAGTGTCCCGTCGGCACCGACCGACGCCAACTGTTTTCCTTGTGGATGAAACGCGACCCCCGTTGTGCCGCCGGAATGACCCACAACTTGAAACTTCGCGGCGCCGCCGGCAACGCTGTAGACGTCAACCGTGCCGACGTCGGTTGCGGCGGCGATGAGCGACTTGTCGAGTGACATATCGACCGACGTTGGCTGGCCAGGCAGGTTCGTGATCGTCGCGGATTCCTTGCTTCCTGCGAGATGGATTACGTGCAACGATTTGTTGGCGTCGCCCGTAACCGCCAACGTCCCGTCATTGGAAGCTGCAATCGCTTTCACGGCGGTTGGGTACTTGGCCAACTGCTGCTGCGGTTTGATCGGTAGTTTCCACATTCGCAACAGGCCATCGGCACCGGTCGATGCCAACATGTCGTTCTGCGCGCGAAATGCGAGTCCGGTCACGGCTCCCTGATGGCCAGAGAGAATGCCGAGTTCCGTTCCGTCAGCGGGGTTCCTTACGTGGATTGTTCCGGCATCGTCACCCGTGGCAACCAGTTTGTCGTCGGCGCTCCAGGCGGAACTTCTCACTGCAACATTGCCCGTGTGAACTGTCGCTGGCGGTTTTTTATCATTTGCATTCCACATGCGGACCGACCCGTCCTCTGAGGCGGTGAGGAGTTTCGTCCCATCAGCATTGCGCGACAGTGATCGGACCGGCTTTGTGTGTCCAGCAAGAACTGTGAACGACGTCGGCGCCTGCCATTGGCGAATTGTTCCATCCGCCCCGGCCGTGGCAAGCAAGTCAAGTACCGGATGGAAAGCAATCGACTGGATGGCACCGCCGTGTCCGGCGATTCGGCCTCGCGGTATCCCGTCGATGGCGTTCCACAATGTGACCGTTCCTGTTCCATCTGATGCAGCAATGATGGAGTTGTCGGCGCTGAATTCGAGGGCGGTAATCGTCGTCGCAGAGGCTTTGATTTGCTTTATCAATTTGCCCGTGTTCCGGTCGATAATCCGCAGAATGCCGTCCGTCGATCCGGACGCAACGAGTCTTCCGTTCGGCAACATCGCCACGGCATGGACTGCTGCCTTGTGTGGCGGCAATACCGTGGGAGCCGCGATCGGCAGTTTCCACAACTTGACCGTACCGTCGAAGCCACTCGAATAAAGCAACGAAC
This sequence comes from Planctomycetota bacterium, assembly GCA_963581435.1. Lineage (GTDB taxonomy): Bacteria > Planctomycetota > Planctomycetia > Planctomycetales > Planctomycetaceae > JABISG01. Next base: position 7,577 of record CAUZOL010000100.1, read on the forward strand.
CACGTGGGTCGAATGACAATCCAGAAACCCCACCGATGTGGGCTCCGAGTCGTTGTGGGGCTGCATTGCCGGCGAGGTCCCAAACTCGAATATCGCCGAGCGTATCTCCGGCGGCCAGTTGTTTGCCGTCAGCCGACAGGGCCGTCTCAGAGAGCGGCTGAGGTTGATTGGCAATAACTTTCTGCTGTTTGCCATCGGCCATCGACCACAGGCGGATCGATTTGTCCGAACCAACGGAAGCTGCGATCTTCCCGTCAGCCGTCAGCGACAAGGCGGCCACCGGCATCGCATGGCCCTTCAAGACCCGTGGTGCGCTGGGCAGACGCCAGATTCGCACGGTGCCATCGGTTCCTGCTGACGCAATCTGTTTGACTTTCGGGTGGAAGTCGATGGCATTGATTGCGCCGGTGTGTCCGGCCACCGTCAAACGATCGGCACCATCGGCAGCACTCCAAAACTTGATGATCCCAGTGTCGCTGCCGGCGGCCAGCATGGAGTCATCCGGACTGAACGCCAGCGACGCAACTTTGCCCGATTGGCCTGCGAGTGCACGGACCGTCTTGCCTGTTGCCGCGTCGTCGAGATTCACCAGTTGATCCATGCCGCCGGTTGCCACAAGTTTTCCATCGTGCGAGATGACGACGGCCGTGACTTGATCGGAGTGTCCCGCCAAATTCTGTGGCGGAACGGGAGGCCAACGGAACAGCCGCAGCGTGCCATCGGCACCCGCAGCCGCCAGCAAGTGGCCGTTTGCGGGATCATCGCTCGAAAAAACGGCCATATTACTTATGGGCGACGTTTGAATCAGGCCGGCTGCAGCACCGTTGGCAACATTCCAGCCGCGTATCGTGCCATCGACTGCCGCCGCAACAATCAACTGGCCATCGCCGAGATACTTGGCACTGGTCACAGCCGCCGTCAGCCCGCCGAAGTCGCGTAAATGCTGTGAATTGGCGGTATTCCACAACCGCAGCGCCGGGGCATTATCGCCTGTGGCGACGAGCGCACCGTTTGGTGAGACGGCAAGAGTTGCAGCCAGTCCCGGGACGTTCGTAATGTTGGCCAACGGATTTCGGCCCGGTAAATCGAAAACATTGATCGTTCCATGCAGCCCGGCGGAAGCAAATCGCCGCCCGTCCGGCGCAACCGACAACGCAAGCACGGTTGCAGAATGTGCGGGAATCGAACGAACCAGTAGTCCCGTTTCGCGGTCCCAAACGCGGATCGTGCCATCAACGCCGGCGCTGAGCAGCGAATGGCCATCGGGCGAAGCCGCGACCGCATATACAGATCCTTTGTGGCCTTCCAGATACCGGATTTGCGGGGGTGCGGTTGGCTCTTGTGAGAATGCATACGAGACGGTCATGGTGAAAAGGACACCGACCGTCGGTAAAAGACTCCGGCAAATTTTGCGATGCATCCGCTGAAATCCTCAGATTGCTGTAAGCCCTATTGATTGCCTTACGTTCGTTTTCAGTCTAAGGTATCAGTATGTTCCGATACAACCGGCTGGCCGTTTCGTTTATTGTGGTAGTATCGAAATCGAACTAGTAAGTGGCGAAATCGAATTGAAGTCAACAGTCGGACTGTTTGTGTTCGCCACAATTTAAACAACTTCTTCATGTCGAAAGAGGATAGCGATGAAAGTTTTGCAGACTACGGTTTTCGCTGCGTTGGTTTTGGCGTTCTGTGGCAATGTCAGCGAAGCGGGCCGCGTGACGGTCAAGGGAGTTCACTTGTGCTGCGGCGCTTGTGTGTCTGCAGCGCAAGAGACACTGAGCGACATCAAAGGTGTCAGTAAGCCGGCCGCCGACCGCAACTCCAAGACTGTTTCGTTCACCGCGACCGACGACAAGGCCGCCCAGAATGCCATCAATGCTCTGGCGAAAGCGGGCTTTCACGGATCGGCCACGCACGGCAAGAAGAAAATCAAATTTCCTGCCTCCGGTGCGAAGAAGGGCGAAAAAGCCAACAAGATCACGCTCACCGGGATTCATCTCTGTTGTGGAGCCTGTGTGACCGGCGCGCAGAAGGCGTTAGAGGATGTCAAAGGTGCCACCACGATCGAATTCGACCGCAAGTTGAAAGTGGCACGAATTGTCGGCAAAGATATTGACGTCACCGCCGCTGTGGCTGCCTTGAACAAGGGCGGTTTTCACGGAACACTAAAGAGGGACAAGTAAGATGATTTGCGGCACGCGTGTGGATCGGAGTCACACGAGCGGTCGCGAGTTCGGCACTTAATGGCAGCGCGTGGCGATCCGGTTGGGACGAGGCATTACGGTTATGGTCAACCTGGTCCGACGCGAAGTGGTCGAGACGGCGCGCGTCATTGTTATCAAAGTCGGAACGAACGTTCTCGCGCGCGACGACGATTCCCTCGACCTCGATCGAATAACGCAGTTGGCCGAGCAGATTCATCGGATTCGGGAATCGGGTCGACGTGTCGTTCTTGTCTCCAGCGGTGCCGTTGGTGCGGGGTTGGGCGTTCTCGGACTCAACAAACGCCCCAACGATTTGCCTCATCTGCAGGCAGCCGCTGCAGCAGGTCAGGCCCATCTCATTCATCTTTATGACCGTCACCTGCGGCAACATGGATATCATGCCGCCCAACTTCTGCTGACCGCTGACGACTTCACGCAGCGCGACCGTTATCTTAATGTGCGCAACACGCTCACCACGCTGTTCGAGTACGGTGCGGTTCCAATCGTTAACGAAAACGACACCGTCAGCATTGATGAAATCCGGTTCGGCGACAACGACCAATTGGCAGCGATGGTTACCAACCTGCTGCACGCTCCGCTGCTGGTCATTCTGTCGGTGGTCGATGGACTTTTCGACAAGGCCCCCACCGCCGAAGGCAGCAGGCTTATCGGGCAGGTCGATCACTGGGACGATTCGCTGTTGGACTGCGTGGCCGACGAGCAGAGCAGTCGAGGAACCGGCGGGATGCGGACAAAACTCGAGGCGATCCGCTCCGCCACCGCCGTCGGCGAAAGCGTCATTCTGGCCAATGGAACGCGTCCCAACGTTCTGGATGACATATTGAACGGTGAGGAAGTTGGAACGTTGTTTCTGGCGAAAGGGGCCGCCGTACCCGCCTGGAAACGATGGATCGGCTACACGGTTCCGCCTAAGGGGAAATACATCGTTGACGACGGTGCGAGAAAGGCCGTCGAACATTCGGGATGCTCGCTGTTGGCCATCGGTATCACAGACGTCGAGGGAGTGTTTGCAAAAGGGGAAGTCGTCGCGCTGGCCGATGCCCGCGGCCAGGAGTTTGCCCGTGGGCTGTCGAATTACGACTCGCCGGGGGCGCGCCGAATTGCAGGCAAACGAACCGAAGAGATCATAGAGTTATTGGGCAGTCTGCCGTATGCTGAGGTGATTCACCGCGACCATCTGGTGGTGACGACATAAGATATCAACCGCCGAGCACAGAGCTGTGCACGGTGTGCGCCCAATGAATTGCCACAGCCGACCGGAACCTTCCCATGCACGAGCCGAATTCGCCAGTCGAACCGGCCGCGGTTGAATCCAGCGCGCCGTCGGTTCCGGCCAGTGACAATTCGACGGAAGATCAACCGACAGCCGACTCCCCACGCTCTTCGATGGCTCCGGTGGAAGTGGTGAGCGACACTATTCCCGAACACAAAGCTCGCATCTGGTTCCGTCGTGGAGACCAACTTTTCATCGGGGTGATGGTCATCGCCGTGATTGTACTGATGGCCGTTCACTGGATGCGACTAAGCGGCTGGGGATTGAAGCCGGTTGAGATCGATCGATTACCGGAGCGGAGTCTTGAGTTCCAATTGGAAATCAACAGCGCCACGTGGGTCGAGTGGATGCAGTTGGAAGGTATTGGAGAGACGCTGGCCCACCGCATCGTCGCCGACCGGGAAACGAGTGGGCCGTTTTCCAGCATTGAGGACATTGAGCGTGTGAAAGGTATCGGCCCAAAAACGATCGACAAAATACGACCGTGGTTACGCGTTGAATTGCCGGTTGGCAACAATTCGTCGGGTGATTCGTCACGCGAGTGAAAGGTGAGTTCGATGAGCGGTAAGATTTCTGCGTGCGTTTTTCTCGCTGCACTGCTGATGGGCTTTGCCGCTGAAGCAAATGAACCACGAACACCGCAGCCCGACGGCTCAACCTATGAGTTTCTGCTGCAAGGTGGGACGGTGATTGACGGCACCGGCAAACCACGCAAGCAAGCCGATGTCGGCATCCGTGGCGGCCGCATTGTCGCCGTCGGCGATCTGGCGAAGGCGACGGCACGGGAGGTGATCAATGTCACCAGCCAAATTGTCTGCCCCGGTTTCATCGATCTGCACAGCCACGCCGATCGTGGGATTCTCAAGCACCGCGCTGCTGAGAATTACATTCGACAAGGAGCAACGACGCTCGTCTGTGGCAATTGCGGCAGTTCCCCCACGGATTTGAAAGCCTACTTCGAGCAAGTGCGAGAGGCTGGAATCGGACCGAACATTGTACTGCTGATTGGACACGGCAGCGTTCGCGAGCAGGTCATGGGCCGCGTCAATCGCGCACCCACATCAGCGCAACTCGATGAAATGAAGCAACTGGTGCGCACAGCCATGAAAGAAGGAGCGATCGGCCTCTCAACCAGCCTGCGCTACGGACCGGGAACCTATGCGAGGACCGACGAGATCGTCGAGCTGACGAAAGAAATTGCGCCGTACGGCGGGTTTTACGCAACGCACATGCGCGACGAAGGAACGCGCATTGTCGAAGCGTTGGAAGAAGCACTCAATATCGGAAAGCAGGCCGGCGTCCCCGTCCATATCTCGCATCACAAGATTTCTTCGGCATCGGTGTTCGGCCTGACTCGGCAAACGCTGGCCCGTATCGACGCGGTTCGCGCGGCCGGACGAAACGTTACGCTCGATCAATATCCCTACGGAGCCGGCAGCGGCAGTATGAATCTTTACGTGCCGCAATGGTCGCTCTCCGGCGGCATGGACGAGTTCCGCAAACGGCTCACCGAACCGAAAACAAAGGCGCGCATTCTGGCCGGCGTCGAGGATCTGTTGATACGCAAGGTTTACGAAGCCGACCAAAGTCCGGATAACTCAACACACACGGCCCAGGCGTTGTCGAGAATTCGCGTCGCCCGCGCCACTCACAATGAGACGTTGGAAGGCAAAACGTTGACTCAGATTCTTCGTGATCGCAAAATGCCCGTCACATTGGCGAACGGTTGTCAGCTTCTGGTCGAATTGATTTCCAAAGGCACCGGCGGTATCAACCACACATTGGAAGAACGTCCCGGCGGCGACGTTGATCGCGTGATGCAGCATCCTCAAACCTGTATTGCATCCGATGGCAGCGTGTTCAAATTTGGCAGCGGCAACCCGCACCCGCGGTCGTACGGTTGCTTCCCGCGAGTGCTGGGCCATTACGTCCGCGAACGCAAGCTGCTCACCCTCGAACAAGCAATTCACAAAATGACCGTCCTGCCGGCGAAACGATTGGGCTGGACGAAGCGCGGCCGCATTGCAGTCGGCTGCCGGGCCGATGTGGTTGTCTTCGATGCGGAGACGGTCACTGATCGAGCCACGTTCACGAAACCGCACCAGCACTCGATCGGAATTCACCACGTGTTCGTTGCCGGTCGCCGCGTCCTTGCCGCCGGAAAAGTGACGACCGAACGCCCCGGACAACCGCTATCGCTGGGCGATCGCCCCTTCGCGGAACGGAGATTGCTGCCTGTCGAACAATCAAAATGAACGACGACGTGCTGCAACCAGAATATTCGACAGCCGCTAAGCTGCATTCTCGGCCGAGAATTCGCCACGAATCAACGGCAAAGTGAAACGAAAGGTCACCCCTTGACCGGCATTCGATTCAACGAAGAACTTCCCGCCATAAAACTCCACAATCGATCGGCTGATCGCCAGACCCATACCCATGCCATCCGGCTTTGTCGAGTAGAAGGCTTCGAACACCTGCTCCATGTCCTGCGGGGAAAGACCCGGCCCCAGATCGATAACGGCAATCTCTGCGAAACCAGTCTCAGATGACCGGGCGGACACCACAACGCGTTTTTGCTCGTCCGGCGTGTCCTTCATTGCATCGATAGAATTGCGGATTAAATTCACCAGCACCTGTTGAATCTGAATCTCATCGACACTCACTGCAAGCGGGACCCCGTGGCAATTTAACTCCAGTACCACGTCCGATTGACGAACGTCCGGCTCAACCATGCGGGCCACATCGCCGATAAGCGAGTTCAGATCGACCGGGACTTCCTCGGACTTTGATTTCCTCACAAACTGTCGCAGCCGCCGCACAATATCACCCGCTCGAATCGCTTGTTTTTCTATTTTTTCCAACGAATCGATCAACTCGGGGGGGCAAGCGGTGAATCGTTCGGCTGACCACTTGGTTGTGTGACAATAGGTGGCAATTGCCGTCAGCGGTTGATTCAGTTCGTGCGCAATCCCCGTGGCCATCTCGCCCATCGTACTCATCCGCGCCACATGCGCCAGCGTATCGCGATGCTCGCGCGACTCATCCTCCAATTGTTTGCGATCAGACACATCGCGGATCGTACTGGTGACGACAATGCCATCGTCGGTTTCGGTCGCGCTCAGGCTGATCTCCAGCGGAAATTCGCTGCCGTCCTTGCGAAGGCCGAAAAGAAAGGGGCGGACGGACATCGGGCGAGCCATTGGATGCCGACAGTATTCTTGCCGATGTGTCCGATGCGCCTCGTGGAACCGAGCTGGAATCAAGAACTCCAATTCCTGCCCGAGCATTTCCTCGCGTGTATAACCAAACGTACTCTCCGCCACTGCGTTGACGACGATCATAATCCCTTGTTGATCGACGATCACCATCGCATCGGGAGCCGCCTCAATCAAATTTCGGAACCGCCACTCACTGTCTCGCAGGGCAGCGTCCCTGGTACCGATGCGACCGGCCATCGCGTCGATTCCCATCGCCACTGCAGCAATCTCATCGCTGCCGGTGATCCCACTGCGCCATTTATAATTTCCGCCGGCAAGTTCTTCCGCGCCCCGTTCCAGCACTTTCAATCGCGACACCGCGGTCCTCACCAACATGGCATAAACGAGAACAAACGCACCGAGATGACATCCGAGATCAACCAGCATGCCTTGCCAAAAGGCGGCCCATGCCTGCTGATGTGCTACTTTTGCCGGTATCTTGATGCTCATCACACCGCGCAAATCGCCCAGTTCATACCCGAATCCCGCGTTGTAGCGAGCCGCAACGCTGGCCAGCACTTCATCCCGTTTGCCGTGGCATTTCAGACAATAGTCCTCGATCCAGATCGGCCGCGTATAGTGGTAATACTCCCCTTTTCCTTCGTCATCAACCAGGACCAACCGATCTTTGATCTCGGAATTCTTCCGATAAACTTCCATCGCCGCCAATTCCTTTTCGTCGGCAGCATTGTCCGAATTGCGCGCCCGGTCCGACACATTATTGAATACGATACCACTGTTGGTCCATTGTGGAAAATCCTTGGATATTCGGCTCAGCGAATGTCCCGGCAGAAACCCCACGGTCGTGTCGTCGACCGGCAATCCGCTTTCGATGAATTGATGATGATACACCCGCCGAGTCGCCATCAAAACGGCGCGAATGTTGTGTGCCTCTCGCTCCACATTCGAGCGGGCGTTGGAAAACGCCGTCTGAAGTGTAAATAAACTGTGTGCAACGAACACAACGAGGAACATTGGCACCAACGCGGCGATAATCTTCGTTTGCAGTTTCATCGATTGAGAAACTCCCTTCAGCCGGGAAGCCAATCTGAACAGCAATTCTCGGGGATCGTCGCAAGAAACCGAAAAAACGGCAAGATCAACTTGTCTGCCGCCCGAAACCTCATCGGAGGTTCAAGCCGCACGGGAGTTGTTGTCGAAGCGGTCGAGTCACAATCGAGTTGACCTGTCGGTGCCGTCGCTGTGGTGGACTCGGCTGTTTGTGTATGATTGAGGAACAGAATCTTCGATGACGAAGCGACAGGTTTCGGTCGGATTCACCCTCCGATTGTCAATTCAGAACTGGCGAGCAACGACATGATGCAATTCAGCCGTCGAGAGATGCTGGGACTTTCTGGTTTTGGACTCGGACAGCTCGCTGTTGCCGACCTGATTGGCGGGGCGGAAATGTTCAGTGCAGATACGGCTAATCCGTCAGGCGTGCCAATTTATGGCGATCTTCGGTCGCGCAAGACACATTTCCCGGCCAAAGCCAAAGCGGTCATTCAGTTGATTCAGAACGGCGGCCCCAGCCAGATGGACCTGTTCGATCCGAAGCCGCTATTGAAGCGGTTGGCGGGCAAACCACATCCCGATGGCGTCGAAATCCATCAGCCAAATAACACCAACAGCCTATTGCCCTCGCCACTGGAATTCCGAAAATACGGCGAGTGCGGCATGGATATTTCCGAAGCGTTACCCCACGTGAGCACCATCGTCGATGACCTGTGCTTTGTGCGTTCGATGCACACCGAGCACAACAATCATCTCGAAGGACTCAACATGCTGCTGACCTGCAAGATCTTTCCGGGCAGGCCGGTGATGGGGTCCTGGATCAGCTACGCATTGGGAACTGAGAATCAAAACCTGCCGGCGTACGTCGTTCTTCGCGACCCAGACGGATACACGGTTGGCGGGAAGCAACTCTGGGCCAATGCCTATTTGCCCGCGCTATATCAAGGTGTTGAGTTCAGCACGCGCGGAGCCCCAATCCATCATTTGAATCCGGCGACTCCCCTTCCGCCGGGCGCTCAGCGTGCCAATCTCGACTTCCTGCAGAAACTCAATGCGGGACACCTTCGCAATCGTCCCGGCGAGTCGGAGTTGGAAGCGCGGATCGAGAACTTCGAACTGGCAGCGCGAATGCAACTGGAAGCGCCCAAGGTTCTCGATCTTTCGGAAGAAACGAAAGCGACGCAGAACCTATACGGACTCGATAATCCGGCCACGGCAAAATATGGCACGCGCTGTTTGATGGCTCGCCGACTGGTCGAATCGGGCGTGCGATTCGTGCAAGTCACCACAAGCCCCGGGCAGCCTTGGGATCACCACAGCAACATTCAAGGCGGGATGGCAAAGATCGCCACCGAGACAGATCAGGGGGCGGCGGCGTTGGTCAAAGACCTCAAGAAACGCGGACTCCTCGACAGCACAATTGTTATGTGGGCCGGGGAGTTCGGTCGATTACCGACCACACAAAACGGAACTGGCCGCGATCACAACCGCAATGCCTTCACCATGTGGTTCGCCGGCGGCGGCTTCAAGCCCGGTTTGATTTACGGCGAGACAGACGAGTTTGGTTATAAGAGCATCATCAATCGCGTCAGCGTCCCCGACATGATCGCCTCGGTTTGTCATCAGATGGGCCTCGACCATCGGCGAGTTCAGTTTCCGCAAGGCGGCCAACTTGAAACTCCATCCAATGTCACCGTCAGCGGCGCAAAAGTCGTCGGCGACCTATTGGATAATTCGGTTCTTGGTTCCTGACGAAACGAAATGACGAAAACTCCAATGACGAAATACTTGAAACTCGGTTTCGCCACCATCGTATTCGCAACGGCTGGAGCAGCGACTGCTGCTGAGAAGCCCGTCTTCGAAAAAGACGTGCTGCCGATCTTCACTCGATACTGCTTTAACTGCCACGGAAAGAGTTCCCCGCAATTGGGGCTCGACCTGCGCACCGCCCGCTTGACGATGCGCGGCAGCCAGAACGGAGCGGTCGTGGTCGCTGGTTCTCTGGAAAAGAGTCTGTTGTGGCAGAAACTTTCAAAGCGTGAGATGCCGCCGGCACAATTCAAGTTCAAGCTGTCGGATACAGAGTTGAAAACGATTCGCCTGTGGATCGAAACCGGCGCGACTTTCGGCAAAGCGGCCAAGTTGCCCGCCGACGTGCAGCAACAATTCACACGATTCGAAAAGGAGATCCGTCCGATTCTTGTCGAGCGCTGCGTTGCATGTCACGGAGAAGACGACCCCGAAGCCGAGTTGGACTTGCGCAGTTTGGAGTCGCTCGTCCGCGGCAGCAAAAGTGGCCCGGTGATCATCGAAGGATTTTCTGAAAAGAGCGTTTTGATTCGGAAAGTTGTCAGCAAGGCGATGCCGCCGCCCGACTCGGACGAAGCGCTGAGCAAAAGCGAGATCCAGAAACTCACCCGTTGGATCGACAAGGGTCGCTTCATTGATTTCGTCGATGTGAAACCGCTCAACAAGCAGACGGCAGACGCATCGGACGCGTCAACAATTACCGACAAGCAACGTCAATTCTGGGCGTATCAGAAACCGGACGCCATTGCTCCGCCTGACGTCAAAGCAATAAACAGAATCCGCACGCCGATTGACCGCTTTGTTTTATCGAAGTTGGAATCACGCGGCCTCACATTCTCACCCGATGCATCGAAACGCAGGCTGTTGCGGCGGGCTTATTTCGATCTGACCGGTCTGCCGCCGACGCCGGTGCAAGCACGCGAATTCATGAATGATGACCGAACGGACGCATACGAACGACTCATCGACCAATTGCTCGCTTCGCCGCGCTATGGCGAACGCTGGGGCCGACATTGGCTCGATGCGGTTGGCTATGTGGACACGTCGGGCAAAGACTTCAACCCCACCACGGCCACATTGTCCGATGGCTATTGGCGATACCGCGACTACGTTGTTAACGCCACGAATAAAGACACCCCGTGGGACCGGTTTCTCGTCGAGCAGATTGCGGGTGACGAATTGGTCGATTGGCGAAACGCAAAAAAGTACACGCCCGAGATCGTCGAACTTCTCACGGCAACCGGCTTCCTGCGAAACGTCCTCGATGCAACCAACGAGGACATTTCGAACCTGCCTTTCGATCGTTACGAAGCCTTGTTTATGCTCATGGAACGGGTCTCGTCGAGTACGATGGGGATGACACTGAACTGTGCGCGCTGCCACAGTCATAAATTCGATCCGATTCCGCATACCGACTACTACCGTTTTCTGTCGGTGTTTACGTCGGCGTACAACCCCAGCAATTGGTTGCCACCCAAACAGCGGCATCTTTACCACGTTTCGGAAATCGAGCAGGCAGAGATTAAGCAAAAGAGGGCCGCAATCACCGCGACCATTAACAAATTACAGCAACAATTGGCCACGATCCAGAAGCCTTACCGGGATCGTCTCCTCGAAGAAAAGCTGAAACAGATTCCCGAGTCGATGCGCGCGGCTGTGAAAGCCGCCATCGCAACGGCTGCAAAGAAACGCAATGAGGCCCAGAAGAAACTTGCGAGCCAGTACGAAAAGAAACTCTCGGTGGCAGATGCCCAAGTCAATGCGGCCCTGAGCGATGCCGACCGAACGGCTCGAAAACAATTGCTCGCGAAAATCCAAACCGAAAAGAGTTTGCTCGCGACGCTCCGTATCGACAAGTTGCAGGCGCTGTGGGATGTCGGCGAGGCCCCCACGATCCGTCTGCTACATCGCGGCGATGTCGATTTCGCCGGTCCGAAAGTCAGCCCGGGTTTTCTCGCAATCCTCAGCGCACCGGGAAAGTCCGCAGCGATCCCCTCAACGTCAGCAGTGGGCAAAACGACGGGGTTGCGTCTGGCGTTTGCCCAATGGCTAACAAGACCCGATCACCCTTTAACTGCACGGGTGATCGTCAATCGGTTGTGGCAGCATCACTTTGGAAGAGGCATCGTCGCGACTCCGGGGAATTTCGGTGCGACGGGTTCACGACCAACACATCCGGCGCTGCTGGATTGGCTGGCGGTGGAATTCATGCGGCAGGGATGGAGCGCCAAAAAATTCCATAAGATGATGATGACTTCGACTGTTTACCGGCAGGCTTCGGAGAGGGGGAGAAAGGGAGATCAGCAGAGAGGGAGTGAAATAGACCCGGACAACCGGCTGCTGTGGCGAACGAATCTGCGGCGACTTGATGCCGAATCTCTGCGCGATTCAGTCATTGCCGTCAGTGGCCGGGCGAATTATACGATGGGCGGGCCGCCCGTCATGATGAAGGCGATGCCGAGTGGTTTGCAAACCGTCGCCGCAGACGAGCGCCGCAGCATTTATCTGGTCGCCCGCCGGACGAATCCCCTGACATTTCTGCGCGTGTTTGATTTCCCCATCATCGACGTGAACTGTACGCGGCGGTCGGCTTCGGCGACGCCGCTGCAATCGTTAACGATGATCAACAGCAAGTTCCTCATCGACAGCGCCAGTCGCCTTGCAGTCCGGATTGAAGCGATCGTTAAAGCCGACGCTGCGCCGACGAAGAAGATCGCGACCGCCTACCGGCTCACGCTTTCGCGGAATCCGTCAGAAACGGAGATCAAGGCGGCAGAAGAATACTTGCAGCATTTGCAACAACTCTACGAGGCGTCCAAAGTCGCTTCGGCGGATGCCGCGAAACGGTCGTTTGAAAACTTCGTCCACATGCTGCTGTGTTCGAATGAGTTTTTGTATATCGACTAGGAACTCAAACAAATTACGGTTCTTCGCGCATTTTAGTGGGTGCTGCTTGATTTGACGTGTGGAATCGATCTCGGGATCATGGGGGATTTCCGAGGTCGAGACGATGGAATCTCTGAATGCGCATTACCGACTTCTTCTGG
>CAUZOL010000101.1:0-20148 GCA_963581435.1 Planctomycetota bacterium
GTTTTTTCATCCGGGGAAAGTTCAGAGACATTCGGCAAACATTCGACCATCTGGTAAACTCCTTACCAGACGCTCCTACCGAAATCACCAAATCCAGTCCATACCAATCGCCGGTGAGTAGTAACAACAGATCAATGAAATTTTTCCAAGGAGAATGACCGATGGGGATTTCGATCACCTATTGCATGCAGTGAAACTACACACCCAAAGCCGCCAGTCTGGCGGAAGCAATCAAAGAAGCAACCGGAATCGACGCGACGTTGATCGAGGGCAAAGGTGGCATCTTCGATGTCGTCGCCGACGACAAGATGATTTTCAGCAAGCACGAAGTCGATCGGTTCCCGACTCACGAAGAAATTCTGGAGTCGTTGAAAGGGTGATGCATTGGCTAAGTCCCGCCGGTCGCGGCCGGCGGGCTTTGCGCTTTTCATTCATCGTTCGGTGTTAAACGTTGGATGTTCGGCGTTCGTTTATTGCCCGTCGTGCAACGTCTCGGGATTCCGCTTCGCCCACCAGCGATAACCGTAATACGCCGGCAGGCCGATGGCAATGAGCACGAGGCCGATGTTCGCCTCGGTCGGTTTGCCGTCGTAGATGTAGTACAGAAAAAAGCAGTAGAAGGTCAGATAGGCAATCGGCGTGACCGGATAACCCAACGTGCGGTAGGGTCTCTTCCATTCAGGATGTTTGATTCGCAGCACAATCACCGCCAGCACGGCGAGCATGTAGAAAATGCTCCCCGAAAAGATGGCGTAGGTGGTCAGCAGATCGAAGATATTCGTCTTTGGTTTGCCGGACTCATCGGGGGCAAAGTCAGGGTGGTATTTGATCAGTAATGCCGATGCAACGATCAATACTATCGCCATTATCGCTTGCAGGATAATTGCGGCGGCCGGTGTGCGAAAGTTGACATGCACGCGGCCCAACGAGCGGAAGAAGATGTCGTCGCGACCCATTGCAAATGACACCCTCGGCCCCAATAGCAAGTTGGCGTTGATGGCTCCTAATGCGCTCAACATGAAGCTGACATACATCAGAGTCTTGCCGATCGGCCCAATCAATCGACCGACCATCAAGGCACCGACCCCCGTCGGATTCTTTTCTGCTACCATCTCGTCCATCGACAGCACGCCGTGGTAGGCAACATTCGCCAACACGTAGAGCACAATCAATATCCCGATTCCACCGAACAGCGCCAATGGAATGTTTCGTTGCGGATTGCGGACTTCTTCAGCAATTGGCGTTATCCCATGCCAACCGTTATACGCCCACATGACCGCCAACAGTACCATCGCAAATATCTCGACCTGTGAGTCACTCTCATCCGCAGAATGCGGCTCAGCCGAGTCGCTGTCATTCGGCGGCGAAGACTCGTCGGTCGCAGCACTCAGCGTCGAATGATAATTATCGGCGTCGATCCCTTCACCGCCAAACAGCGGTGTGATGAATGGCAACGCCGCGACGAGCGCCAGGAAACCTGCCTTAATCGCGGTCACTAGTCCTTGGGCCCCTCCACCCCAGATCACGCCCATGACGTTGATCCAGGCCACAGCGGCGATGACGACAAACGACAGCAGAATGGCCTCCCATTGACCGAGTTTCCATCCGGTTGCTCCCTCTAACGAAAAGATGAAAAAGACAGTCAGCGCACCGATCGATGCGGGCCGCCCAAAGATGAAATCGGTCCAACCGAACAGAAACGCAATCACTCGGCCATACGCTTCGCGCAGGTAGACGTACATTCCGCCTGCATTGGGCAGCATGACGGCTAACTCGGCAAAGCACAGCGAGCCGAGAATACACAGTACGCCGCCGGTTACCCAGGCGGCCATAATCAGATTGAAGTCCCCCGCAATCCCGGCGATCTTCCCCGGATTCACGTAGATGCCCGAACCGATGACATTGCCGACGACGATTGCGATCGCGATGCCCGGTCCCAACACGCGCAACAGTCCCGGACGACTTTCTGCATCCGGTGATAACGGGCCAATCGGCTGTTCGTTCTGCTCGCTCAAACGTGCACTCTCGAACTTTCATTTGGCCTTGGGAACGTTCGCTTAGAATTCTGTTTCGTTCGTGGCGTGTGTTGTACCACGAAGAAGATGGTGTCGGCCACCCATCAAGCTGAATGACGCCACCCGTTGTGTTAGCATGCAACTCGCGGTGGCAACATAACCTCATACCGCGTTGTCCGTCGGGACATGGCCCCTCTTCGACGTATCACGGAGCCTGTTGATGAATCGCTTTATTCTGTTGCTTGCCTTTGCGCCGATCCACGCCGCGATCACCACACCCTCTGCTGCCGACGACAAACCGGAGCGGTTGGAATTCACGCGGATGATGGCGCATTGGGCGCAGTACGGCACCGACGACTATTTGTCGTTCATCAAAGAAGCTGAACCGGAGCTTGTGCAACACGGGTTTTATGGAGGTCATTTCTGGAGTCTCGCCCACACTCCACAATTTGCAGGCTACCCGGCCCATTTTCCCGTGCAGGGACTCGATGAATGCGGTGCGTGGTTTACCCGGCGCAACAAGGCCATTCATGCGCAGAACATCAAAGTGATTGGGCATTTTAACGTGGAGTTCCTCGTCGGAGATCCCGATGGACCAAACGGACCGCGTGGTTTTTTTAAGTTCTATCGCGACCACTGGGACGAAAAACAACTCGGCCCGAAACCGGTCGCCAATCCGTTGGAGTTGCTCGAAAGAGGGGCGGACGGCAAGCCGATTATCCACCAGTCATATCGCATTGGCGGCATGGACGAGTATTGGGCCTGCCTGCGCAATCCGCATTGGCAACAGGTGCTGCGTGCCTGGACAAAGCAGGCGATCCAGCGCGGCGTCGATGGACTCATTATCAACTACTTCTACAAGCACGATTGCCATTGCGAGCATTGCCAACGCAGCTTCCGCAAACATTTGACTAACCGTTTCTCGGCAGATGAACTTCAGCAGAAGTTCCAGATTGCCAATTTGAAGCGGCACAAATTCAGCGAACTGGTTTATTGGCACAACCCGAAGGAATCGACGCCACTGCGCCGCGAAATGCTGCGCTGGTCGCAAATGTCGAACAAGCAAGTGTTCGACGACGTCTTCATCAAGTACGGTCGCTCGCTCAACCCGAAATTGATTGTCGCCCAATGGAATCACCTGGGAAATTTTTCACAGATTGGCGGTGACGAACGTTGCCTGCTGCCTGCCAAACTCTGGGGCAAGGACGAAGATTACCTGTGGTACAGCGCCGGCGGCAGCGCGTTCTACACTGATTTGTCGAAGCACTTTCTCGGCGATGTCACACTGCAGGCCCGCTACATTCGCGGTGCATTTGACGATAAGCCGTTCACCGTCGGCAAATATGAAAACACGCGGATCCGATCGGCGATTTCGGAATTGGCTGCCAACGGCGGTGCACCGATGGGATTCTACACGCGATTCAGCGACCCGGCCGCGCGCCGGGAAATTGTGCGCTACTACCAGTTTCTCAAGAAACACGACTCCGTCTATCGCGGCAACCGCTCGCATGCCGAGGCGGCGTTGATTTTTCCGCGAAGTCGGGTTCATACCGGCGATGTCGAATCGGTTGAGGTCTTTCGCAATCTCGGAAAAGAGTTACTCGAATCCCACATCCTGTTCGACGTCGTCCCGGACGATCTCGCAACCGACGAACGATTGGCCGGATACAAGTTCGTCGTCAAATCTGAAGCAGGCGCGCAGATCACGTTCGCCAAAGATGCGAGCGCGAGTCGATTCGAGGCACCATTTACGGTCCGCGTTTCTGCCAGCCGACCACCACAGGGCGACGAGTTGACGCTGCATTTCGTCAACTACAACCGCACCGAACCACCGCCGCAAAAGAATGGCCGCCCAAACGCTGGTGGCGGCATCAAAGACGAAAAACCAATTGCGGCGAAAGGCATCCAAGCCGACATTGTGCTGCCAAAAGGATTTCGCGCCGGTTCGGTCGAATTCATCACGCCCGAAAACCCGCAGCCGATCGCATTAGAAACGACACTGAAAGACGGTCGATTAAATTTCACGCTACCCGAGTTTCTGGTGTACGGCGTCGTGCGGATTCGCCAGATGGAAACGAAATAGTGACGCGTTTTCACTTCTTTGCCCCGTGTTATTTCTTTGCGTAGTCTTCGCCGTTCAAGCTTCGCACCACCGATTGCAACCACTCTTCGAGACCGACGCGCATCGCGTCCACGCGCTTGCCGTGGCTGTTCGCGACGTCGTTCTTCTCTGCACGGTCATCAGCCAGATTGTAAAGTTCCCACGACACCTTGCCGTTCTTGGTCTCGATGCGATGCAGTTTCCAGTCGCCGTCCACCCAGGCGGCGTGTCCTGGAAATTGATCGATCGGATAGGCGGGATTGGGCAGTTTGGCGGCATCCTGACTCGATGGATGCGGATCGAGATCGCCGCCCGCCTGTTGGGCCTTCAGCAAATCGCCCATCCATTTGGCCGAAGGGGTGCCGATGCCGCGAATCGGGTAGTCCCAGAACCCCATCGGTTTGGTGCGGGCTTTCATTTTGCCGCGAATCAACGGCAGCAGACTGATGCCATCGAGCGGCGGTTGATGCTTGGGAGCAACACCGGCAACATCGAGCAGCGTGGGATAAATGTCGTACGTGTTACAGCGCAGGTTGGTGATGTGGGGTGATGAGATTTCCGGCGGCCATTCCAGAATTGCGGGAACCAGCAAGCCTCCCTCATAAACCTTGCCCTTGCTGCCGCGATGTCCGCCGGTTGAACCGACGCGTGGAAGCGCTCCGTTGTCGCTGCAGTACCAGAGAATGGTGTTCTCGCGAATTCCCAACGGCGAGAGCGCATCGCGCAGTTTGCCGAAGGCCCGATCCATTCCGGTAATCTCACCGTAGAAGTGTTGCAGGTTCTTCGGCTGATCGGCGTACAACGCGCGGTCCTCTTCAACGGCACGATGTGGACTGTGTGGCGAGCCGAACCAGACGACGGCCAGAAACGGCTTGTCGCCTTTGGTGGCAGACTTCATCCAGTCGAGCGCCGCATCGACGGCAACAATGGAGCTTTCGCCCTTCGTTTGCACCGCCTTGCCGCGTCGGCTGAGGACGGCATCGTTGTCGTAGAAATTCGGTGCGCTCAGCCATTCGTCAAAGCCGTTGGCGCCGGGGTTTGCCGGGCTGGCGTTGCGGACCGAACCGAGATGCCATTTGCCGAAATGCGCCGTCGCATATCCGGCGTTCTTGAGCGCTTCGGCCAACGTGACTTCCTGTGGACGAATCGGATATCCCCACTTGAAGACGCCGGAGCGATTGGGATGCCGTCCCGTCATCACGCTGCACCGTGTGGGTGAGCAGACAGGGGCGGCTGCGTAGAATCGATCGAACCGCAACCCGGTGGCTGCGGCCTTGTCGAAGTTCGGCGTCTTCAGCTTCGGGTGGCCATTGTAGGCCATGTCGCCCCACCCCTGATCGTCGGCCATCACCAGAACGATGTTCGGCCGCTCGGCTGCCGTCGCCAGAGTCACCATCGAAAATGCCACAAACAAGCTCAATACGCCGCACCTCATGTTGCAATCTCCCCAGACGATTTTGATCGAATACTCGGGCAAACCGATTTATATTCAATCGATCGACGCCGTTAGTCAATCATAAACGGTCGCAGCGGCAGATTACAGAGGGCGGCCGATTGGCAGCAGTGCTTTGCGATGGCAGGAAAAACTTGTCCGTTGGCTGTATGATGTCGTTGCAAATCTGTTGGAACGCGCGGTCTTTGAAATCAACCTGCGGTTTTTTGTATTCAACCTGGAGTGAAGCGACATGGATTATCGGAATCTCGGCAGCACGGGCGTGAAGGTTTCGCCGGTTTGTCTCGGCACAATGATGTTTGGCGGTCAGACAAATGAAGCCGACTCGATTGCCATCATGCACAAGGCAACCGATCAGGGCGTCAACTTCTTCGACACGGCCGACATGTACAATGCCGGCGAGTCGGAAGTGGTTGTTGGCAAAGGCATCGCCGACCGTCGGGAGCAGGTTGTGCTGGCGACCAAAGGTCGCAATCGCATGGGCGAAGGGCCGAACGCGTTGGGCGGAAGCCGTCTGCATTTGACGCGGGCCGTGGATGAGAGTTTGCGGCGGCTGAATACCGACTACATCGACATCTATTATTTTCACACCCCCGACTACGACACGCCGATTGAAGAGACACTGCGGGCGATGGACGACATGGTTCACCAGGGCAAGACACGTTACATTGCCTGCTCGAACTTTCGCACGTGGCGGTTGATGGAAGCGCTGTGGACAAGCGACGCGGCCGGCCTGAATCGGTTTTGCTGTATTCAGCCGTTGTACAACATTGTGAACCGCGACGTTGAGGTGGAGTTGCTGCCGGCGTGCGAAGAATACGGCGTGGGCGTGGTGAGCTACAGCCCGCTAGCACGCGGCGTTCTCACCGGTAAGTACAAGGTGGGGGAAAGCTTCCCCGAAGGAAGTCGCGCCTCGCGAAACGATAAACGGATGGGCGAAGCCGAATTGCGAGACGCAAGCTTTGAAGTCTCGCAAGCGATTGTTGCTCACTGCGAAAAGAAGGGCTGCACGCCGTCGCAGTTCGCACTCGCGTGGGTGCTGGCGAATCCGATTATGACATCGGTCATTCTCGGCCCGCGAACGATGCAGCAGTACGACGACAACATCGGTTGTCTCGACGTCGAAGTCACTGCCGAGGACGAAGCCTTCATCGACACACTGGTCCCGCCCGGCGAACACAGCGGCATAGGGTTTCAGGACACGGCGTACCCAATTACCGGCCGCGGGTTGTAGCCGGCGATTTGTCGTCGATTACTTAGCCGCCGGTGAATACACCGGCGGCCGGCGTGGAACGATTTAACGGTGTACGATCTTGTCGATGACGTTTGATGCGGAGCAGTCAAAGTTTATTGCATATATAATTCGATGCGTCAACTGAGATCAACGTCGGCCCCGTGTGTATTCACACGGGGCTAAATGAATCGGATTAACAAGAATGTCAAATCAAACCGTGCCGCCGAATTGGTGGATGGCTTCGTAGACGACGGTGTTGACCGTGCTGGCGAGGTTGAGGCTGCGGACTTCGGGCCGCATTGGCAGCTTGAGGTTTCGCGACTGTTGCGCATCGAGAACCGCAGCGGGAAGGCCGCGGGTTTCGCTGCCAAATAGCAACACGTCTCCCTCGGAGAATTCCGCGTCCCAGACCAATCGGCTGGCCGACTTGGTGAGGCACCACCAGTTGCGGCCGGGCAGTTTCTCCTCCACTTCACCGAGACTATCGACCGCTTCCCAGTCTAAGAGCGGCCAATAATCCATGCCGGCGCGGCGAAGATGTTTGGCGTCGAGTTGGAATCCCAGCGGCCGCACCAACCACAACTTCGCCCCCACAGCAACGCAGGTGCGACCGATGTTACCGGTGTTCTGTGGAATGTCGGGCTGGTAAAGAACCACGTGGAGCGGATGCATGGCGACTTGCGGCTAATTCGTTTTCAGGGTGCAAGCCGCCGCGCCCTGCGGACGGCAGCGGGTTTTCTAACAGGCAGTTGTCGTCTCAGCAGCACGGGTTTCTTCTCGGCGCGCCGAACGTTTAACGCTCCTGGCGGCGCGTCCTTTTCGGGCTGCATTTCCCCAAAGATAAAGGGGACCCGAGAGACACCCATAAATATGAACGACACCGGCAGGCTGAGAAACCCAACCGATCCGCCGGGGATCGGTAGCGCCGACTGACTTTCCAGCAGAATCCCGTCTTTAGTCCGCACGGCTACCGACAGCGACGTGCCAATGTACGGCAACAATGCACGGGCCGAGGGGAGCGACGAAATGTCGATAGGAAATCCTTCTCTCTGAATTTCGCTGAACATCAGCTGGGCGAGGTACGGCGTCACACCGTAAACGAAGCGGACCAGCTTTTTCGCATCGAAATAGGTCAGGCTGAGAAGTTCACCTTCGGGTAGCTTCAAGTCTTTGCCGATGCGCGACCCGAAACTCTGCTCTTTCGCCGCCAGAAATCTCAAGTGCGCCTTGAGTGTCGGGGGATGCAGCGTAATGAGCAACTGCTTGTCGGTGACACAGAAGGTCGGTGCAATCGGCACGTCGTCGCCAACTGTATTGACATAAAACAGCGTGTGGTCGAGGAATTTCTTCTGTTCGAGAAACACGCCCCGCCGCCGAAATTGGTTGCCTTGTTCTCCCGGAAGGGCATTCCCCAAAACCTTCATTAACTGCGTGAAGACTTTGCTGGCTTTTTCTTTGTCGCGGACTTCGAGGCTCAGCACAGGGGCCGACACAAACAGACCGCCGCCCGACGGAGAATCGTAGATCGTCCACACATCGCCGAAGGCCTTGAAAACGTCATCTTCAAAAGAGATACCCAACTCGGCTTCGAGCTGCTTGATCGTCCCATCGAGAATCTCTTTGGATTGTGGATCGGCGTTGCCGATGATTTCTCTGGCGGCGGCGAGAACTTTTGGCGCGTTCAGGCTGCCGGCGAAAACAAAATCAGCATCAGCGGGGATTTGCGAAAAGTCATCCGACGTGATCGCGCGGCCGGCAGCCAACGCCAGTACGCCATCGGTCTTACCGCCGGTGGTGATGTAATTCTTCGTGCGGATCTGTCCATCGACAACGCCGGTGCAGACGGAGACGGAGTCGATGGCGTCGGCCCCGGTCATTTTCGCCATGCCGACAATCATCGCCCCCTGCAAACCCATGGCTTGCGATGTTTTTGAAACGATCCCTTTGACGTCGATCCAGGTGACGCCGGCGGTTCGTTTCATCTCGACGCGCTGCATGGCAGCGCGGAAACGGGCGTTGGCCGCCAGTCCTTTCGATTTGCCCGACAGGCCGGCGATGGCCGCATCGATGGTCCCTTCACCAAAACCGACGATGAAGTAATTCTTGTGGCGGTGAATGGTCAATCCGCCGCCAGGCAGTGGCAGCGGAATCTTCTGATGTTGAAGGTTTTCCGTTTTTTTAATCGGTAATTCGGAAGCTAACAAGTCGATCAGCAGATCGATTCTTTTGGCCATGTCGTCGGCACGGTCTCCGCCGTTGACAATCAGCGTGACCCGCAGACCGGCGATGCTCGCAAACCGGCCGCCGCCTTGCTCCAAAGCTTTGGCGGCCGCGTCGGTATCAACGTTTGCGTACAGACATCCCGGCCTCATCAATAAGCTCTTGATGAGTGGCGGCAGCGCCTCGCCGAGTATCCGCTCTTCCTGTCGGCCGCCCTCGGTTTCCCGTTCGATCATGGCCAGAATCGCGCGATCGACATCCTTGATGAACGTCCGGATTTCCGGATCGGCAGCCAAACCATCGATTCCGGGCGCACCCGCTTTTCCCGTGGATCGCTCGGCCCATTCGGCATAAATGAGCGTATAATCCGGAGCACATTTAACGAGTGCCGCGTCGCGTTCGCCAGGTGGCAAGCCCATAATGCCTCCGCCGGAAAACAGTCCGCCGCCCGACACCAATATCATCAGAATTTCGGCAAAACCCATACCAACAGCCATTGGACAATTCCGTTAAGCTTGAGACACACGAATCTGAAAACGCCTCGCCGAGAAACCGGCGTCTTGCTGGCCGTTATATCACCCACCGACGGCACGAGCGCCATCGTAACGCGGGCAGTTCGGCGACGCCAGCAAGCGGCAATTCCTGCCGGTTGTGTGGAATGAACGGCTTTCACAGAGGTCTGGTGCATGGAATTCCGGGCGAAATCAGCGTTTCGGAGCGAAGTTTGGGGAACTTTGTTTCCAAATTTCCCGTCGAATGTGACGATGCCAGGAATACGGCGTCACCTCTCGGTGAATCGGAACTGTCTGAAATGAACCATCACGATCCCAACAACCAGATCTCGGCATGGTTCGACGACGAACTGACAGCCGCGGAACGAGCAAACGCCAAGCTGCGGCTGGAGCAGTCACTCGATGCCCGCGATGAGTTGACGGAGATCGGCAATATCTCCGAATGGCTGGGAGAGTTGCCGTGCGATTCATTGCCCGATGACTTTGCGGCTGGCGTGGAAAAGCGCACGGCGCGACCCGTCGCGAAACCAGCATCGACTGCCCACGGTTCCGCACAACATCCGCGGTGGTCACAGGGCTTTGGAATTGTGCTGTCCGTTGCAGCGGTGCTGTTTCTTACCGTGACGTTGTTCTTCGGACCAAAGTGGGCCGGCGAATCACCACAGCGTTGGCCGGTCGCTACGACTGAAGATGCGGGCGGGCGTGATTTGACGGCGGACAATGGCGACCGGTTCTTCGAGATGCAGGCACCGACCGAGGAAGCGATTGTTGGTTTTCGTGGTAAGAACGAATTTGAGAATGAGAGTCACGGGATCGCCGGTGACTCTGCTAAGTCTTCGCCGACTGAACGGTTCTTCGATGAAGGCAGCCCCGAACGGTTTGGAAAGAGTGCAACAGAGAAGAGTACCATTGCGAGCCGCGGAAGAACGGGTGATGCCCCTGCGGGCGGACTGACGTTTAGCGACAATCTGCGACGTGCCGAAATTGGTCAGATCGTGGAAGCACTGGAGCGTTCGGCGGGTCAGATTTCGGTTGTTCGACTGACAGTGGTCGATCGGCGGGAGGGGCTGAAGTACCTCCAGGTGCTGCTATCGCGAAACCACATTCCGCAAGAGTTGACCGCAGACGCTGGCCAACAGCAAGAGAATTCACGCGATGCGGTGGACGCCGAATCGGCACTGCCGAAACCGGACGGCCGATTGGTCGCCGTGTATGTTGAAGCAACCGGACCACAGCTTGCTGCCGTCTTCGAGCAGATCGAGCGGGAATCGAAATTTCAGCCAATGAAAATTGATTCGCCGATCACGATTGCTCAGCTGGCGCAGGCGACACCGGCACAGTTGGCATTTGGCGGTCGTGCCAATCGACGCCTTCGCAGCGGATTCAACGCAGCAAAGTCACCCCGCGCGGACGGAGCCAAAGACGACACCAGTCGCAAGTCGTTGCCGCGACGTGCAACGGCGGAGAGTGCGCCGAAAGCCGTATTGGATGGAAAACCCGCCAACGGCAAAGAACTGAAAAAGGTCAACAGCAAGGAAGGGCGAATCGTCCTTGAACGCCGACAACGGTTGGCAGAACTGGATCGCATCTCGCGGCAACTCGAATTAAGCCTTGCACCGGCAATACTGAGGAGTAAGAAAAGAGGGCAAGAGCCTTCCGGGGCGCGTCCTCTGGTCGAAAGTCTGGAAAAACAGAAGAAACAACTTGGAGCCAACGCGCCAGAGGCGAAGGCGGCAGATCGTTCGATCACAAGCAATTCCCGGCTGAAAGGAACACCGCTTCAGGTTCTGTTTGTGCTGGAGATCGTACCGCCCGGGGAAAAAGTTCGCCCGATTCAAGGCCGCCCGGCAGGCAGTCCCCCTGCTCCGACGAAGAAGAAGGCGAGCGTGCGAAAGCCGAATGGGGCGGCTTGAAATCGTCAGTCGCCCGCTGTGCCGCTCATTGTGAGCGCGGCTCGGAGTGATCTCGGTAGCATCTCGGCAAAATGCAATTTCGGAATGACGTCGGCGGCGCCGCATGCTGAGAGAACCTCGATATCTTCCGGATGGGCCATCGTCGAGATCGCGACAATGACGGCTTGCGGATGCGCGGCGTGAATCCGACGTAATTCGTAACAACGATCAGGAGAGATGGGATCGGCGTCCCACACGATTGCATTGGGAGCCGAATCGCCTCCCAGCGACGTTTCCGAGCTGAAGCCGCCGGCTGCAAGTAGATCGTGAAGTACACGGCGCAATTCCGCATCGTTGGTGAGCGTCGTCACCTTGCGCGTCTTTCCGAGCGCGGCCTGGGGCAATTCATTGTGCGGCGGCATGTGCTCGAATGTGAAATTCTCATCACGCGATGCGGTGAGCGGAAGTGCGTTCGCGGTACCGTCCAGCACAGAACGTTCGAGGCGGATTCGCCGTGAGGCCGAACGGGCCGGAACACAGATGGCATCCGGCCACGCAGTGCCATTGCGTCCGTCCGACTCACACCAGACACCGCGAATGCAAATCCAGCGAGCCAACGGTAACAGCGTCAGCAGTCGGTCGGCGTCAGCTGCTGTGTATTCGCCGGGCCAATGCTGCAAGACAACCGCCAGATCGGGAAACCAACCGTCTTGGGTGACAACACGTTCGACGTTTGTCGGGTCGTCGAGAGAGCGCACGTCGGCCCCGGGAAAATGCCGCTCGATGGCTGCCAGCGCCGGCTGCATTTCCGCGGTGCGAATCTGCGAGAGAATGAGGACGGCCGGTGCCATGACCGAATCGTCCGACGGTGTGTTCACGATCATCGTCCTTGATGAGGTCGTGCGGCGTGGTCATTTGGTGTCGCTGCGTAACTCCGCAAAGCGAATGCAGAGGAATCGCAGAATATCGCGAACGGAGATGATACCAACAGCCTTCCCATCGTCATCGACAATGGGGAGATGGCGATATCCGCCAAGATCCATCGTATTCAGGGCGTAGGCAATGGATTCAGTCGCATCGATAGTTGTCGGTGCGACCGTCATGAATTCGGTGACCGGCTGTTCCAGCGGGAGCTTCTCAGAGATCTTGTTCAACACATCGCGTTCGGTGACAATGCCGACCAGTTTACCATCCTGTTCAACGATGAGGCAGCCGATGCCGTGGCTTACCATGTCGTTGATGGCTTCGCGTGCCGTTGCCGTCGCCTGAACGGCAACCGGCTTCTTGGGGGCAAGCACCGCAATGGTATGCTTGGTGATGGTCTGCTCGAGTTCGCTGCCCTTGGGGTCCAGCTGAATGAGGGGTTGGCCACAGGCGGCGCACATATCGTCGCCGTCGATGTTATCGTGACCACAATCTGGACAGTTCATCGATGAATCTTCCGTTAGAGGAGCAACGAGGTCATTTGCGAACAATCGACGCGGTCACTCGACGGTCCAGGTATCTCCCGTGTTGAATAGGGCTTCGAGGTCGCCGTCCCCTTTACTTTCGCGGGCTGCCTGCATTTGAAGTTCGACCTGTTCGTCGTACACGGGGCGTTCGACATCGCGAAAGACACCCATCGGCTCGGGGAATTCGGGATGTCGCATGCGGGCCAGCAGAAACGCGAGGCTCGGCTCGGGCGACTGTTCATCGTGGAACAACAGGTCATCTTCTGTGATGCCGCTGCCCAATTCGACAACTTCAGGTCGGTTGGCCTCGTTGACACGAATGCCCTTATCCCGCTGCTTTCCAAAGATCAACGGTTTGCCGTGTTCGAGATAGACAACGTTGTCCGCCTTCTGATTCTTCTTGGATGCGTAGAGGAACGCACCGGAGTTGAAGACGTTGCAGTCCTGGTAGACCTCGATAAACGACGTGCCATGATGGTGTGCCGCCCGTTCGAGGACCATCGTCAGATGCTTGATATCGACATCGACTGTTCGGGCGACGAACGACGCCTCGGACCCGATGGCAACACTGAGCGGGCTGAGAGGATTATCGATCGAACCGTACGGCGTACTCTTGGTTCGTTTTCCAACGGGACTGGTGGGAGAGTACTGGCCTTTGGTCAGCCCGTAGATCTGATTATTGAACAGAACGATTTTCAGGTTCACATTGCGGCGGATGGCGTGCATGAGATGATTGCCGCCGATGGAGAGTGCGTCTCCGTCGCCAGTGATGACCCAGACCTGAGAATCCGGTGCAGCCAATTTGACACCGGTCGCAATCGCGGGCGCGCGACCGTGAATGCTGTGAAAACCGAACGTGTCCATGTAATAAGGGAACCGACTGGAACAACCGATGCCCGAGACGAACACAAATTTCTCTTTGGGAATGCCGAGCGTCGGCAGCACCTTCTTCATTTGAGCCAGGATGGAGTAGTCGCCACAGCGAGGACACCAGCGCAATTCCTGGTCGCTCGCAAAATCCTTGGCGTTCAGCACCGGCAATTCAACACTCATTTGACTCTCTCAACTTTCCCAGTATCTAACTCACACCCCAAAGGTATGTCTCTTAAGTATTCCCGAATTACGAAAAGGAAACTATGCGCGGCACGTTCACAGCAATGTTTCAATGTGTTCAACGAGTTCGCCGACAAGGAATGGTTTTCCTTGAACCTTGTTCAAACCCTGCGCATCAACAAGAAATTCGTTTCGCAACAGCAACCGCAATTGGCCGTTGTTGAGTTCGGGAACGAGTACTTTGTCGTAACTGCTTAACAAGTCCCCGAGGTTGCGTGGGAACGGATTCAGGTAACGCAGATGAGCATGCGCGACAGATTCTCCGCGACTGATGAACTGCCGCACTGCGGTCCGAACCGCTCCATACGTTCCCCCCCAACTCACGACAAGCAGTTTGCCCGAGTCGGGGCCGTCGATTTCCTGTTCCGGAATATGGTTGGCGATGCCAGCGATTTTTGCTTTGCGGACATTGGTCATGTGCTGGTGATTTGTGGGCGAATATTCCACATGACCGGTCACGTCTGCCTTCTCCAGCCCGCCCAGGCGATGCTCGAAACCGGGGGTTCCCGTTCGTACCCACGGACGGACCAATCGTTCGTCGCGTTTGTAGGGCAGGAAGTCCTCATCGCCGTTCAGTTCTGTGGGATGCTCAACCCGAATTGGCCTCAAATCGGAGATTTCCGGAATCCGCCACGGTTCGGCACCGTTGGCAATGTATCCGTCGGAAAGCAAAATCACCGGCGTCATGAATTCGACTGCAAGTCGCATGGCTTCCTGTGCGGCGTCGAAACAATCGGCGGGTGTTGCGGCGGCGACAATTGGCAGCGGCGATTCACCATTGCGGCCGAACATCGATAACAGCAAGTCGGATTGCTCGGTTTTCGTCGGCAGTCCGGTACTGGGACCACCCCGCTGAACATTGACGATGACGATGGGAAGTTCGGTGATGACACCCAACCCCATCGCTTCGCCCTTCAGGCAAATACCCGGGCCGCTGCTGGCAGTGACCGCCAGCGTTCCGGCGAATGCAGCGCCGACGGCTGCGGACATCGCGGCAATTTCATCTTCCGCCTGAAACGTCTTCACACCAAAATTCTTCAGCTTGGCCAGTTCATGCAGAATGTCGCTGGCGGGAGTGATCGGATACCCGGAGAAAATCAGTTCTTCGTTGACGAGTTTGGCTGCGGTCGCCAAGCCGAAAGCGAGAGCTTCGTTGCCGGTAATTTTCCGATATTTGCCTGGCTTCAGTTTTGCCGGCGAGACTCGGTAATGCACGGTGAACGATTCGGTGGAATAACCGAAATCGCTTCCCGCTTTGAGTGCTCTGAGATTCGCCGCGACGATATCAGGGTTCTTGGCGAACTTGGATTTCACCCAGTCTTCGGTCGGCGTTCGGTCCCGCTCGTACAGCCAGTAAACCAGCCCCAATGCGAAGAAGTTCTTGCAGCGGTCGGCTTCTTTGAGTGAGAGGCCCAGCCCATCGACGGCGTCGCGTGTCAGCCGGGTCATCGGAACGCGATGAAGACTGTAGCCAGCGAGTTCGTCTTCCGAATCAAGCGGATTGTGGTCGTACCCCGCCTTGGTGAGGTTGCCCTTTTCGAAGGCGTCCTCGTTGACGATCAACGTTCCGCCGCGTTTGAGGTCGGCCACACTCGTCTTGAGGGCGGCGGGATTCATCGCAACCAGCGTATCGACGGCGTCTCCAGGCGTATAAATATCGTGCGAGGAGAATTGCAGCTGAAAACCGCTGACGCCGCTCAGCGAACCGGCAGGCGCGCGAATCTCGGCCGGAAAGTCGGGCAGCGTACTGACGTCGTTCCCAAAACTGGCAGAAACGTTCGTGAACTGCGTGCCGACCAACTGCATACCGTCGCCGCTATCGCCAGCAAAGCGAATGACGACGTCGTCGAGTTCTTCAAATTGTTTGCCGGTGGCGTTGGGCGTGGTGGCAACATCTGGCGATGCCATCGTTCATCGACTCCTCGTGCTCTGACGCAGCAATGATGACAGATAATTATTTCGTGCCAACGCACCGTCCGGAAATCGCCGAGAAGGATTCAAACCCATTCGTCGATTTGGTGTTGTCGGCTGTCGTTTCATTTCGTGCAGCGGTGGTAGGTTTTCCTGGCGGCTTTGCCACTGTGGTGCGGCCGACGGGCGGGTTTGGCGGGTCCAGAGGGTGTTCATTCTAAGATGCCGTTACGCGCCTTCGCGATCCCTGGCAGTAGTTTCCGATTGAGAAGCCTGGTTGTAAACGGCTTGCGGAAAGTGTTCAACCAGCAGGTGGGTGACCGTTTTTACATCGACGATTCCCACCGGAGTTCCATCTTCGTTGACAACCGGCAATCGACGGTAGCCTCCCTCATCCATGTATCGGGTTGCATCCAGCAGCGAGTCTGTGGACGAGACTGTTTTCGGGTTGGCGGTCATGGCTTCGGACAAAGGAGAGTCGAAACTGCCACCCTGATCGATCAAACGAAGCAGGTCGCGTTCAGTGAAGATCCCGACCAGCTTGCCGTTTTCGTCGCAGATGAGCGCGCTGCCATGACTGGCGCGTCGCATTTCTGCGGCACCGGTTGCGATGGTGTCACTCGGCTTGAGCGTGGGGTGCTCGCGAGCTGTGAGTTCCCCCACATTGGTTTCCGTCAGGATATTTAACAGTTCCATCGCCGCCGACTCGTCACTTCCCAGCAGGTCAAGCTGATCGCATCGCAGGCTACAGAGTTTGTCACCCGACCGAAAAAACGGCGGCGACAACAACTCAACACCCGAAACGACCGAACTGACGTTTTCTTCCATTGGACTTCACTATTGCTTCGGTATTCTTACACGTTCGCTGCAGGTTGAAAAGTCTCAAAACCCTAAAACGAGGTAGGTTGGGCTGAAATTGTCACGGGTGGAAGTACCCAATGCTAGTATCACTGCCCAAACCGCACGCAGTACACCTGGGGCAGATGTGTCGAAACGGTACTCCACGCATCGCCGCCGTCTTCGGTCACCCACAGCGAGCCGGTCGATGAGCCGACGGCAAGACGGTCACCGGTTTCGTCTATATCGAGGCCGTGGCGAAAGACGATGTCGTACGCATGCTGCTGCGGCAAACCGTCGCTCAGCACGTCGAAACTCGCCCCGCCGTCGCGCGTTCGCGTGACGACAACCGCCCCGTCAACCGGCACTCGGTTTTCGTCGTTGACTGCAGGGACGAACCAGGCGGTTTCGGCAGCTTGGGGATGAACGGCGACGGCGAAACCGAAGGCGGACGGTGGCACATCCTGAAGTTCCTGCCACGATGCGGAGTTGTCGGTACTACGAAAAATGCCATTGTGATGCTGTACCCAGTAACAATCGGGGTTGGTGGGCGACTGCACCAGACAATGGGGATCCTGCAAATTGGGGTCGTTCGTAGCTTCGGGCGGGAGATAGTCGGCCCGCATACCGTCGGCTCGGCAGTTCCAGGATTCGCCGCCGTCTTCTGTTATCCAGATGCCACCGCATGAAATAGCGACCGCAACCCGGTTGTTATCGCGAGGATCGACGCAAATGGAATGAATTCCCGGAAGGTCTTTGCCTCCGCCAAACCAATGCAACCGCTCGGGACGATTCCACAACGTCTCGACAAGCTCCCACGACGTGCCGCGATCCCGTGAACGGAACAAGCCGCCAGGAATCGTGCCGGCCCACAAGAGATCCGGATGCGATGGGCCGCCGGTTTCCAAAGCCCAAACCTCACTCAAACTGGCAGGCTTCGGTTGATTCAACGGGTCGTCTTCACCCGAAAAAGGATGCCGTCCAATTTCGGCTCCTTCCGGATAAACCGGGACGGCACACTCTTCCCAGTTCTCGCCATCGTCGGCTGAACGATGCAGCTTGTTACCGAAATGACCGTGATTGAGTGACGCGTACAGCGAGCCGTCGCGGTCATCTCGCAGAAACATCGTCACCGGCACACCGAGGAAATCGACGTTCGTGATCTCCCAACGGCCACCGTCGCCCGCTCGATCAATCGTGAACAGCCCTTTGCGCGTCCCGGCGAAGATGCGGTTGTTCATAATGCTGTGGTGTCCTGGTAAGTATTGAAGAGCTGCGGTGCAATGCACCGCAATGACTGCGAACCGTTGGCTCGCAGCGAGATTGACTCGCTATCCGCCGGAGAGAGCCTGCATTATGTAGATTTCGCTGGTCGCTGTGACGCTGTCGCTCAGCCGTTCGCGATCAACGATCGGTTTTCCATCGACGAAGATCACGACATGTTGCCGCAGTCGGCCGCGATCATCCAGAATATAACCGCGGAGTCTCGCATTTTCTTTAAAAACGGCATCGAGCGATTCCCGGACCGTCGCCCCGTTGACGTCCTGCGATGGGCAGTCAACGTGCTTTTCGAGATGTGGTGTGAAGCAGACGTGCGCCATGGGATGAGCGTACGTGAGCGGGCCGAATGGTGCAACCGGCCAATAGTGCCGATAAGAGTTGTGACGTTACAATAGGGTCGAAAACCAGCCCGTCGCGCAAGCAAGGGTTTCCGCGAAGCAACCCGCCTGTTGATCTACACGGTTCGCTCGGATAAACTTCAGTTGATCTGAACGCCCTGTTACCCGTCGATTATTCGCCCTGTTTTTCCGCCGACAGAAAAGAGATTGCGATGTTCACATTGTTTGGCGACGGACAAAGCCGCACGTGTGAGGGGTGGTCCCGGCGAGACTTCTTGCAGGTCGGCACGCTTTCAATCGGCGGATTGAGCCTCTCCAAACTGATGGCTGCCAACGCGCAAGCGGGCAGCGGATTTGTCCGCGACAAGGCCGTCGTCATTCTGAATTTGCAGGGTGGTCCGACGCACATTGAGACCTTCGACCCGAAGATGACTGCTCCGGTCGAATACCGGGCAATGTTCGGCGAGGTGAAAACTCGACTGCCGGGCGTCACGTTTGGCAGCCATCTTCCGCAGTTGGCAAATTTCGCCGACCGCATGGCGGTGGTGCGGAGTTATCGGCACGGAATCGGCAGTCACGGCAAGGCGGCAGAGCATGTGATGGCCGGCGGCAACTCAACCGGTGCGAACATGGCATCGCTGTACGCCCGCGTCGCCGGCGTGACCAGTCCCAAAACCGGCATCCCCAACGCAACCGTGCTGGCACCGCCGGCAGCCGGTGAACAATACAAAAAGCTCGGCGCGCAAGTCAGCCGCGTGACCGCCGTCGGCTCGCTACCGAAAGCCTACACACCGTTCGATCCAAGTTCCGGCGGCGACATTGTCAACAACATGCGATTGCGCATCCCCGAACAGCGACTGGGTGATCGCCGCGCTTTGCTCAACCGACTCGACAGTTACAAACGACAGATCGATCACGCCGACGTGCTGGGCGGAGCCGATCAGTTCCAGCAGCAGGCGTTCGACGTCATTCTCGGCGGCATCAGCGACGCCTTCGATCTCTCGAAGGAAGATCCCCGCCTGTTGGAGCGGTACGATACGTCGCGATTCGACATTCCCCCGTCGCTGTACAAGAAGAAGAACAAGAACCTGCTCAGGCAATCGCCCGTCGCTTTGGGAAAACAACTGCTGATGGCGCGACGGCTGATTGAGGCCGACTGCCGCTTTGTCACGGTCACCAGTGCCGGCTGGGACATGCACGGCAACGCGTTCGGCGTCGATGACGGCATGCCGTTGCTCGGCGGGGCGGTCGATCGGGCGGCCAGCGCGTTTCTGGAAGACCTCGAAGAACGGGGCCTGTCGGAGAAAGTGCTGTTTGTGATCACCGGCGAGTTCGGCCGCACGCCGCGAATCAACAAGAAGGGCGGCCGCGATCACTGGGGCAATCTGTGTACGCTGGCGTTTGCCGGTGGCGGACTGCCAATGGGCCAGGTCATCGGCCGCTCAAACCGAACCGCATCGGTCCCCGCAGGCGACGTCGTCACCAGCCCCAACGTGCTGGCCACAATTATGCACACCCTGCTCGATCCCGGTGAACTCCGCATCGCCCAAGGCATGCCCACCGACATTGTCGAGGCAATCACCCAAGCGACACCGATCCCACAGTTGGTGTGAGACGAGTTAGCTGCCGGGTAATTGACGTAGGTCCGGGTGTCCCGGACGCCGATTGACCAGCGACGTCAAATGTGACTCGCGTGCGGCACAGCCGGCCCTTGTATCTTACAAGCGACTGTAAACCCCAACGGTTTACGGTAGAAAGCAAACGTTGTTGTTCCGGCCCGCGGGCCGGAA
>CAUZOL010000102.1:0-20052 GCA_963581435.1 Planctomycetota bacterium
ACATCACATAGGCTCCGGAGTATATAGCATTTCACAACACCCTTGCTTCTCCTCAGCAAGCGGTGAAAACACCAATGCTCCAATTATGCCAAGTTACCCAGTGTGGCGCAATCGCCCTGGGTCCGAGAAGTCGTGAAATAGGACGACCATGGCCGCCGCAATAACCGGCCCGGAGACGAGCGGAACGAGCAGTTTGTACCGCCGGACAATTAGAAGTCCTGTGCCAAGCCCTAACCAGCAGACAGCCACCACGGTAAACGGTGCCGTGGCCAATCTGTTGACATTTAGGAAAGCAGATGGCCTTGCCGACGGAAAGCCCTGCGAAAGAGCCGATTCCAAGTCGACAAGCCGAACATCGGGGCGTGCAACAAAGAGCACGACCGAAGTGACGCACAAAACGACGCACAATGCGACGTCAACGGCCAGAAGTAGACGGCGAAAACTGCCCAAACGACTATTGTTGTTGGCTAGGATCTCCCTTGAAGGACCTCGTTTACGAGTTTCACTGTTCGGCGGCGCGACAAGAATTCGATATTCGGAAGGGATACGCAGACATGCGGGGTGCCAAGCCGCTACGGCGGAGCTAAGGCGTCGGGTGACGATGCGAATCGTCAAACTGTGCCACGACCCGCAAGTCTGCTGTGAGCAGTCGGAACCCAGAAATCGAAGCTCAGGCGGAGAGCACGTAAAAAACCGCACGCGGTAGACGCCGTGGGCGCGCGGCGTGTTAGAATCACGACACGACTCAGAATCACAGCACCGCGAACCTGAATCGGCCTCAGGCTCAACCCGAATGAAAAATCGGGACATGCTGCAAGCAGCAAGTAGGACGATGGCCGAGTGGTGGCAATTGCAGGAATCTAAAATGAGCGAGACTAGAACAACCCATTGCCGTATGCTGGCATTGACATTCACCGTTTTGGGATCGGCGAGTTGTGTCCTTGCTGCCGAACCGGGAAACCGCGATGCGTCGGCAGCTGGGAGCAACGGGGCCGATTCACAGTTGGCACGACTGACAAATGAAGTCCGTGACAAAGGCTGGATTGTTTGCAGCGCGAAGACGAAAAGAGGGGATTGGGATTTGTTTCTGATGCGGCCGGATGGGTCACAACTGCGGAACATCACCAACACGCCGGCATGGAGTGAGGCCGCTCCGCGTTTTTCTCCAAATGGGAAAAAGATGCTTTACCGCCGTTTGAAGAAAGAGCAGACGATTAGCCACGACCGCTGGGGGTTTCAGGGCCAGTTGATGCTCGCCGATGCAGACGGCACCAAGGCAGTGGAATTCGGCAAGACGGGCGAGTTCACCTGGGGGGCTTGGAGCCCGGATGGCCGACAGATTTCCTGTCTCTCGCTGCGCGGAGTTGAGGTCGTCGATTTGAAGACAAAGAGAGTGATTCGCAAATTTCCTCGCCAGGGGGTTTTTCAACAATTGTTTTGGGCGCCGAACGGCAAGTGGTTTTGCGGCACGGCAAATGTCGGCGGGGAGAAATGGACGATCGTGCGGATGGATGCCAGCACCGGAAAAGTAAATGTCGTCAGCAAATTCCAGAATTGTACGCCGGATTGGTTTCCCGATTCCGAGCGAGTCATTTTCTCAAACCGGCCGGCGGATCAAGGTGGTCATGGATGGACGCAACTCTGGATGGCTGGCGCAACGGGCAAGAAGCGAGGTCTGGTGTACGGTGAAGACGGTCGTCACATTTACGGCGGCGCACTTTCGCCGGACGGGAAATATGTGTTGTTTACGCGCAGCGCCAAGGACGGTGGCGGCTCCGAGCGCGGCGGTGCACCCGGCGGGCTGATGCGTTTGAGTGATGCTCCAATTATCGGTGGAAGTAGCAAAGCCCTGCGCAAGGAGCATCCGAACACGAAAGACGGCCCGGTCTTGCCGCTGCCCGTCTGTTGGGAACCGCATTGGACATACGCTGCGATCGGAGATGCCAAGTGACCGACCGGACCAAGTCCAGTTCAAAACCTCAATCAGTCGAGGAATGCGAATCGGCCGGCGACTCAAATGAACCGCAGGGCTCGTCTGCGAAAATCCGGGTTGTTGTCGTGCTGTTCGCCGTTGTTGCGGCCATCGGCGGAGCCATCGTATTGATGTCGAACCGCCCAGATGGTCCGGCCGATCTTGGGATCGATGAAAAAGTGACGACGCTGGGCAGCGTCGAGGTGACGGGACGGCTGATTGAAATTCGCGGAAAGTTCCTGCCGAACGACGGCCTGTACAACTACGCATTTGTCATGAAGTACGAAATCGTGGAATCGCACCGTGGCGAAGTTGATGCAAAAGAGATATTCGTCGCACACTACAATCCGCTGAAACCCCGCCCGCAAGTCGCCGACGAGTTTTATCCGAACATCGGCGGGACGTTGACAAAGTTCCGGGCCGGAGACGTTCACCGCATGGCGTTGGAAGTACCAATCGACGACCACTACATTGGGGGCATCGTGGATCGGTATTTCGATGAGCGGGAAGGTTCGATCTACCTGGCCGTTTGGACGAACCTGACAAACCGGCAGTGAGCCGCACGCACTTGCCCGGGATACACTGCATTGGTCTTCACCTCGCACATCTTCCTGTTCTATTTCCTGCCCTGTGCACTGCTGGTCTATTACCTGCTGCCGTTTCGTTTTCGCAACGCCTTTCTGACGTTGGCGAGCTATCTGTTTTACGGTTGGTGGATGCCGTGGTTCGTGCTGTTGATGATGACATCGACGGTGGTGGATTACGTTTGTGCGAAGATCATCTCCGCTTCGCTTGCGCGCCGCAGCCATCGATTCGCAGCACTTGTAACATCGATCGTCCTTAATTTGGGGCTGTTGGGATTCTTCAAGTATTACATGTTTGCGGCGGAGACCCTCAACCGGCTGCTGGAACTGTTCGGTGCCGATGTGCTGCGTGTGTTCACCGTTGTGCTGCCGATCGGCATTTCGTTTTATACGTTTCAGACGATGAGCTACACGATCGACGTTTACCGTGGTGTCGCCCCGCCGGTCAAATCGTTCAGCGATTTCAGTTGCTTTGTCAGCCTGTTTCCGCAGCTGATCGCCGGTCCAATCGTGCGCTACAACGTCGTCGCCGAGCAACTTGCATCGCGCGATCACACCGTTTCAAAGTTTGCATCCGGCAGCAGCTTGTTCATCCTGGGCTTCGCCAAGAAGACACTGCTTGCTAACCCCATGGGAGAAGTGGCCGATGCCGTTTTTTCCGCCGAATCGCTTTGCAGCACCGACGCGTGGTTCGGCATTCTGGCCTACGCGTTTCAAATCTATTTCGACTTCTCCGGCTATTCCGACATGGCGATCGGTCTGGGGCGGATGCTGGGGTTTGAGTTTCCCAAGAACTTCAACGCGCCGTACCTCGCCGACAGCATCACCGACTTCTGGCGGCGCTGGCACATTTCGCTTTCGACTTTTCTCCGCGATTACCTTTACATCCCGCTGGGGGGGAACCGCAAGGGAAACGTCCGCACGTACGTCAATCTGGCCATCGTGATGCTGTTGGGCGGGCTTTGGCATGGAGCAAATTGGGTCTTCGTGGCATGGGGCCTGTTTCACGGACTGCTGTTGTGTCTGGAGAGGTTTCTGGGCCGACGCAGTGTTTACAACACGCTGCCTCGCGCGTTGCGAGTCGGCATGACGTTTGTGCTCGTGTTGTTTTCCTGGGTTCTGTTTCGCTCGCCGACGATGACCGATGCGAGCGGTTATTTCGCCTCGCTCTTTGGATTCAGCGAAAGCACGACTTCCGCAATGCTGCTTGCTGCGGAACTTTACACGCCGTCTCACTTCGTCGTGATGACACTCTGTGCTGCGTTGGCCATTCAACCAATGCAATCGTTTGAATGGTCGGGCGAATTGTCGTGGGTGAAGGTCTTATTACTGTTGCCACTGTTCTTGTTGGCGATCGGGCAAATGTTCGGTCAGGCATTTAATCCGTTCCTCTACTTTCAGTTTTGAACGACGATGAAATCAAATCGCTACGAAATCTTTCTCGCCGGTTCGTTTTCGGTCATCATCGCTGCGGTGCCGATGACGCAGGCGGTGTTGGATTTCTCTCAAGGCGAGCGGCCACAAGCGTCCGATGTCTTCCTTCAGACGCCGACCGAAGCGCATCTGCGTGACTTTGAATCGGAGTTGGAGGACAGCTCGTGGGTCGCCCAAGCGGTTCGGCCACGCGCACGGCAATTTCATTTCCTTGCGTTACGTGTTCCTGGAAACAAAGTGTTGATGGGTCGCGATGGCTGGCTGTTTTACAAGCCGAGAGTGGATTACCTCGTCCAATCCAGCCGGGACGATCCGTCGCACGATACGGGACCCGTTGCCGCCGTCCGCGCGATCGTCCGCTTTCGCGACCAATTGGCAAGTCGGGGAATCCAATTGCTGGTCGTTCCGGTTCCCTGTAAGGCCAGCGTCTATCCCGACAAGCTCACGCGCCGCGCACAAGATCTACCGCTAAAATCGCGCACGCTGGAAGTCATCGCCGCCTTGCACGCCGCTGGGGTGGAAACGGTTGATCTTTTCGAAGTGTTTCAGGAATCGCGAGCGACCGGCGCGGGCGCGGCATCGAAACCGTTGTATCTCGCCCGTGATACACACTGGTCTCCCGAGGGTGTGCGCAGGGCCGCCAATGTGATTGCCGACAGAATCGTTGAACTCGGCTGGCTTAAAAACGGCACGGTTCAGTACCGTCGGCAAGCGGTGTCGATCGAACGCAATGGAGACATCGTGCAGATGATGCAGTTGCCAGGCGGACACCAATTCTTTGCGCCTGAGAAGACTCGTTGTGAGCAAGTGGTTCTGGCAAGTGATTCGGGAGTCTACCAGGACGATCCCAATTCACCAGTGCTTTGTCTCGGCGACAGCTTCTCGCGGATCTACGAAACGGACCAGCCCGGTTCGGCCGGATTGCTTGCCCATTTGGCCGATCGACTACAAAAGCCGCTCGCTTCGTTAGTCAACGACGGCGGATCGTCAACGCTCGTCCGGCAAGAACTCAGTCGCCGCGGGGAACTTCTTCACGGAAAGAAGTTCGTCATTTGGGAATTTGTCGAAAGCGACATTCGTTTCGGCGCGGAAGGCTGGAAAGATGTGCCGCTTCCCGCCGAGCCGTGACACTCATTGAACTGGTTAGAGTTTTGCACTGTAACAAGCACGCCCTGCGCGCATATTTGAAACTCGAATCTCGAAATTCAAAACAAATGAGGGCGTCCGGACATTCGGTCTCCCTGTAGGGAACGCCCCCTATGGCGTTCCGGATCGGTGGAGCAATCGCGGAACGCCAGGGACGGCATTCCCTACAGCGTTTCTCGTGTACAATAATCGGACACCCTCTAATCGAAATGATCCGTAAAGCAGCACATCGAGACAGACTCAGCAACCACGTTGTTTCACGGTTCTCACATTCGAAGGACGCAACGATGCACGCCACACGCCGCGAGTTCCTGTTGGGAGTGATTGCCGGCGGTTCGGCACTCGGACCCGGTTGGTTGGGCGATGGGCGTATCGAGGCGTTCGAAGCCTTAGCGCTCGATGCCGCGCGTCGCCAGGCGGCGCATCGGCGGCGGCGTGTGATTTACAACAACGACGGTGACGATATCTGGACCAAGGGAGCCGACACGGTCGAGAAGTTTCTCGCCGTTCGTCACACGCCGTTGCTCAAAACGCACGTCGATAGCATCTACTACTCGACGACACAGAGCTTCAATCTGTTCACACACGAGACGCAGGTGGCCGAGGTCTTTCGTTCCAAGGAAGGCAGTTTCGCCGACAACAATCTGACAAAGTTCCTCGATCAGAAAACAGACGGGCTGCGGATGTCGAGTGAGTTCGCCCGCAAGCATGGGATGGAATCAATCTGGACATTGCGGATGAACGACATTCACGACGCCTGGACGCCCCCGTTTCGTCCGAAGTGGAAACGCGACGATCCCACGCGTATCATGTCGACCGTCGAAAAGTCGAACCAATTCAAGGACCGCCGCCGGTTGTGGAGCCTCGTCAATTTTGAGCATCCCGCCGTCGAGCCGCGTCTGCTGGAAATTATCGAAGAGGTATTCGTCAACTATCCGGTGGATGGAGTCGAACTCGATTTTATGCGAGCGCCGTTTTACTTTCGCACAAGTTATGAGGGCCGACCGGCGACTGAGGCGCAAGTCGCGATTCTCTCGCGGCTGGTGCGCAACATCCGCAAGCTGGTTCTGCGCGAAAGCGCGCGGCAGGGCAAGCCGTTTCTGCTGGCGGTGCGTGTTCCGGCGACGCCGAAGTCTTGCCGACAGATCGGCATCGACATCAACGCCTGGTTGCAGGAGAAGCTGATCGATGTGATGTCGCTGGGAGGCGGATACATCACGTTCGATCTACCGATCAAGGAGATGGTGTCACTCGCGAAGAAGCACGATGTGCCGGTCTACCCGTGTCTCAGCCAGTCGGGACTGATGCAGCGACCGCCACGTGGAAAAAGTACGAAGCAGCCGGTCGAGGCGTGGTTTGGGGCGGCCGCCCGCCTGTGGCAGGACGGGGCGGATGGCATCTATGCGTTCAATCTGTTCCCTGGTCCGGGTGATGATGCCGACCGCCTTTACGCGAGCAAAGTGCTGGGGACAATCGGCTCCCAAAAAACGCTCGCCCGGGCGCCGCTGTTGTACGCGATTTCGGACGCCGGTTCCTGGATGCCGGCGCATTACTGGGCGAAGGATGTTGCCGAGTTTTCACAGGCACTGCCGCTTTCGCTGCAGGCGAACACGTTTGAACGGCGTTATCTCAACGTGCCGGAAGATTTCAGCGGTGCCGGTTTCAACGTGACGGCCGAACTCCGCGTCGATTTCACCGGCCTTTCGGAAGACAGCACTCCCGAAATCCTGTTCGGCTCAGCAAACTTCGGACCGACCGGCGGAGGCAAGAAAGTCGCCGACGTGCGGCGGTACGTTTGCCGAGTTCCACTGCAGGCGATTCGCCCGGGGCCAAACCGGGTCATGGTCAAAACAAAACAGGCGGGAGCAAAGTTGGTCGGCGCAGAATTGTGGATTCGTCGGTAGGGAAGTTTCAGTTTGTGGGTGGAGGCAGAGCATCGTAACCCGAAGCGTAAGCGAGAGGTCGAAGCTACTATCCGTGGCATTCCTCGCTTACGCTTCGGGTTACGATTTTGCCACGCATTCTCTTTTCAAGCTTGACGCACCGCTACAGCGCAAAGCAAATCATGTTTCCGTCGCGGTCCTTGCAGAAGAGTCGGCCGCCGGCAAGGACGATGTGCGGCCAGACATCGTTTTTCAGAATGCCGCGTTTGCGGGCGAGTTCTGTGTATTCCTTGGGGGAATGGTCGGCGGTTTCGACCAACGCCAGATCGCCGCGGCGGCCCCAGATGATCAGTCGGCCATCCGATGTGGCGATGCACGATGCCGTGTCACCGAAGCCGCGGCCGCCGCGCCAAACGGGTTGGCCCGTCTTGAAGTTCAAGCAATAAACGCCGCGCCAACACCAGTAGACATGACCATTGTGAATGACCGGTGGGCAAACGCCGGACGCGAACGGCTGCTTCCAGATTTGCTTCGCCCCTTTGCGCGTGAAGTCGATGCGAGTGATTGCGTACTGGTTGTATTCCGACGTGATGACGACCGAGTTGTTTAAGACGGTTGGTGTGGCCGCGCTGTTGGCGAAGTCGGTTACCCACGGAAACTCGCCGACGGTCTCGCCGGCATGGCCTTCGTCCAGCCGGGCAACCAGGAGATTGCGAATCGTCAACACGGCGACACAGGGCCATCCGTCAACAACAATCGGGACGATGCCACCGGTGTGGCCAGCGGGGTCCTTCGATTCCGATGTCCAAAGTCGTTTGCCGGTCTGTTTGGAGAAGGCCATCAAATTGCCTTCGTCGTCTCCCACTTCCGCGATGACGGAATCACCGTGGAGCAGGGGGGCGGTGGTGTATCCGTAGTCGCGAAGTCGGCGTCGGCCGACCTTGGGCCGCTGTCCGACTTTGTAGTCATCGTAAAAGTTGAGGCCCCAGACGCGTTTGCCCTTGTTGCGTGTGTCCCAGCAAATCAGGTCGCCATCGGTGCTGAGTGTGTACAGGTAGCCGGTCTTGCTGTCGTAACTCGGGCAGGAAGAAGGGCCGGCGTAGAGTCCCTTGTCTCCTTCGCTGTGTCTGCCGTAACGCGGGCAATTGTAAGACTGTTTCCAGATCTCGCGACCACTCAATACATCAAGGCAGTACACATGGTCCTGGTTTTCTTTCCAGCCCATCGTGTAAAGGCGGTTCCCGATGACGATGGGACCGGTGCTGCCCGTATTGAAGTTGGCATTCCAGACGGCCTTGTCCGGCGGCCAGTTGCCGCCCGTCCAACGCGAAGATTCATTCACGTTTCCATTACGGTTCAGCCCGCGCCAGTGCGGCAAATCGGTTGCGAGTAATTCGACACGGCTGCCTCCGCTGGTACTGGGTGATTTGCTTGATCTTGGTCACTCTCTGCATGATGACCGAGGAAGATGTGAGCCGCAAGCAATCACTGTGAGTTCCAGACGGTTCGAACTTTGAACAACTCACTGTGTCGGGGCGGATGCTAACAGGCGTCATTCTGGTATAATGCAACCGGACGACTGCAACTCACGGGTGTTCTTCGATGACCGGACGACGTCAGACCAAAAACAAGGCTACCGGAATTCGTCGGTACTCTCGACGTCGAATTCTCGAGGTTGGGTCATCGTCCGCACTCGGCCTGACACTTCCGCAACTGCTTGCAGCAGCCGACACGCGCTCGTCCGGTTTGGGTGATCCAACGTTTGGAAGCGCGCGCTCGTGCGTGGTTATCTTTCTGTGGGGCGGACCCGGCCAGCAGGATCTTTGGGATCCGAAGCCGCAGGCTCCGTCGATGCTGCGCGGCGAGTTCTCTCCGATTGACACCCGTGTCCCCGGGATTCAGATCACCGATCAACTGCCGAATCTTGCCAGACAGACCAAGCGGTTCACGATCGTGCGGTCGGTGACACATCGCGACTTTGAACATGGTTCGGCCGCGTATACGGCATTGACCGGTCAGCCGCATCCACTGCCCGGAACAAATACAACCGCCCGGCCGGACGACTTTCCGACGTACGGGTCCGTCGTTACAAAGCTCACGCCGACGAGCGATCCCGTGCCGGAATTCGTCGTGCTTGGCCCGGTGATGCATCAGGGAGCAAGGCCGCCGCTGGCCGGTCAGAACGCGGGATTCCTCGGGCCGGGATTCGACGCGTTTCGAGTTGCCGATAATCCCGCCGGCGATTCCTTCGACGTCGAGGGCATTGCCTTACAGGACGGGTTGAGCGACCGACGATTCGCCGATCGCCGGCGGCTGTTGGCGTCGCTCGATCAGCAACGGCCGGCGTCCAATCACCCGCAGGTTAAGGGAATGAGCAAATTGTACGATCGCGCATTCGGATTGTTGGGGTCGATGAAACTTCGCCGAGCCTTCGATCTAACCGGCGAATCGGACACGCTGCGCGACGCTTACGGTCGATCGCAGTTCGGGCAGACGTTGCTGCTCGCCCGGCGACTCGTCGAAGCCCGCGTGCCACTGGTGACGATCAACTGGTCGAAGCTGAATACCGACCAGTGGGATACCCACAAGAACAACTACCCGCGTCTGCGAAAACTGCTACCTCCATTCGATCTTGGGTTGGCCGCGTTTCTGCAGGATCTCGACGAACGTGGACTGCTGGATTCGACGTTGGTTGTCTGCCTGGGTGAATTCGGCCGCACGCCCAAGATCAACGAAAACGCCGGGCGAGACCATTGGCCGGACTGTTATTCAATGGTACTGGCCGGCGGCGGAATTTCCGGCGGCCAGATTTACGGGGCATCGAACCGCAGTGCGTCTTACCCGGTCCGCGACGATGTGGCACCTTGGGATATCGCGGCTACGATGTACCACCTGATCGGCATCGACCCTTCCGCACACATTGTCAACCCGGCGGGGTTGCCACGGCCTGTAGCGCGGGGGCAGGTTATCTCCGGCCTGTTCTGACGAAGTGAATTCCGCGCACCGCAAGATCGGTCCTACAAAACTTAGGGATGAGTAACGCGCAGTGATCAAGCAAAATTCTTCTCGAAGACATTTCGTCTCTCCCAAAGCAATGAGAATACTCGCAGTACTCGTTGTCACATTGTTGTCAGCGAGTCACGCCGTCGCCAAAGACTGGCCTCAGTGGCGCGGGCCGAACCGCAACTCCGTTTCGGCGGAGACCGGCTTGATGACTTCATGGTCTCCTAAGGCTCCCTCCCAGGCTTGGCGAGCGTCGGAAGTTGGCGATGGTTATTCGAGCGTGGTCGTTGCCGACGGCCTCGTGTTCACGATGGGACGGATCGGCAAGGACGTCCGCTGTTTCGCATTCGACATCGACTCCGGTAAAAAACGCTGGGCGACAACGATTGGCACGACGTCGCGGAATGTGATGTCCACTCCCACCGTCCACGACGGTCTGGTTTACGCCCTCGACCCCGACGGAGAACTCGTCTGCCTGCACGCCGCCGACGGTAAGATTGTGTGGCGCCGAAGTTTCATCGCAG
Source organism: Planctomycetota bacterium (assembly GCA_963581435.1). GTDB lineage: Bacteria > Planctomycetota > Planctomycetia > Planctomycetales > Planctomycetaceae > JABISG01. Next base: position 10,547 of record CAUZOL010000102.1, read on the forward strand.
ACTTCGGCGGCCGCCTGATGTCCGGACGAGGCTATGGTGAGTCGCCGCTCATCGATGGCGACCGGTTGATCTGTACGCCGGGAGGCGAACGGGCGATGCTGGTTGCCCTTGATCGCCGCACCGGTAACGTCATCTGGAAGGCGAGCATTCCGGAAATCGGCAAGAAAGGCCGCGACGGTGCGGCCTTCTCATCAATCGTCATTTCCAATGCAGCGGGGATAAAGCAGTACATCCAACTCACCGGCCGAGGGCTGATCGGTATTGAATCCAAGACCGGGCGTTTTCTGTGGGGATACAACGACATCTCGAACTCCACCGCAAACATTCCCACGCCCATCGTCCGTGGCGATCTGGTGTTCGCTGCGAACGGTTATCACGCCGGCAGCGTGCTGTTGAAGCTCGAGCCGACGAAAGAGGGAACCGGTGTTGCGGCGAAAGAAGTCTACCGCCTCGGGGGAAATCGGTTTCAGAATCATCACGGCGGTTACGTCTTAATTGGCGATTATGTTTACGGAGGCCACGGCAGTAATAACGGGTTGCCAACCTGTCTCGAACTTGGGACGGGTCGAATTGTCTGGAAGCGCCGCGGGCCCGGGTCGGGTTCGGCCGCTGTCGTGGCGGCCGACGGACATCTCTACTTTCGCTATCAGGACGGTGTCGTCGCGCTGATTGAAGCCAATTCTGCCGGATACCAACTCAAAGGATCGTTCAAAATTCCGGGAGCGGGCGGCGACAGCTGGTCGCACCCCGTGGTATCGCAGGGCAAACTTTTTCTGCGGGAGAAGGACAACCTGTGGGTGTACCACGTACGCAAATCCGGTCCTGTGACTCAGCCAAATAAGGTTCCAGCGAAAGCCAATCCACGATTTGCTGCGCTCGCGCGCCAAGGGGCGGTCATCGAGCAACTGCGTGCCGACGAATTGGCCGATCATCGCAATCGCCTTTATCGTTTTGCGCTGGATCCGACCGAGAACCGGAATGCGCTCGCTCTCGTGACGCTGACCGATCGTCATGTGACTGCCGACGGCGCGTTGAAAGCAAAGACACTCAGCCTGCTGCGGCAACTGGATGCCCCGTTCATTCTCAATCTGGCGGGAACGCAGGTTGGCGGAGATGCGCTGCAACAGGCTGCCTCGTTGAAGTCGTTGGTCGGCCTCGACCTTGAACTGTGCCGCCGGCTCGACGATGACAGTTTCAAAATGCTGGCCGATGCGAAACAGCTAACCGTTCTTGTCGCCGCCGGAACTTCGCTTTCCGAACGCGGTTTGCGGGCGATTGCGCGCGTGCCGAATTTGAGAGCACTCGATCTGGAAGTCTGCAATAACGTGACCGACACCGCCTGTGCAACAATTGCGACCATGCGGCAACTGCGCAGCCTGAATCTGAAGAAGACTGGCTTCGAGAAGACGCGGATATCGAATGCCGGACTGTTGAAGTTATCGGGACTCAAAGCGTTGGAGTCTCTCAACCTGTCGGGCAATGCGGTGACGAACGACGGTTTGCAGAATCTCGGACCGCTGACTCGTTTGCGCGAACTCGAACTTAACCTCCTGCCAATTGACGATGCCGGGCTGACGCATTTGGCGAGGCTCAAGAATTTGGAGCGTCTGGAACTCATCTTTACAGAAGGTTTTGCCGGTCCCATCGTGACCGATTCCGGCGCGCATTCACTCGCCGCACTCAAGCAGTTAAAGACATTGAATCTGGTCGGCGCACGCATCACCGATGCTTCGCTCACCGAGTTGTCGCGGCTGAAGAAGTTAACTCGTCTCATTCTGATCGACTCGAAACTCTCCGCCAATGGGATACGTCGCCTCCGACAAATGCTGCCGGACAGTGAGGTTGTCTCGGAGCTTCGTGAAGAAGTACGCTGACTCTCTACCCTCAACGCAGAGAGCAGGTTGGAAACAATACCGCGAGGAACACCATGAGTAATTGGCAACTTGCCGACATTCACCACCTTGGTCTGACGGTCGCCGACATCGATCGATCAATCGAGTTTTACCGAGACACGCTGGGGATGTCTCTGATTGGACGTCGGCCGTGTGTTGAAGAGGAATACGTCGCGAAGCAGACGGGATATGAGGGAGTAAAACTGGGCGTGGCCTCGTTTCGCGTCCGACCCGACAGCGCCAACTCCTTGGAGATTGTGGAGTATCTGAATCACACAGGTGAGCCGACGGATACATCGACGAACCGCCCCGGCGGAACGCACTTGTGCATTGTTGTCGATGATCTCGAAGCCGCGTATAAAGATCTCAAGTCGAAGGGTGTCCGGTTCAAGTCGGACCCGGTCGAGATCATGGCCGGACCAAACAGGGGTGGCAAAGTGATCTACTTCTTTGACCCGGACAATTACGTGCTCGAGATGTTCGAGCCCCCGCGGAAGGAGCAACCGTCGTGAGTGCCAATTATGCATCCCTGATGAACTTTGAAGGTCAGGTTGCCGTCATCACTGGAGCCGCTTCGGGGTTGGGTGCCGAGTTTGCCCGAGCGTTTGCCGAGTGCGGTGCCACCGTCGTACTGCTCGACATCGATGCAGACGCGGTCAACGACACCGCTTCGCAGATCGGGGCAAATGCGACAGGAATGCCATGTGACGTGCGCGACAAGTCGGAGGTTGAACGATGCGTGGCTGAGGTTCTCGCGGCGAATCAACGGATCGACATTTTGGTGAGCAACGCCGGCATTCATCGCCGCGTCGAGCCGCTCGACTTTGACGTGGACGATGTCGAAGCCATCTTCGCGGTCAACATGAAGGGCTGCCTGAACATGTGCGGCACGGTCGGCAAGGTGATGGTCGAGCAAGGTTCAGGCAAGATTGTGAACATCTCGGCGCTTGGCGGAGGACTGATGGGACTCGGCCGAGCGGGTTCTGCCTATGGCATGTCAAAGGGGGGTGTTGTTTCGCTGACACGCGATTTGGCCGCCGAATGGACGAAGCACGGAGTTCGCGTGAACGCGGTTGCGCCGGGTTGGATCAGGACGCCGATGACATCCGCATTGCAGGATAACCCCGAGCGGTCGGAACTGATGCTGCAGCGCGTGCCGGCGCAGCGCTGGGGCGAGCCGGAAGATGTAGCACGAGTCGTGTTGTTCCTCGCCAGCGATGGTGCATCGTACATCTCGGGGCATACGATTCCGATCGATGGCGGTGCCGCGAACGTGATCGCCTTTCCTTAAACGGCCTTTCCTTAAACGACCGTGCAAATGCCTCACATTCAACAACGCGAGATCCCGGCTGACTGCTTTGGCCGATTGGTCGAATTCGACGGACAGGCCGATTCGCCTGCCGACGTCCAGCGGTTTCTGCAGGAGTACGGATACATTGTGCTCCGGCAGGGTATCGACCGAGAGAGCGTTATGTCCGCGCGCAAAGAGGTGTTGTCGCGATTGAGCGAAGTTGGCGAGATCGCTGAGCCCGTGATCGAGGGCAAAGTGACCTGGAAAAGTCGGCGGCCCGACCCAACCGAGGACCGCGGCAAATTCTGGAAGAGCGTGAATTATGGCCGCGCTTTGCGAGAATTGACCCACGGCCGGCCGACTTACGACATTGTCGCAAAGGTGTTCGGCGAAGCTGCTCGTGGCCACGACTTAATGTACCTTCGGCCGATGCCTCCGGGTGGCGTGACGCCGCTGCATTATGACTATCCGTTTTTCGCCGGCGACTCGTTGAGAATTCACACGGTTTGGATTCCAATCGGCGACGTTCCGCTATGTGACGGGCCGCTCGTTATGGTTGAGAACTCATCTCAATTCGATGACCTGCTCGACCCGATCCGCGCAATCGACTTTAGGGACAACCGCTCGAACGATGCCGTGCAAGCGGCAGCCTACGACGCGAAGAACGCGCTGCATCCGATCGATCTCGCCGAGCAAAGATCTGTGCGGTTGTTATCAACCGACTTTGAAGCGGGCGACGTCGTGGTGTTCTCCGGATTCACGTTGCACGGTTCGCTCGATAACAATTCGCCCGATGATTGCGTTCGGCTCTCCTGCGATGTGCGTTATCAGCCCGCAGCCGATCCGCACACCGACGAGCGGTACTTTGGTACAGATCCAAAAGGGTCAAAGGGCGGAGGGTACGCAGACATGCGAGGAGCCAAGCCATTACGGCGGAGCTAAAATAGTCGGTAACCGAGCGTTTCAATTCCGATTGAAGCGCCCTTTGGTCACGGCGACTGCAGCCATCCGGGCATGGTCTGGCATGACGGCGTTCTGTGGATGAGTTACGACTCATCACACGATGGCAAAACGGGTATCTACCCGACAAAGATTAAGATCAAGAAATAGACGGATAGCAGCCTGGCCGGTTAACCGCCGCCATCGAAGGATTCTGTGCGAAAGATGGCGTTCTGCCGATCCAGGTATTCGTCTTTCGTGATCGCCGGAACGTAGTTCGAAAGAACCTCGTGACCTTTCTGTGCGTCGTCGTGGAGTAAGTCGATCGCCATCATGGCCAGTGTCTTGGCGGGGGCAATGTAGCCTGCGTCGTGATCGGCGATGTGCCAGTCGGTTTGGTGGTGGGCGCCGCTGCCGCCGGTCATCATTGGATGCAGGACAGGGATAAGCTGGCTGAGGTCGCCTGCATCGGTCGATCCGCCACCGTGGGGGTGGTCGCGATAGCCATCCTCCCCGAAGATTTTTCCGGTGTTCAGACGAAACAGTTCGGCGAGCCGCGCGTCGTTTCTCAGCGGCAGATTGCCCGGCACGGTTTCGATTTCCACCCGGCAGCCCATAGCGATGGCCGCACCACGCAGCGCGCGATCGACTTTGCCGGCGGCGTCAATGATCGCGTCCGCAGTCTTGGCACGCACGTAGGTTTCCAGACAAACTTCTGCGGGGACGATGTTTACCAGATCGCCGCCTTTGGTGATGATCGGATGCACGCGAACGCAGTCTTCATCGCGAAACATTTCCCGCTGTGCGTTGATCGCGCTGAGCGCCAGTTGTGCCGCGTTGAGCGCGTTGACGCCTCGCTCGGGAAAGCCGCCGGCGTGAGACGCTTTTCCCAGAAAACGAATGTTCTTTGCCAGGAAGCCGTTCGATGACGGCGAGAGGCCCACGCTTCCCTCACTCACATCCGGGCTGGTGGAATGAATCATGATGGCCATATCAACGTCGTCGAAATGTCCGAGTTGGATCAGTTCCTGCTTCCCGGTTAGAAACGACGTCCGCCCCTGCTTGACCAAATCGAGGCGGTAGTTGATTTCAACATATTCTTCGGCGGGCACGGCAAAGAACACGACGTTTCCCGCCAAATGTTCCGCGAGGCCCGTTTGTGTGAGGCCCATCGCGGCGCCCAGCAGGCCGGCAATCTGCGCGTTGTGTCCGCAGGCGTGGGCAGCACCGGTTTCACGACACGCCCGCGGATGATCGGGAACCTGCAACGCGTCCAGTTCGCCCATCAAGGCGACCGTCGGTCCCGGCTTGGCACCGCGAAGAACGGCTTTCACGCCGGTGATTGCCAGTCCATCGTCGAACGGCAGGCCGAGTTCCTCGAAGGTCTGCTTGACGCGTTCCGCCGTCCGCAGCTCTTTGAAGCCGAGTTCGGGGGCGTCCATAATCGCCTCGCCAATCTCCACGATCGACTCGCGGCGCGCGTCGATCGTTTCGCAGACCTGACGCTTAAGCGATTCACGTGTGCTCATGCTCCGATTTCTCCCGATAAATGAAGGACGGACGGTATGATAGGGTATCGCGTGCGGAGCCGCATCGCAGCGCTATGCGTTGTCTACTCACTGACGAACCAGCGGATCGCGTACCGTTTTGTGTCGCGGTGGAACTTCAACGTGTAAGGGTCGCAAAGCCAGCGAGCCACTTGGCCGTCGCTGCGTGGCATCAACCAGCCAAAATCCCAAACGCGGCTTCCGTAACCCAGGGGCATTGACGGCCGCGTTCGCACGACGGGATTGGCTGCCGCCATCAACAACCGTTGTTCGGTGTAGTAGTAACACGCGCCGAGATGGATGAAGACTTCGTGGCCGATCGATGGGTCTTCATCGGCGGTCAGATCGTCGCACAGGCCACGGATGGCAACCTTGAACTCAGCGCCGCGGGCAAAACTGTCGGCCAGTTCGTTCACGTCTCCATCAATCACGGTTCCATCGGCATCGTGGGACAACACTTCCCGCCAGATGGGGCAAACCATGAAGTGGAAGTACTCGAACTCATAAATGAAGTTGCTGCTGGGCGCGTTGGTGTCGGCGTCAAAGCTTGCCAATTCGCGATATTTCGGCATGTCCGGCCAATCGTTGATTGGCGAGGGACTGGGTTGCCTCTGAGCTTTGCGTCCATCGAGGAATGGGCGGGCGATCGCTTGATGGCCATCCTGATTGTAGAGGAAGAACGACATCGACTCGCGGGGGCCAAATCCATCCGGCAATGACACCGGCATGCGCAGGTTTTCGATCCCGGCCACCCAGCGATCTTCGATCAGGTAAGTGATGCGAAAATCCATGACTTCCCGGATCAGCTCGTCGCTCGCAGACGATGGATCGATGTGTTCGTTGTGCCGGAATGCTGTCCCGACGCGCAAATCTGCTCCAGCGCGAATCGCGTGTGCTAACTCGTCGGTGCTACCGGAATCCGGGCGGCGATTTTCGTCGAGAGCGAGCGCACGATGCCAGTGGTTGATCACGTTGGTTTTCTTTGCTGCAAATTCCCGTGGGTCGATCGGTTGATTCTGGAAAGATGTGCCAGACGAGTTCCGTTGGGAAACTCGCAGCGGCTAAGTCAATTCCGTAATCGGTTCGCGTTGATCGACAAGATATTGTGGCCGTCCGCGGAGGTCGGCAAGCGTCAATTGGCGGGCGTCGATTCCCATGTTGTGGTACAGCGTCGAAAAGACTTCGCGGTAGTGCACCGGTCGATCGGCGGGAACTTCGCCCAGCCGATTGGTCGAGCCGATGACCTGTCCGGTTTGCATGCCTCCGCCGGCCATCAGACAACTGTTGGCGTTCGGCCAATGATCGCGGCCCGCGTTGCCGTTGATTTTCGGCGTGCGGCCGAACTCACCCCATACGACGACAGACACATCCTTGTCCATCCCGCGAGCGGCCAGATCTTCGACCAGCGCACTCACTCCCATATCGAGCATGGGGACGGTGTCGCGGACGTTCTTGAAATTCTCCTTGTGCCAATCCCAGTTGAACCCGCCGCGGCTCATGCGTTCCAGCGGCCATTGGCTGAAGGCGAGCGTCACGCAGCGCACACCGGCTTCGACCAATCGCCGGGCAATCAGAAATTGTTTGACCAATTCGGTGCCGCCGTATTTGGGAGCAGCCGCGTCGCTGATCCCGTATCGCTTTCGCAGCTTGTGATCGTCTTGCTTGAAGTTCAGAGCGTCGGCCAGTTTGCTCGATGTGAGAATGCCGAAGGCTTGCTGCGTGATCGTGTCCATGCCGCCCATCATGCCGCTGGCATCAGCATCCCGGCGGAATCGGTCGAGGCTTGCCAACAGCGATTTGCGGTCGCCCAAACGATCCAGGCTGATGCCCTTCAAAACGATGTCGGCTTCTTCTTCGCGGTCGCGTTCGACTTGCTCCTTGGCGACGCCCGAGCGGTACTCAATATCGTTCCGTTTTTTACGGTTGGTCTCGAATCCGGCATGTCCGATGCCGAGGAAGCCCGACTGGTTCAGCGATGCCCGCGTTGTCGATTCCGCATTCGGCGGAGACAAGCTGATGAACGGCGGCACGGCCGGGTTGACGTGACCTCTTAGCTTGGAAATCGCGGCTCCGATCGACGGCCAGCCGCCGGAAGGAAATCCCGGCTTCATCGTCGAGTCGCCTTGCTGTGGATGCGTTTCCCATCCCGTCAGGCATTGATGAACGTTGTGGTCGTTCAAGCCGCCGTACAGCGAGCGGATCATGACCAGCTTGTCCATACATTTCGCCATGCGAGGCAGCACTTCGGAGATTTCGATGCCGGGGACGTTGGTCGCAATTGGTTTGAATTCGCCGCGAATCTCGGCCGGTGCTTCCGGTTTCAGATCGTACATATCCAGATGTGGCGGCCCACCCGGCAGCAGGATCATGATGATCGCCTTGTGTGGCGATTGGCTGCCGCTGTTTGATTCGGCGCGGAGAATTTCCGGCAGCGACAGGCCGCCCAAAGCCAGCCCGCCGATTTGCAGAAAACTGCGGCGATGCAGGCCATCGCAGAAACGCGTCTGCTTGCCGGGGATGGTTAGCATGACAACAATTCCTCAAACGCCGTACCACGAGAATCTTGATCGTTTCCTTCTGCGGTGTGATCTGCGCCGTTATACCACTCCGGAATTGGCACAGCCAGCCGAGATCCACTTCCGACAATCGGCGTGTGGTGCGCCTACCGGTCTCGGTATGACGTTTAGAGTATTATTGGTTCCTGCCAGGAGACGATCGATGTGGCAAATGCGGCACGCGTTCCGATTAATCGTTCTGCTTCTCCTTGTTTTTCCAGCTACCATCGCCGCCGCTGGTGATGGGCCGGAGAGTCACTGGGCCTTTCTCAAGCCGACTCGCTCCAATCCGCCGGCGCGCGACTCACTGAAACACGGCGCGAGGGTCCGCAACCCAATCGACCAGTTCGTGCTGCAGCGGTTGGAGACTGCGAACCTGGAACCGGCACCACAGGCCGACCACCGGGCGCTGGTTCGCCGAGCGTACTTCGATCTGCTGGGGATGCCGCCGACACCGGAGCAGGTGGAAGCGTTCGTCAAGGACGAGTCGCCCGGGGCGTGGCCCAAGCTGATCGACACGCTGTTGGCGTCGAAACACTGCGGCGAACGTTGGGCGCGGCATTGGCTCGATGTCGCCCGTCATGCCGATAGCGGCGGCTATGAGACCGCCATCTATTATCGCAACGCCTGGCGGTACCGCGACTACGTTGTCAAAAGTTTCAACGACGACAAACCGTACAACATCTTCCTGCAGGAGCAGATTGCCGACGATGAATTGTGGCCGGATAATCTCGACCTCGACCCGCGACGCGTTTACATCGTCACCGATGCGAAACGGCGGCATCTCGAAGCTCGAATCGCCATCGGGTTCTACACGTTGGGGGCGCGCGTTCACGAATCGGGACTCGATGCCGGGCGGCTGGTCTACGAGACAATGACCGACTGGGTCGATACGACCGCCTCGGCGTTCATGGGGCTGACTCTGGGATGTGCGCGGTGTCACGAACACAAATTCGACCCGTTCACTCAGGATGACTATTACTCGCTGCACGCGATCTTCGCCGGTGCCCGGCAGGTCGAATTGCCGTTGCGGGACTCCGAGTTGACGGATTTCGCTGACGGGTAATTTCAGCGATATGCAGTCGCGTTCGACTAGCAGCAAAGGTCATTCGGGAAAAGCCGACCGGCCCGATTCTGTCCGCGAAACTCGTCGAATCGCGGACACACCGTTTAACGACCGTTGAACTAAACCGCTACGCGGTGGGTGTGGGTGAGCGGGTTGGTGTTGGTCCGCGTTTCGTGAGTTGTGAGTCTGCCCCTCTGCCGGGGTCCGGTTGCGTCG
>CAUZOL010000103.1:0-19903 GCA_963581435.1 Planctomycetota bacterium
TCGAACGCCCGCGGCTTCCGCAACTTTGCGAACTACCGCACCCGCATCCTGTTCTTCTGTGGAAAACTGAAACTCAAACCGTGCTGAAAACACCCATTAAAACCGGTGAAGAACCATTAAATAGATGGGCGGACCAAGGATCGGAATGCACATCAACAGCAGCCCGAAGAATCCGGGTATGATGGGCAGCAAAGTCATCAAACTCGCCCCCCACAGACAGCACAGCCACCCTTGGTCGCGTAACACAGCCACGAAAGCGTAGACAAACGCACCGAACAGGCTTTCGCGCCAATTGTCCCGCGATTCTTCTCTTCTCTTTTTCTTCTTGCGCTGTCGCCTGACGGTGACCGGCGGCTTGTTACTTTTTCCCTTCTTCAGGCTGGCACCGCACTCCGGGCAATCGACGTCCCTTGCCGAGACCTCAATGCTACAGCTCCAACACCGTTTGCGAGCCTTTTTGGTTGCCGACACTTTGCCAACTTGCAACGGGGAATCGCCGTCTTCATTGTCCGCGCCCGCCGCGGGAACCTTAATGCCCGTGCCGCAACCCGGACACTTCATCCTCTTTCCGGCCGCCGCATCGGGCGCGTTCAGAGACTTCTCGCAATTGTCACAATATATCGTGATCGCCACTTCGACGTCCTTCTTTGATTGCACATCAGGCAGAACGTCCGGTCAAGCAGCATCTCATTGACTTGGCCCGCACGTCTGAATCGAACAACAACAATCTACAACAACGCATCCTCGCACGCCATCAATATCCACGCAAACGGATCGATTGCGAACCTGCTACTTCCGAAACCGATTCAGGTTCACCTTCAGAAAGTGCACACCCCGGCCGTTCATGAAAACCGTGCCGACGAATTGTTCGTCGAGCTGAATGGTGCGGGCGGAGTAATAACGGGCGGTGACGTTGGTTTCCGGCAGCAAGACGACGGTGCTGTCGTTGTTCCAGGATCGGCCATCATCGTGTGAGACGTTGTACCGCAACCCTTTGTTGCGGTTGCCAACGCCCCACGTGACCAACAACCGTCCATCGGCGAGAACGGTCAGGTAACGCCCCTCGGCGTTGTCGCGGGGGTTGGGAACGGCGGGAAAATCTTCGATGGCGGTCCAACTGTTCCCCTGATCGGTCGAGCGCAGCAGGACGGCCCCCATCGCGATCAGTGTTCCTTTGGCCGTTTGCACAATCTGCTGGAATTCGTGCTGTTTGCCGTCAGGAACGGTCAACGGGAACAGGGCCAACTCGCCGTTTTTCGGATCGAACAGCCGCGGCGTTCCCACGCGCATCGGCAACAACCAGCGGCCTCCATTCCAAGGCAGCACATTATGTCGCACCGCGCCCAAATGTTTTCTTTCAACCGGTCCGATTAATGCCTGTTCGCTCCAGGTTTGCCCCTGGTCCGCGCTCACCGTGTACAGCAACGCCCGCTCGTAGTAACCGTCATTGGCTTTGTCGTCGGCAATATAGTTCCAGGTCACAACAATTCGGTCGTCCGGAAGCGTGTCCGCTGTGCCGGGGTAAACTTCAAACCTGTTGACCTTTCGGATCACGTCCGGACGTTTGGCCGAGGTGGCAATTGGCACCGGTTGCTCCCACGTCGCCCCATCGTCCATCGAGCGAGACCGCATTAACACGTTGGCCCCCTTGTAAACGACAACCAGCGTGCCATTCTTCGTGCGGCAGATCGAAGGATGAATGTGCCCTGAAATCCGGGCTGCAACAATCGAGACCGGCTTGTCTTCGGCGTGAAGCAGTGAGCTGTGGGCGAGCACAGCCGGCAAACACAAGCCGACGATGGCACCAACGCGAACGGCAACAGTTTGGTGGCGTCTCATTGCGGTTCCAATCTGGAATGTCTCAACACGGGTGAACTACGACCATATTGACGCAATGACCCGTCAACTTCCAGCAATCACGCGGAGTCCCCCAATTCTCCGCGCGTTTTGCAATGACTTCAACAGTCTGTAGTATGATGAGACAGAGACGATTTGGCCTGATCGATATTTCATTGGTGACGAAAATGCAAAAACTGTTTGCTTGTCTATGCCTCGCTGTTTTTCTCCATGTCGGTGTCGCCGCCGCCGAAGAACCGTTTCGAGCTGCGGCCGACCGTCCGGTCGATATTACGCACATCAGACTGAACGTCGATGTGTCACTCAAAAAGAAGCAACTCGCCGGAACGGCAACGATTGACCTGATTCCGCTAAGGCCGGTGCGGACCATTCAATTCGATGCCATCGACTTCGAGGTATCCGGCGTAACCGCCTCGCGAGCCGACAGCGAGCAACAGCTAACGTTGCCGTTCGACAACACGGGCAAAAAGCTGATCCTGACATTTCCCGAGCAACTTGCGATGGGCAGCCGCTGGCGGGTGGAAATCAGTTATCGCGTCCGCGATCCGAAAACGGGGCTGCACTTTTTTGGACCATCGAAGACCGAACCCGATGTTCCCTGGATGGCCTGGACGCAGGGCGAGGCGGAATCGAATCGCTATTGGTTCCCTTGCTTCGATCATCCTAACGAGCGACAGACGACCGAAATCATCGCCACCGTCGATTCACGTTTTGAAGTCCTTTCGAACGGCACACAGATTTCCAAGGAAAAGCAGCCGGAAGGGAAAATCCGCTGCCATTGGTCGCAGCAGAAACCCCACGTTGCTTATTTAGTCACGCTGGTGGTGGGTGAATTTGCGATTGGCCGCGACGAATGGCGCGGCAAGCCAGTGCTGTACTACGCACCGCCCGACCGCGCCGCCGACATCGATCGGACATTCGGGCGAACCAAGGAAATGCTCGATTTCTTCAGCGACCGATTCGGAATCGAATATCCCTGGCCCAAGTACGCCCAGGTTGTCGTCGAACAATTCACCGCCGGCGGGATGGAGAACACGAGCGCGACAACACTGAATCAAATGGTGATGCACGACGAGCGGGCGATGTTGGACGGCTCGCCCGATTGGCTCATCGCCCACGAACTTGGTCACCAATGGTGGGGCGACCTGGTCACGTGCAAAGATTGGTCGCACCTCTGGCTCAACGAGGGCTTTGCGACGTACTGCGAAGTGATGTGGGCCGAACATAAAGAAGGGACTGACGTTCGCGATTACCGTTTGCTGGAGAAAAGCCGATCGGCACGCTCGGGACCGGCGCTCAAACGGCCCATTGTCGATCGCCAGTATTCCAGTCCAGGATCGATGTTCGATTCTCGCGCCTATCCCAAAGGAGGGTGGGTGTTACACATGCTACGCCGGCGCGTCGGCGATGATGCGTTCTTCCAGGCGCTGCAGCGGTATGGCACGGTGTACGGTTATCAAACCGTCGAAACGTCCGACATCCGCAAGTCGATGGAACGTCTGCTCGGTATTTCACTGGAACGATTCTTCTACGATTGGACCGAGCGGCCCGGACATCCGGAACTGACCGTCAAAACGACTTACGACGCGGCCGATGGTCTCGCCCGCATTTCCATCGCGCAGACTCAGAAGGCCGACGCATTTCATTTTCCGCTCGCGATTGAAATCCACTGCGACGGCAGCGATCAGCCGGTGACGATTACGAAACGGATCACCGAAAAGTCGCTGACAATGTACGTGCCTGTTCCGGGACGGCCGAAACTTGTGCGGGTCGATCCCGAGTTCTCGCTGCTTTGCAGCCTGAAAGAAGAGAAATCCCGCAAGCTATGGGCCGCACAATTGACGGCCCCCACCGTCGCCGAACGCGTTCGTGCCCTCGAACACTTTGCCGAGAGCAAGACCGATGCCGACCGGGAACTCGTTCGCGGTGTGCTGGAATCTGATTCATTTTACGGAGTCCGCGTCGAGGCCGCCAAATCGCTGGCGCGTTCCGGCGGCAACGTCTCGCGTGACGCCTTGATTGCGGCACTGAAGCAACCCGAAGCGCGTGTCCGTGCGGCGTCTGTTGCCGGGTTGGGCAAGTTTGTCGGAGATGAGACGGTCACACGTGAACTGACTCAGCGACTAAAAAAGGGGGACCGTTCCTACAAAGTGGAAGCCGCGTTGCTGTCGTCGCTGACTGCGGCCGCCAAGTCGGCACCGATCGATGTACTGCTTGCTTCGCTGAACAAGCCGTCGCATCGCGACGTCATCCGCACGGCCGCACTGCGTTCGCTGGGGACGATTCCGACTGAGCAGACACTGAAAACGCTCGGCGAATGGAGCACACCCGGCCATCCGCGCGCCTGTCGCATTGCCGCCATCGCTTCGCTTGCCAAGTGCGTCAAGAACAGCAACTTCACAACGGCGAACCAACAACAAACCCTCGAACAATTGCTGGGGTTCACCGTGGGCGATCGGCCCAGAATTCGCCGTGCCGCCGTGACCGCCATCGCCAACTTCGGTCCGTTGGCGGAATCGGCCCGCGCAAAACTGATCGCAATCGCAGAACACGATGCCGACCGCAGGACTCGACTTGCGGCAGAAAGCGCGATCAAGAAGCTTGATCAAAACGCGCCATCCAAAGGGGACATCGCCAAGCTTCGCAAGGAACTCGACGCCCTCCGCAAGCGGAATGTCGAGTTGGAGAATCGCCTGAAGAAGCTCGAAGCAAAGTGACACCCAAGCCATCGTCCTTTGCCGGTCCCGCGAAATGGCGTTCTGTCGATGCCCCGGTGCCGTCAATAAGAATAGCGAAGTAGGAAACGTCCTGAATGGAATCCCCCTTGATAGATCTCCTGGAGTTACTGATGGATTTCGATTTGCCTGCGGCCGGCCTGCCGTTCGCTCTTTGTACGCTTGCTGTCCTGGCAAGTGTCTCGCAAACAACCGAGGCCGACGAAACGAAACCAGACGAACCAACCTTGAGCATCGATCGCATTTACGGCGGCGATGAATTCAAGGGCAAGACGGTCTCGGCGCGATGGTTGAAGGACGGTGACCATTACACGACGCTCGAAACGTCGGCCGATCACAAACAACGGCACGACATCGTTCGTCACGATCCGGCCACCGGAAAAACGCACGTCGCCGTCGCAGCGGCCGACTTGATTCCGCCGGGGGAATCGACACCGCTGAAGATTGAAGATTACGCTTGGTCGAAAGATCAGGCCAAGCTGCTCATTTACACAAATTCCAAACGCGTCTGGCGACACAACAGTCGCGGCGACTACTGGCTGCTCGATCGTTCGAGCAAACAACTTCGCAAACTCGGCGGAGACGCAAAACCCGCAACGCTGATGTTCGCCAAGCTCTCGCCGGATGCAGAACACGTTGCCTACGTTCGCGACGGAGAGATTTACGTCGAGGACCTGTTCGACCACACCGTCAAGCGTCTCACGCATGCCGAGAGCGACGAGGTGATCAACGGCACCACCGACTGGGTTTACGAAGAAGAATTCGGGCTCCGCGACGGCTTTCGCTGGAGTCCCGACGGCACTGCGATTGCCTACTGGCAAATCGATACCCGCGGCGTACAGAAGTTTCCGCTGGTCAACAATACCGACTCGCTGTACCCGAAGGTCAAATGGTTCCCGTATCCCAAAGTCGGACAGCGGAATTCCGATTGCCGAATAGGGGTTGTTAATTGTGCGTCGGCGGAGACGACCTGGATCGAACTGCCGGGAGAGTCGCGAGAGCACTATATTCCCAAAATGCAGTGGGCCGAGAATTCTGATGAACTACTCCTGCAACAGCTGAATCGTCTTCAGAATACGAACCGCGTTTTCCTCGCCGATGTCCGCAGCGGCAAGGCAACATCGATTCTTACCGAAACCGACGATGCTTGGATCGACGTCAACGACGAACTGAAATGGATCGACGATGGCCAGCAATTCACGTGGCTCAGCGACCGGGATGGCTGGCGGCACGTCTATCTGGCGCCGCGTTCCGGCGGCGATTTGACGCTCGTCACGCCGGGCGAATTCGACGTGATTCGGCTGCTGCATGTCGATGAAAAGTCCGACTGGCTGTACTTCATCGCTTCGCCCGACGATGCCTCACAGCGATTCCTGTATCGCGTTCATCTGGACGGACGCGACCTGCAGCGTGTCACGCCGGAAAATCTCCCGGGGACACACAGCTATCAAATCTCATCGAATTCACAGTGGGCGATCCACCGTGCTTCGCGATCCGGCGAACCGCCGTCATCGGAACTGATTGCGGTTGCCGACCACTCCAGCGTGCGCGTTCTCGAAGAGAATGAAAAACTCAAGACGAAACTGAAATCGCTCGACAGCAGCCCGACGGAATTCTTTCGCGTCGATATTGGCGATGGCGTTGAACTGGATGCGTGGTGCATCAAGCCGCCCAATTTCGATCCGCAGCAGAGTTACCCTCTCTTGGTCTACGTTTATGGCGAACCGGCCGGCCAGACGGTCGTCAACCGTTGGGGCGGCAGTTCGTATTTGTGGCATCTGATGATGGCACAAAAGGGCTACGTCGTCATGAGCTTCGACAATCGTGGCACGAAGTCGCCGCGCGGAAGAGCGTGGCGGAAGAGCATCTACCGCAAGATCGGCATTGTCGCACCGCAAGATCAGGCGGCGGCAGTCGAGACGGTTCTCAAAGAACGGCCCTATCTCGATAAAGCACGCGTCGGCATCTGGGGTTGGAGCGGCGGCGGTTCGTCCAGCCTGCATGCGATCTTCAAGTATCCCAAACTGTATCGCACGGCCATCGCCATCGCGCCGGTTCCCAATCAACGCTACTACGACACGATTTACCAGGAACGCTACATGGGGCTGCCCGAAACCAACGTCGAGGGATTCCTGCAGGGTTCTCCCATCAACTTTGCGAAAAACCTCGAAGGAGACTTGCTGCTGATCCACGGCACCGGCGACGACAACTGCCACTACCAGACGATGGAAATGCTGATCGACGAACTGATTGCACACAACAAACAATTCCAGATGATGGCTTACCCCAACCGCACGCACGCAATCAAGGAACGCAAAAACACCTCGCGGCATCTACGCGCTTTGATGACAAACTTCCTGCTGCAAACTCTCCCGCTCGATCCGCAAACTAAGCCTGCGGTTGTGGACACGGGCAAGTGAACTCGCTATCGCAAAACAGGCAGACCCCGAATACTTGCGTACCAATCACCACAAACGGAAATGGGATTCCTCAGACATGACCGACAAGCAAGAGGCCAGGATTTGTGCCGGCGTTCCGGCGATGAACAATACGCTGTTCTGGCGAATCGGCTTTATGGTGGGTGATCCGGTCGCCTGTGTTGAATTTTCAACCGCCGGCGGGTCAAAGAGTGTCCTGCTGCTGCGCGACATCGAGATGCAGCGGGCGCGAAAGTCGGCGCGTGTTGATCGGGTGGGTTGCCCGGCCGGCTACCCGCCGGAAGGGGGACTTTCCGGAGATCGTGAAACGGCCACTGCGCAGGCGGCCGCCGAATGTCTTCGTCGTGAAGGCGTGACGGCTGTCACGGCCGACCGAACTCTGCCGCTCATCTTTGCCGAGTTTCTTTCACGGGCCGGCATCGAAGTGAAATGCGATACCGAACTCTGGGTCGCCGAGCGCCGGCAAAAAAGTGAAGAGGAAATCGAACACCTCCGCGAATCGCAACGCGTGACCGAACAGGCGATGCGATATGCCTGCGAAATGGTGGCAGCGGCCGAGGCGCGATCCGGCGGCGTGCTGTTTCACGACGGCGAACCGCTGACATCCGAGCGCGTACGCATCTCCATCGATCATTTTCTGATGGATCGGGGCTTCCTCAATCCCCGTTCCATCGTCGCCGGCGGCCCGATAGGGGCCGACTGTCATGATTACGGCACGGGTGAACTGCTGACGGGAACGCCGGTCATCATCGATATCTTCCCCCGCAATCAAATCACCAAATACTGGGGCGACTGCACCCGTACGGTGGTTCACGGCGAGATTCCCGATGCGATTCAGGCAATGCATACAACTGTGCGGAAAGCCAAGGCCGCCGGTGAGGTTGCCGTTGCTCCCGGCGTGACCGGCGAAGACGTCCACCGCGCGACGATTGCCGTCATCAAGGCAGACGGCTTCGAGACCGGCCTGCCTGGTGACGATTCGCCCGACTCCTATTGCGCCATGACGCACGGCACCGGACACGGCGTGGGATTAGACGTTCACGAACCGCCCCTGCTCGATTTCAAAGGCCCCGAACTGCTGCTGGGCGATGCGCTGACAATCGAACCGGGCCTCTATCGTCGGGATATGGGCGGTGTCCGCGTCGAAGACATGGTGGTGGTGACGACGGATGGGTGCATTAACCTGAATGAGTTGAGTGAAGGGTTGACGTGGAAGTGACCACCCGTCTATGACGGTCGGCCATTAATTATCGTTTGGCCGCACCACGGGCAACGCCCGGTAATGAGGGAGCGGTGACTGGCAGCACACAGGTCGGCGTACTTGTTTACGGGCAGCATCAACGTTGCCGTTTCGCCGCTCTCAGTTTCAAAATCGTGGGAGAACACCTTACTGCCATCGCTCGACACGTCGCGTTGAACGAGCCTCGCATCGACCAGCAGCGATAGAGTGCGATACACGGTCGCGCGGCTGGTTGTTTCGAGGGCATTGTAAAGATCCTCCACTGCGAATTTCGTCGAACGCGGCAGAGTAAACACGGTGACAGCAACCCGCCGCCGCTCTTCGGTCATGTGCAGACTACGACCTTCGAGGAACTCGTGGAATTGTTTGATTGGATTCGAATTCACGTCACTTCTCGATTCGATCAACCCGTGCCTGCAACGACTTGAGCTTGTGTTTCGTGAGTTGATTGTCCGCAAACAACCCACAGCACATGATGATCGCAACCAATCCCCAGTAATCCATTGTGTTCGGCTCCACGATTGGATGACGCGGTTCGCAACAATCCAGCGTGTATTGTTACGAACCTCCAAAAGAATACCAAGAACTGGTTTCAAGACTCCCTCTCGCTGTGGGAGAGGGTGCGGAAAAATACACCGTCGCGCGGCATACAGGCTTTGGGCGAGCTTCCAGTTTCAGGCAAGGATCTCGGAAATCGTCCCTGTGCTGTCCGCATACTTCTTGTGGTTGATTCCCAGCACCTGCAACTGTGTTAGCCAGAGGTTGGCCAGCGGGGTACCCGTTTTGCAGTGGATGTGATTGCCCAGCTTCAGCTTGCCGCCGCCACCACCGGCAACAACCAACGGTAGATCGTTGTACTGGTGAGTGGTGCCGTCGCCCATGCCGGCGCCGAGCGTGAAGATGGTATTGTGGAGAAGCGTTGTGCCGTTGGCTTCCTCAATTCCGTCCATCCGCTCCACCAGACGTGCAAAAGCCGCGACGTGGAAGTTGTCCAGTTTCAGCAGGTTTTCCACGTGAATATGGGGCGCGTGTGTCATGGCGTGGTGACTGTGCGGCTTGTCGAGAATGCCTTCCCAGTTTGTCGGCGTGGTCCACCGTTCGGGGCCCACCATCAGCGTGCCGACATTTGTCACGCCGGATTGCAGAGCCGTCACCATCAGGTCGCCCATCAGGTGAATATATTCGTTGCGTGGCAAGATTTCGGCCGGGCGTTTCACTTTGGCCGCAGCCAGTTCGGACTTCATCGAGTCGATGCGGTCCATCCGTTTTTCGATTGTGCGAATCGCCTCGAAGTATTCATCGAACTTCCGTCGATCCGATGTGCTTAGCCGCCGCTGCAATTGTTGGGCATTGCCGAGGGCCAGATCGGTGATGTTGCGGAATCGCGTGTTGGCTTGTGTGCCGAAAAGCCGGTCGTAAACCTGCCGCGGATTTCGCATCGACGGTGCAACGTGACCGGTCCCGTACCACGACATATTGTCGAAGTAGATGGACTCGATGTTGTTCTTGTGGTCGTTGCAACTCAGTTCGAGAGTTGAATAAGGCGTCGTCTGGCCGATGCTGTCGCCAACAATGTGGTCCAACGTGCGTGCCAGCGGATAGGCAGAGCCTTTGACCTCGAACGGCGCGACGCTTGTCAGGAAACAGGACGCACACTGGGCATGCGAGTCGGTCCCGTGCTGGAAGATGCGATCCAGGCCGGTAATGAGAGAGACTTTGTCCTTCACCTTGTGCAGCGGAGCCAGAGTGGGCGAGAACGTCCAGGGGTGGATGCCGGGCGGGACGGTCTTCCCTTCAAACCGCCAGACGTTGTTCTGACCGGCAAACTTCGGCAGCGCCCGATCTCCCTCGCCGGGAAAGAAGCCGCGCCGCGTGATTCCGTTCGGCATGTAGAAGAAAGCAAGACGCTGTGCCGGTGCGGACGATTTTTTCCCGTCTTTGGCGTCGCATTGATTGGTGAAGCTCTCAAGCCAGGGGAGGCTCAATGCGACACCGCCGGCACCCGCAAGAAATCGGCGGCGTGACAAAGAGCCGGCGTTTGTGTATTTCATCATTTGACATTCCAGCATCTGTGTTTCAGGTAACGCAGTTCACCGAGAGATTCTATCGGTTTCCGCCTCCGAAAGTCTTCGCGACTTTCGCTACTTTTATTTAGGGTCTCGCATGTTCTTGTGAAGAAACGGTTCGCTCATTGCGACGCTTTTGAGCACTGCACGGAATTGGTCGTTGCCGGCCATCGCTTTCGCGGTCATCTCATCCAACGCGGGGGAATCCGCCGGCCCAAGATCCCGACCGAGTGCATAGGAAAGTAGATGCGACGAGAACCCACGGATGAACCGCTGTTTCTCCTTCAGGATCAGCTGCTTGAATTCGATGACCGTCTTGAATTCATGTTGGTTGAATAATACTCCGCTGACATCGACGACGCGGCCGTTCTCATACTTGTCTCGCCAGACACCTGTGGGGCCATAGTTCTCGAGCGCGAAGCCGAGCGGATCGATTTTATTGTGGCAACTGGCGCAGTCGGCTCGCTTACGATGGAGAGCCAGGCGGCCCCGAATTGTGAGCTTTTCGAGTTCTTCTTTATCGACTTCCGGCAGTGGCGGAACGTCGGCAGGCGGCGGTTCGGGCGGGTCGTTGAAGATGACCGCGTTGACCCAGGCACCACGAGTGATGGGTTGAGTACGCGTCGGCGTGGATGTCATCGTCATAATTGCCGCGTTGGTGATCACGCCGCCCCGACGTGGATCGTCGAGCGGGACACGTCGAAAAACCTGCACCTGAACTTCGTGCCCGGATTTTGACTGGCCTTCATAATTCTGCCGAAGCATAGTGCTCTGCCAAGTGAATTTCGGGGCCAGCAGATCAATGATCGATCGGTCTTCAATGTAGACCGTCTCGAACAGCAGCAGCGGCTCGGACATCATGTGCAGACTGGTTCGGTATCCGTTGTAGTAGAAGTAAGGGAATTTCTTCGGGTCGGGGATCGACGTAATCAGGCGATCCAGTTGCAACCACTGAGCCGGAAAGTTGTCACAGAAGCGACTCGACCGGACGTCGTTCATCATCCGATCGATCTGGGTGCTGAGTGTTTTGGGATCGCTCAGTCGGCCCGATTCGGCGAGGTCGAGCAAGGCGTCATCGGGAATGCTGCTCCAGAAGAACTGAGCAAGACGCGAGGCCAATTCGTAATCAGTCAACCGCTGGCGACCCGGATTCTTGCCACCTGCTTTCCCAGCTTCGAGCGATTCATAGAAATAGAGGAACTCAGGCATCGCCAGCACCGCTCCAACGACGGTACGCATGGTGTCGTCAAACGACGCTCCCGACTTCAACTGACCTTCGGCAAACTCTGCAAATCGGTCGAGCGTTTGGGGATCGACCTTACGTCGAAACGCACGTCGGAGCAGCTTCTTGATTCTGGCACGTATTGCGTCGTTTTCGGCAAGCGGTGCTGGATCCGTCTTTGGCGTATTCTTGCGTCCGGTGACTTCGACGAAATCGAGACCGAAGAAGTGTCGCGGTGACTGTTCATTCTTGCCCACACATTGGAATCGCAGCGTGTGTACGCCAGTCGCAATCTTTGCGGAAACGTCGTAGTCGGTTCGTCCAACTTTCGAGTCGTACAGGTCGATTGTCTCGTCGATCTTCTTACCGTCGAGATAGACGGCGAACGTTCCGTAGTCGGGCGATTTCGTGAAGGCACAGCGAAGGCCGCTGCCCGCCTCTGTCGCTTTAAATGTCAGTCTCATTTCCAGGCCCTGCTTTGGGCAGCGCCAAACGAGGTGAGCGTTGCCGCTCCAGTCTTTTCCATAGTTCTGCATTTCCTGACGCGCTGCCCGCCCTTTGGGTCTCCCGATAATCTTGATCTGGCTGCCTGTTTCACCCTCGTATCGGCCTTCAACCAGCCTGCGGACCGGCTTACCGGGCGGGGCAATTAGCCAATCCCAGCTACGGCATTCCCGCGGATTGAGATCGGAGCTTTCCACAATGGTCTGACTCAACTTGAGGAATGACTCCATCAACAACGGCGAGAGCGTGAGATGATCGGCACGGTTGTCGAACCCGTGCTCGGCTCGTTTGTCTTGCGGAAAGGCGGCCACACCGTTGAATCCCTCGGGACGCTGATTGTCGATGTCCTTGGCAAGCGGACGGCTGGAAACGCGAACAACGGGTGGCATCTTGCGGGTCTCGGGCTGGAAATAATCCTGCCGCCGCCGCATCAGTCGCTCGTTGAGTTGAAAGATGTCGCGATCCAACTCGAGCAGATCGACGACGGCGTTGTTGTATTGAAAACGATTCATCCGCCGGATCGGCGTCGGGACGAACGCTTGTGTCTTCAATGCCTGCGCCAGCATCGTCTGAAGTTGCGAAACCATTTGCTTTCGCTTCGCGTCGGGAAGCGGCGGCTCGTCTTCCGGCGGCATCTCGCGATCCTTGAGCACCCCAATCAGATCTTCAAGCAACTCAGGCCGAGCCAGCAGGTCATCGCCGGATTTCAGCGCCAACAAATTTACGTCGCCTTCGATCTCTTTGCCTTTTCCGTGGCATTTGTTGCAATGCGACTTGAATGACGATTGCAGGAACGACAGCGAATCGTCGGCCAGCAAAGACGATGGCAGAACAATCGACAGCAAGAGGGCGATCGGTGCCTTGTACGCGGTTCGCATAATCTTCAAACCATTCTGATTGACATTTCGCAGAAATTACTGA
This sequence comes from Planctomycetota bacterium, assembly GCA_963581435.1. GTDB lineage: Bacteria > Planctomycetota > Planctomycetia > Planctomycetales > Planctomycetaceae > JABISG01. Next base: position 12,984 of record CAUZOL010000103.1, read on the forward strand.
AGCACATTATAGTCGATTCCTGGCCGGAGTGTTGCAATCGACTCTGAGAGAGACTCTTGTCGCCAGAACAGCCAGAACCAGGCTCAACCTTTCTGGCCGAGTTGCTCGAGAGATGATCTTGCGTATCCGTGCCACGGTCGCGAATGTCAGAAACACTCAGCGACCAATGCCTGGGAATTGGAACCATGGCCGAGACAGTGAACGTTCTTGCATGTAACGTCGCTGGACGAGGACACCTACTCCAATGGTATAATGCTAGTCCCGCCTTCTAACGCGACAAACACGCCTCATTAACGAAATCCCACCGCATGAATTTTCGACTAGCAACTCTGACAGCCGCCGTTCTGTTGGCGGTGACTCAAGGTTCAGCCCTCGCCCAGAACGACGAGAAAAAGCCGACCGACGCGCCCGGCGTCGAGTTCTTCGAGAAGAAGATCCGGCCGGTACTTCTGAAGCACTGCTATGAATGCCACTCGGCGAAGGCGAAGAACGTCAAAGGCGGCTTGCTGCTCGACACACGTGAAGCAGCGCTGAAGGGTGGAGACACCGGCGCGGCGGTTGTGCCGAAGGACGTTGATAAGAGCTTGTTGATCGGCGCATTACGGCATGACGGTTTTGAGATGCCACCGAAGGGGAAGCTCCCCGACTCGGTGATTGCCGACTTCGTCAAATGGGTCGAGATGGGAGCCCCCGACCCCCGCCGCGGAGAAGCCATTGCGAAGTCGACGATTGACTTCGACAAGGCGGGCAAGCACTGGGCATACCAGCCCATCATCAAGCCTGCCCAACCGAAAGTAAAACGGTCCGATTGGCCGACGAATGCCATCGACTTTTTTACGCTCGCGAAAATGGAACAGCTGAAATTGCAGCCTGTCGATCGGGCGGGAAAGCGCGAGTTGATCCGCCGCGCGACATTCGACCTCATCGGACTTCCTCCCACTCCGGAAGACGTTGCTGCGTTTCTTCAAGACGACTCACCGGCGGCATTCGAGAAGGTGATTGACCGGTTGCTTCGATCGGATCACTACGGAGAGCGGTGGGGCCGCTATTGGCTGGACGTGGCAAGGTACGCCGAAGATCAGGCTCACACTTTTGCGGTCAAAGAAAACACAAATGGCTATCGATACCGAGACTGGGTGGTCGCTGCTTTTAACTCAGACATGCCCTACGACAAATTCGTGCGAATGCAGATTGCGGGGGACCTGATCGGACCGGAGTCGGATGACTCATACGACCATCTCGTCGCGCTCGGATACTTTGGTCTCGGTGCACAGTACTACAAGAACAGCGATGCGGCCAAGGCGGCGGCCGACGAACTCGACGACCGCGTCGATACGCTCACGCGTGGTTTCCTGGGACTGACGGTTTCGTGTGCCCGCTGCCACGATCACAAGTTCGATCCGATTCCGACACAGGATTACTATTCACTCGCTGGCATCTTTCGCAGTTCGAGACTGCACAACGCTCCGTTGTGTAAGCCCGCCGACATCCAGACGTACAACGCCGGTCAGCAGCGAGTTAAGAGCACCGAAGCCGACATCAAGAAGTTTCTGGCCGATGCGAAATCGACTGCTGCCGAATCGAAGGTCGGCGAGATTGCGAAGTACATCGAGACGGTATGGTTGCATCAAGCGGCCGCCACGAACGGTCAGCCGACTAACACGGCGAAGCTTGCTGAGAAGGCCGGAGTGAATGAGTTCTTGCTGAAACGGTGGATTGGATTTCTGGATGCGAAGCAAAAGGGGAAAGTTGGCGAACTCGAATCGTGGTTTGCACTCAAACTCGAGAAGTCATCGGGCAACGACGGCCAGGCAACTGTGCCGGAGGCCGTCTCGAAAGTTGCAAGTGGTTTCCAGAAACATGTCGAGAGCCTGCTGAATGTTCGTGATGGAGTCGCCACAACGAACCTTGCCAAGGTGGTGGGAGACCAGCCACACAAGCCGGGCAGTCCGCGATTCGTGACACCGCTCGTCACAAAGGTTCGCCCAACCGCCGGCATCGACGTCGATATCAGCGGAGCAAAGCAATTGTTCCTCGTCGTCTCCGACGGAGGGAACGGAAAAAGCTGCGATCATGCCGACTGGATCGCTCCGCGGCTCGTCGGAAAGAAAGGCGAATTGAAGCTGACGGAAGTGAAGTGGAAGTCGCTGGAGGGTTTTGGCGGCGGTAAGATTAATCGCAACTACGGAGGCAAACCCATTCGCGTCGGTGGAAAGAAATACGAAAACGGTATCGGCGTGCATGCTCCAACCGTAATCGTCTACGACCTACCAGAAGGGTATCAACGTTTCAAAGCAACCGGCGGCCTCGACAACAGTGGATCGGACCAGGCGGGCGGCTGTGGTGACCAGGCAAGCGTGCAATTCAGCGTCTACACCGAAAAGCCAATCGACGGACCGATCAGTCCCGGTAAGGACCTGCTGTCCATCGTGCTTGGCAAAGACGGTCCGCTGGCAGTGAGTGACGGCGACCTTGAGAACTTCCTGACCAGTGAGAAAAAGGAACAGCTGATCAAGCTGCGGGCCGATTTTGAAGACGCAAAGAAGACCGCTCCGGCGATGTATGCGATCGCTCATTCCTACACCGAGGGCAAGATTGCCGACATGCGAGTTTTCGTACGCGGCAATCCCGCCAGACAACGCGAAGTGGCGCCACGGCGATTCCTGAGAATCCTCGCCGGAGAAAAACGCGACCACTTCACAAAAGGCAGCGGTCGCCGAGAACTGGCCGAAGCCATCACCCAAGCCGACAACCCGCTGACGGCCCGCGTTTTCGTCAACCGAATCTGGCAACATCATTTCGGTCGTGGAATCGTTGCCACGCCCAGCAACTTTGGAAGACAGGGTGACGCTCCGACTCACCCCGCGTTGCTGAATTATCTTGCCGCGAAATTCATCGAGTCGAGCTGGTCGATCAAGGCGCTGCACCGCGAAATCATGCTCTCCTCAACGTATCGGCTCGGCACGTCGCGTAGCGAGTCCAACGCGAACATCGATGCCGATAACCGATTCGTCTGGAAAATGACAAGGCGACGTTTGGACGTGGAAGCGTGGCGTGATGCATTGCTCGACGTTTCCGGCCGACTTGACCGCACGCTGGGAGGTCCATCAACAAATCTGGCAGACGCCAACAATGTTCGCCGAACGGTATACGCGAAAGTCAGCCGCCACGAATTGGATAGCCTGCTGCGACTGTTCGACTTCCCCGACGCCAATATCACAAGTTCCAAGCGAAGTGAAACGACCGTGCCGCAGCAGCAGCTCTTCGTGCTGAATAGCCCGTTTATGGTCGAGCAGGCCAAGGCATTCTCCGCGCGACTTCACAAGGAAGTCCCCGAGGGCAACGAAGCCCGAATTCAACGCGCCTTTATGCTTGCCTACGGCCGACCAGTGTCGGACGTTGAAATCGAAATCGGCTTGGCATACCTCGGCGGTGAAGTTGATCCACAAAGCAAGTTGACGCTGTGGCAAAGCTATGCCCAGGTGCTACTGGGCAGCAACGAGTTCATGTACCTCGATTAGCGAACGTGACCAGACAATCGCCCCGCTTCGCGTCGCTCAAACAACCCAAATTCAAAGAACAAATATGAACTCCGAACGACAACGATACGGAATGACTCGCCGCGAGTCGCTGCAATGCATGGGCACAGGTTTGGGAGTACTCGGCCTTGCCGGCGTTCTCGCTCAGGACGGCATGCTGGCGAGCGGTGCGGAATCGTCCAGTCCGCTGGCTCCGAAAGCTGCGCACTTTGCACCGCGGGCAAAGCACATTATCCACCTCTTTATGAATGGCGGACCGTCGCAGGTCGATACGTTCGACCCCAAACCGGCGCTCGAGAAGTTCAACGGCAAGCGCCCCCCTTCAGCCGACCTCAAGACCGAACGGAAAACCGGCGGTCTTCTCATGTCGCCGTTCAAGTTCAAGAAGTACGGAGAGTCCGGCATCGAGGTCAGCGACCTGTTTCCGAATGTCGGGTCGTGTATCGACGACATTTGCGTCATCCGTTCGATGCACACCGACATTCCCAACCACGAACCATCGCTGCTGATGATGAACAGCGGCGAGACCCAGCCCACCCGACCGGCGATGGGTTCATGGTTGCTGTACGGGCTGGGAACCGAGAATCAAAACCTTCCCGGTTACGTTGTGTTGTGTCCGGGAAAGCCGGTCGTCGGGCCGCAGTTGTGGAGCAACAGTTTTCTGCCCGGCATTTTCCAGGGAACGCACATTAACCACGCAAACAGTGTCGATCCGAAGAAGGTCATTCGGAACATCAGCAACCCGTATCTCACAAGCCGTGGCCAACGCCGACAGCTTGATCTCTTAAAGAAAATGAACGAGTTGCATCTCGAAAAACGTGGCGGTCAGGACAATCGCCTCGAAGCTCGAATCCAGTCGATGGAGATGGCGTTTCGAATGCAGTCGGAGGCACAAGAAGTTTTCGACCTGAAGAAGGAAACGAAACAAACGCGGGAATCGTACGGCACGGGGCAGTTTGCCACCGGTTGCCTGGCTGCCCGGCGGCTCGTCGAAAGCGGCGTGAGAATGGTGCAGGTTTATTACGGCAACGGCCAGCCGTGGGACGACCACGGAAACATCAAGGCCCATGCAGATAAAGCAAAGAATGTGGATCAACCGATTGCGGCGTTGATCAAAGACCTGAAACAGCGCGACCTGTTGAAGGATACGCTAATCGTCTGGGGCGGCGAATTCGGCAGAACCCCGGTCGCCGAAAACGGAAACGGTCGAGACCACAATCATCACGGTTTTTCCATGTGGCTCGCGGGTGGCGGCATTAAGGGCGGAATGACATACGGTGCCACCGACGACTTTGGATTCGCGGCGGTCGAGAACAAAGTTCACGTCCACGACCTGCACGCCTCAATTTTGCACTTGATGGGGCTGGATCATGAAAAGCTCACCTTCCGCTACAGCGGTCGCGACTTCCGTTTAACGGATGTGGAAGGTCGTGTGGTTCACGAACTGTTTGCATAGTCGATGCCCCACGCTACGGCATCTTCCAATACGGGAAGAGCGCGCAAACATTTTCGCGACTTCGGGTCAAGACCGACTGAGAATTTTCGGCTGCAGAGACCCAGCCAAGGTGGACTGCCAGTTGCCAGTACACAGAGCAGAAGTCGAACCTGCAAACATCCGGCCCTTTTCGATTTAAAGCCGAGCCGGATCGCTCTGCCGATTGGCGTATCTGGGCATTGCTTCGTTCATGACGTCCGTGCGATCACGTCCAAAGTTCAAATCACTCGCAAGCGCATCGACGTTTTTCAGATGGCGACGCCGCTTGCGATTGGCGTCGGTCCACAGCATCTTGTTGGGCACGCGTCACTGGCCGCCAAGGGGTTGTGTCGTTAGACAGCGAACTTTCGACATGGGCCATGTATTCGTCTGCCGTTTTGAACCTAGGTCGTTCGTCATGGGACTACCGCCCTGCATCAGATACGAGTGTCCGATCTGCAAGTTTCGTGCATCTCGACCCACATGCTCTCGAATCCGGGTATTCAGGGCATCAAACCAAGCTCGCAATGGGATTCCAGCAACCACTGAGTCACGAAGCACGGTTCCGTCTGGCATCATTTCAATGAAGCCGAAACGCCGACGAAGTGCAGCATCCAACAAAGAGATCGAACGATCTGCAGTGTTCATCGTGCCGATGACGAACACGTTTCGGGGTATCGTGAAAATCTCCTGACTGACCGGAAGCACGATCCGGTTGGTCCTTTTGTCCTTCTCCAAGATCGTCAGCAGTTCGCCAAAGATTCGTGGGATGTCCCCCCGGTTGATCATCGTGTCACACGCTACAAGATTGACACAGTGGACGACGCCATCTCTCGTGACCTTTTCAACTCGGGCCAACGGTTCTCCGACCGACGAGAATGTCCGCACAGAGCGTCTCCCCCACGCTCCCTATGAAAAAATCCACACCAACAATCGTCGGCGTGAATTTCGAGTGGTTCGGATTGTCGTTGTGCCAGCCCGCCACTCTCTCGTCGAAGAGGTGAAACGAGGCAATGTGTGGACGAATCGCAGTATGCGGATGCGTCAGTTGCTACGCGGCAAGTTCTGTTGAAAGCCAAGTATGGAGTCTGAGCAAGTCTTCAAGCACAGTGACCGATCCGGATAACTGACTGACCAAACGAGAACCATTTCGCATTTGATGCTAGCTCATTGCCGGATGTTTGCAGACGATTTAGCGTGCACTAACAAACCTACCACCGTTTTGTTTTGCAAGATCCTTCAACAGGGCACTGTGAGAATCTAACCCGGTGGATATATCCAGCAATCGCATTTGCACACAATGAATCTTGGTGTTTCCGATGTTGGCTTGTGACATGCGTTTCAAAGCCACGAATTGCGAACGCCGGTCGAATGGGCTTTTGTCAACCGCGACGAGGTACATTACATCCGCTTTCTCTTTAAGAGCGGTTTCGACGGCATTCTGGATAATTACATTGTGAGAATCCACTCTGCCAGCAAACGAGCCTGCGAATTGTGAAACAGGCTTGTACGAAGATGTTGCAAAATGCTTTGCACGTGCGATTACGTCTCGTTTGTTTCCGACAAAACTGACCTTTCGGAAATCGGGTATTGGATGGTTTGGGTGCCTGCAGATATAGAATTGCACCTGAACTGTCTGATTCGCACTCAGGCGGTTGATACTTTCTGTGAGCTTCTTAATGACCGCGTCGATTGGGCGTCCTTTCATTCCTGGTGATCCGTCGATCACGTAAAGAATACTTTGTCCTTGATCACTGATACCCCAGAATGAGACATCCACACTCGGCGGTTTTATGTAACTACCCAGTGACGAAGATGTGCGCTGGCAGGTTGGGGGACTGGTGGAAGGCGGATTGGATGCCGTCCAGGATTTTCAGGTCGTTTTTGCGGAGCGTCGAGACGTAACC
>CAUZOL010000104.1:0-19890 GCA_963581435.1 Planctomycetota bacterium
AAGTCGCGTGGCCACCGAATCCTTCGGTCCGCTCAATTCGCTCGCACGCCAACCCGCGAATACAACCGTCGAGCCGCTTCACGCTGCGCATACGAATCGTCAAAATGGACATCCACGTGCAAAGTGGCAAAGGTGCGCAATGAATATGGGCCATGAGAAACATTGCGGCATAGAAGTTCGGTCAGCAATGGAGCGTTGACTGACCCAATACACCCCTCTCTTCCCCCTCTTCGCGATCCTCTGCGTCAGCGCGGCTTTGGGTCAAAATCTGCCGGCGACTAACCGCACCACTCACGCAATGTTTATGTCGCGTCGAACCGATCTTGCGGTCATGTGCTGAATTCCAGTACAAAACGCCAACATCTACCCGCGACGATGGTTGGCCCAGGGAAAGGAATCCCGCCTAAATGCCTACCCTACAAGAGCTTGCATCATCTCTGAATGCTGAGGTGCGCGGCAATTCGGAGTGCTTCATCCAGGATGCGCAGGCAATTGAAAAAGCCAGCGAAGAAGACATTACATTTGCCGGCGACGAAATCAAATTGCGTAAACTGCCAGATTGCCGCGCCGGCGCGGTGATCGTTTGCCGCGACCACATCGACAGTCTGCCTGAATTGCCGCCCGAAATGGCCGTGGTGGTGGTCGAAGACGCCGCCACAGCATTCATCGAAGTCTTGACGATTCTTCGCCCACAGCGTCCGCGGCCGGTAATCGGAGTTTCCGCGCAAGCATTCGTCAGTCCGTCGGCCCAGGTCGGTGAGGAGACGAACATTCATGCCGGTGCCAGTATTGGCGATGACGTTATTATCGGTGAGCGATGCGACATTTTGCCCGGAGTTTGCATTGGGCCGGGCTGCCGCATTGGCGACGACGTGACCCTGTACCCTAATGTCGTCCTCTACGGCGATGTTGTCGTTGGCAACCACGTGCAAATTCACGCGTGCTCGGTGATTGGTGCCGACGGTTTTGGCTATAAGCTGATCGACGGCCGCCACGTAAAAACTCCGCACTTCGGCAGTGTGCGAATTGACGACCACGTTGAAATCGGCGCATCGACGACGATCGACCGCGCGATGATCGGGCAAACCATCATCGGCGAGGGAACCAAGATCGACAACCAAGTAATGATCGCCCACAACTGCGAACTCGGACGTCATAACCTGCTCGTCTCTCAGGTCGGTTTTGCAGGCTCGGCAACCACCGACGACTACGTGATTTGTGGCGGGCAATCCGGCGTGGCGGATCACGTTCACGTGGGGGAAGGCAGCATACTGGCGGGGCGAGCTGCCGCGATCAAAGATGTTCCCGCCGATGCCACCTATATGGGCGTGCCAGCGCGATCTGCGGCTGAAGCGATCAAGATTGCAATGGCACCTAAGAAGATTCCCGAGCTGCGCAAAGGTCTTCGTAAACTCGAAGCACAAGTCGATCAACTGTCGTCGCGACTCGATGCGCTGTCGGAGTCGGGACAATCGAGTTCGAAGCCGGCTGCTTGATGTCGCAACCAAATCATTGCCTACAGTTTTTCTCAAACGATCTTTTTCGGGTACTCGGCCAATTGCCATGAAATTCTTCAACGCGAACCAATCGTTGCCGTGACCATCAACTCAAACACACAACCCGAACGCGTCGGGCTGCTTGCCGGCAGCGGGCAGTTTCCGATCCATTTCGCCAAGGCGGCGAAATCACAGGGTTTTTCGGTGCACTGCGTTGGTGTGTTGGGTCTGGTTCCCGATGAGTTGTCGGAAATCTGTGACGGCTTCTCCGTCGCGCCGCTGGGACGGGTCGGCAAAGCGATTCGGCTGTTTAAGCGGGCCGGCGTCCAACGGGCTGTTATGGCTGGGAAAATCGAGAAGACGGCGTTGTTCGAGCGTTTTCGTTGGATTCGGAATTTCCCCGATCTGCGCGCGTTGAGCGTGTTGTTTCGGTACGCCCGCAAGGACAAGACCGACGACACGTTGTTACTCGCTGTCATCCGGGAATTCGCCCGCGATAATATCATCTTCGAATCGGCCCTCAATTTCTGTCCGGAGCTTCTCGTGAAACACGGATTCCTTACCCGCCGCAAGCCCTCGCCTGCGCAATGGCGCGACATCAAATTTGGCTGGAAGATGGCGAAGGAAATGGGGAAACTCGACATCGGGCAGACGGTGGTCATTAAAGACACGGCCGTGATCGCCGTCGAAGCCATCGAAGGCACCGACGCCGCCATCGGCCGCGCGGGCCAGCTGTGCAAACGCGGTGGTCTCACCGTCGTCAAGGTGGCCAAACCGCAACAAGACATGCGATTCGACGTTCCAACAATCGGTGTTCAGACTTTGCAAACAATGCACGAAGCCGGAGCACGCGTGCTGGCGATCGAAAGCGACATGACCATCATGCTGAACCAAGAGGAAGTCGCCAAGCTGGCCGACAAGCTCGGCATCGCGATCGTCGCATTGAATGCCAACGAAATTAAGCTGCGCATCGCATCGTAATCGCTTCTCTGTCGAAGGGTGCCACTGGCCTGTCGCCGGTGTTCACCGTGCTGCACTGGCGACACGCCTGTGGCACCCCAACCCGATCAGATATCGTTCTCGTCCGAGAGCATCCACACGTCGCTGTCGCTGTCTTGATTGGCCGGGAATGAGGGATCCGGAAGCTCGCCGGGAAGATCATCCAGCGTATTGGTGGCGAGGTAGTCTTCGTTGTCGTCCGCCTCGTCGGGGCCCATGTGGACGCGGAATTTTGCACCGGCGAATGCCAGCTCGTCGCCCGGTAGCAGCGCACCACTGGTCACTCGTTGACCGTTCACCTTGGTGCCGTTGGTGCTTCCAAGGTCGCGGATGAACAACAGGCCGTCGGTCTTGACGATGAGGCAATGCAGCTTCGAGACGCTTCCCCGATCAACCACCAAATCGCACAGTCGCGACTTGCGGCCCACAAGAATTACGTCCTTCTTCAGTACGATCGGCTCGTCGCCTTCAACCGGAATGAGTTGTGCCAACATGTTCCGCTCCAACGCCAGCCCGATGTGAGTTCCTGCCAACGAACGGCAAGTGAAATGAACAAGGGCAGGCAATGCCCACGATTGCTCTTCGCAACGCACTATACACCTGCCAAATCAATTCTCCCACCTCGATCCACTTGATGTCAAGTGGCGATATCCTGCTCCGGGGACAATTAGGGATCAACATCACACCGCGCAAGACACTTTCACTCCTGTCGACACCTATCATCCTTCGGTTTGCAAAGGAACCCGCGCAAGAGCGGATGAACTCTCAGTGTTACCACTTGCCCGTTATTGCGACGGTCAGCCCCGCTTTCTGCAGGTTGACGAATAGCGTCGTACCGTCGGGTGAAAAGCACGATCCGGCGAGTTCTGTGTCCAGATGATTTTGGGCCAGCAGATAGAGATCTCCCTTGGGAGTGACGCCGACCAAACGGCAAGGTGTATCGCTGTGATCTTCGCAAACAATCAGGTCGCCCGAGGCGGCAATCGTCAGGTTGTCGGCTTTGTGAAGCAATTCGGTGTTGTTCGGCTCGATGAACAATTCCAATATCCCAGGATGATCCTTCTCGCGTGCCGTTCCTTCATACGGACTGGGAATGTATCGCCAGATTTGCCCCACCTTTTTCGCACCGCCGCTGGTGCAGGCAAAGTAGATTTCGTCTTTGCCCGTCCAAATCCCCTCGCCCCGAGCGAAGCGCGCGGCGCCGGTTTTGTGGCCGCGGTAACGTAAATCATCTTTCGGCGAATCGATCTCTTTCATGTCGATCCACTCGACAGACATTTTGCGACCGACACCGAACGTTCCGGCCACTGCATCCCAGTTGCGGGTGTCAGCACTCTTCTTATCGACTATCTGCAAAGCCTGCAGCTTTCCGCCTTCGGCCAATCGGCCGGGCTTCTTCGGCAGGAAACGGTAGAACAGTCCATCGTCGCGGTCTTCCGTCTCGTAAACGGTTCCCGATTTGGGATCGACGGCAATCGCCTCGTGGTTGAATCGCCCCATCGCCTTGAGCGGTCGCGGTTCGGCCAGCGAAATCTCAGAAGTCGCCGGCACCTCGAAGGCGTAGCCGTGATCTTTTTCGGCGAAATATCCGTCCTCGTGGAGTCCGGCTCGAATGACGGTTTCTTCGCAGGTGATCCAACTATTCCAGGGAGTTGGACCGCCGGCACAGTTGCGGTAGGTGCCAAGCAGGCTCATGAATTGCTGTTCGACGCGCTGCGTCTTCGTGTTGAAGACGACTGTGCTGGTGCCGCCGGCTCCCGGCGTTTTCCCGTTGCCGTAATCGTAAAGTCGCTTACGATCAACCTTCGTCAGCCGTTCGTTCTTCTTGCCGAACGCGTTTCCGTGATCGGGAAGCAGTTCGTGATTACGGATGAGAATTGTGCGACCGTTCGGGCCGGCGAATGTTGCCATGCCATCGGGCAGGCCGGGAAGCAGAAGCCCGTCATTGAGTTTGTCGCCGGTACGGGAAATGATGCGATACTGGAACCCGCGTGGTAAATCGAGAACTTTTTTGGCATCCGGAACGAGCGGCCCGTATTGCTCGACGAATTGGTCGCTCCGTTGGTCACTGTTGGCAGCACCACAAAAACTGCGAAGCCCATAGAAGCCGGCAGCCACACCACTTGAAACACTCAGGAAACGTCGGCGAGAAACAGAACTCATCGGTTATGGTCCTTCAATTGGTCCTGGGAGATGAATTGAATTCGTGTGTTGTAATTGATGGTGTCTCAAAGCCCGCGGACTGCGGCCCGGGGGATCGAACACTGAAGCATCGGGAATGCAACGGTGGTGGGTCTTCGATATGATATAACGGTGCGCACTGAGTGTCGGTATGCAATCCAACACATGCTTTCATTCAGGATACTCGATGGCGCGGGTTGGCGACAGCCGATGCCCGGTCAACGAAGAGCACAACCAGCGTCTTCATCTCTTCTTCACAGTGTCTTCGCGGGGGCTTCACACGGGAGCTTCACACCGGTTTCCACGTGCAACCGGTTCGATCACAAAATAGACCAGTGGATATGACAAGCGAACAGGCATCCCACTCCATGCGAAACGGTCGGCGACGATGGTTGTTCCGGACGGTGGCGGTCGTGTTGGGGCTGTCGATGTTCGTGCTGCTGGAACTCGCCTTGGCAGTGCTGGACGTTGGCGGATTGAACGAGCAGGACGATCCGTTTGTCGGCTTCGACGATGTTCGCCCGCTGTTCGTGCTGAACGAATCGGGTACGCGGCTAGAAATTCCGCCTTCGCGGCATAAGCTCTATTTTGCTCCGGAGTCGTTTCCAGCGAAGAAAAAGAAAGACACATTTCGCGTTTTTTGCCTGGGAGGTTCGACGGTCCAAGGGCGACCGTATTCCACCGACACATCGTTCACCAAGTGGCTGCAATTGAGCTTGGAAACTGCTCAGCCCGAACGAAATTGGGAAGTCATCAACTGCGGCGGCATTTCGTATGCCAGCTATCGGTTGGTACCGATCCTAGAAGAGTGCATCGCCTACGAGCCGGATCTGTTCATCGTCTGCACGGGACACAATGAGTTTCTCGAAGAGCGGACGTACGGACACATCAAGCAAACTTCGGCAGCGATGAAGGCGACACACCGATTCGTTTCGCAGTTGCGAACGTACTCTCTGCTGTGGGAGGCCTATCAATCTCTAACTCAAGCGGATGCATCCTCGACAGGCCGACCAAACCTGTCCGTCGATGCCGATGCGCTGCTCAATTACAAGAACGGCATCGAGGCGTTTCATCGCGACCCCGTTTTTCGTTCCGGCGTGATCGCCCATTACGAACACAATGTTCGGCGGATGATTACGCTTTCGCAGAATGCGGAGATTCCGCTGATTCTCATGCGTCCCCCTTCCAATCTGAGCGATTGCCCGCCGTTTAAGTCGCAACATCGCGATAAGCTATCACGGGAAGAACTCGCCCGCTGGCAAACGCTGGTCCAGCAGGCGCAGAACCATTATCGCGACGACCTGTTTCAGTCGGTTCAACTGTTTGATCAGGCTCTCGATGTCGATGACGAGTACGCGGCGACACATTACGAATTGGGGCGATGCCACCTGCTGACAGGAAGTCCGGATCTCGCACGCGAATCGTTCTTGAGGGCGCGCGAACTGGATATCTGCCCGCTGCGAATGATCGCCCCGTTGGAGAATGTGTTGACCGACGCTGCGGCCGATACCGGCACTCCATTAGTTGACGCCTACACGCTACTGGAAACGGAATGCCGACACGGGATTCTGAGTGGTGAAATACTGGTTGACCACGTCCATCCAAAATTCCGCGGACATCAACTCATCGCCAACGCATTGACCCTCACGATGACCGAGCGGGGCTGGGTCACGCCGCAAGTCGACTGGAAGGAACGCCGCGACCGCGTCTATCGGCAGCATTTCGATTCACTGAAAAGCATTTACTTTGGTCGGGGACTGAGAGAATTGAAAGCGCTGCGCGCCTGGGCCGCCGGCCGCGCCAAAGAGCCGACAAGTACGCAAGAGCCGTGAAGGTTTTCATCCCCAGATTGCGCGGCGTGCGGGGCAATCAAATCAACTCGGGAATCGGTCGACCGCTATCGAGAATGTAGTGGGGACGGCCGGAGTGATCGTTGAACGTCCATTGCGGGTCGATGCCCAAATGGCGGTAAACGGTCGCCAGCAAATCCTGTGGTGTGTACGGTTTCTGGGCCGGGTATTCCGCCTTGCTATTGGTTGCGCCGACCACCTGTCCCATTCGCAAATCTCCGCCCGATAACAGCGCCGTATAGGCTTGCGGCCAGTGATTGCGACCGGCGCCCGTCGTGTTCTTGCTCAAACGTGGCGTGCGGCCGAACTCACCGACGACAACGATCAAAACCTTTCGGTTGAGACCGCGTTCATGGATGTCTTCGATGAGCGTGCTGACGGCCTGATCCATGTACGGCAGGCGAACCTTCATGTATTTTCCGAAATGTCCCGGGCGACCCGCATTTGAGATATGATCGTCCCAGTTGGTGAATTCCTGCCCAGTCTTGGGCGTATTGAAATACACATTGATGACGGCGGTTCCGGCTTCGGCCAGTCGGCGGGCAAGCAGACAACACTGCCCCCACTGGTTGTCGCCGTATCGTTCACTGAGTCGAGGGTCTTCGCGTTTGATATCGAATGCTTTCGCCACTTCCGGACTGGTGAGCATTTGGAAGGCGAGGCCGCGAAACTTCTCGATGCTGCCGAGTTCACCCGCGACGTCCAGATCGTTGCGCATTCGATCGAGTTGCCGGACGAGTTGTTGGCGGTTTTTGAGAAAGCGGGAATCGCGACCGGCAGCCAACTTGACCTGAGGCGGTGTATAACTTTTTGACGCGGGGTCGCCCGGCTCGAATGGGGCGTTATGCAATCCAAGATAGGTCGGCCGTGTCATGTAGGGTTTTCGGGGAATCGCAACGTACGGTGGAATCGCCCTGGTTTTCATACCGCGAATCTTGCCGGTGATGTGGCCGAAATCGGGGTTCTCGCTCTTCGACTGTGATGTCGGATCGAGTTTCGTCGGCCGCTTGCCGGTAAGGACGACGATGCCGCCGTCGCTGTGAATTCCGACATCGTGATGCAGCGACCGCACCAGCGAGAATTTGTCGGCCAGTTTCGCCTGCAGCGGAAACAACTCACAGAAATCCATGCCGGGGACGTTACTGGAAATCGGCGAGAAGATGCTGCGGTAATCGCTCGGCGCATCGGGCTTGAGATCGTACGTTTCCAATTGCGACGCACCACCATGCTGATACAGCATGATGACCGACGTATCCGGCGCAGCCGTTTGACCGGCGGCCGCCCGAGCGGCGAGGACATCGGCCAATGTGCCGCCGCCCAACGCTAACGCACCAATTTGCATGAAGCCGCGGCGGGAGACAGGGCCACGACAGAAGTCGCCGTTCATCAATGGTTCCTTGATTCCAATCCAACACCTACCAGAGGTTTTGATTCTGCCCCTCGTGCTAAGAAAACAATTTCGTCAACGGCTCGCCGCCCTCGATCATCCTGACTGGACGGCCTTGTTGGTCGGGGATGACCAGATGCGGATCGATCCCCAGCGATTGATAAATCGTCGCGGCCATGTCCTCGGGGCTGACCGGATGCGTCGCCGGATACGCGGCGTCCTTGTCCGAACGCCCATAGGTGGTTCCGCCACGAATGCCGGCACCGGCCAGCACGGCGGGAAAACAGAAGCTCCAGTGTCCGCGGCCCCACGTGGCAGTGGGTTTCGGCGTGCGGCCGATCTCGCCCACCACCACGACCAGCGTTTCGTCCAGCAAACCTCGGTCGTCCATGTCGGACATCAGCGCGGAAAACGATTGATCGAATTTGGGCAGCAGGTGGTCCTTGAGGCTGTTGGAGTTGCGGTGCGAATCCCAACTGTAGCCATCGGGCGCATCCCAGATCACGCTGACAAATCGGCAGCCCGCTTCGATCATGCGGCGGCCCATCAACACCGACTGCCCAAACAGATGCCGACCGTATCGGTCACGAAGCGAATCGGATTCGCGGCGGATGTCGAACGCGCTGCGAAGTTTCTCCGAAGTGACCAGCGACATGGCCCGCTGCCTTATGGCGTCATAGTTGACGAACTGCTTCGATTTCTCGACGACGCGTCGGCTATCGTCGAACTGTTCCAGCAAACTGCGGCGACGGTTGAGCCGATCGAGCGACATCTCGGATTCCGGCACCAGCCCTTTAATTCGGAAGTCGAGTTCCGTCTCGGTGCAGTCGCGAAAGAAAGGATTGTCCTTGCTGTTGCGGCGGCGGATGTCGGTCGCCAACGCGTTGTACGCCGGTCCCAACCAGCCGGCATATTGTCCGGTGCGATCGTACGACTCTAGATGACCGAGCCGATTCGGCAGGTAGACGTAATCGGGAAACGTTCGCAAATGTCGGTCGGGAGCGTGTGCCGAGAGGTACTCGACGACCGATCCCATCGCCGGCCAGTCGGTGTCGCGGGCATTGACGTCGCTGCCGTTCTCCGCACTGCGGGTCCACTTGTGTCCGGTTTGAATGTAATGGCAGGCGTTGTGATCGTTGTGCGGATGCGTCATTGTGCGAACGACACACAAGCGATCGGAAATCGCTGCCGTCTTCGGCAGATGTTCGCAGATACGCAGGCCGGGGGTTCGTGAATCAATCGACTGAAACGGGCCGCGAATCGTCGCCGGCGCCGTCGGCTTCATGTCGAATGTTTCCAACTGGCTTGGGCCGCCAAACAAATAGAGAAACAGAACAGACTTTGCTCGCCCGTTGCCGAAAGCTGTTCCGGGTGAGGCAATATCCGTGGCTGCCTCCGCTGCAAGTATTGAGGGCAAATTCACCCCAAACAAACCGGCTCCGCCGACGCGCAACAGATCACGCCGGGTCAGTCCCGAGCAAACTCGCTGCGGTCGTCCCTGGATTGTCAGCATGAAACGGCCTCCGTCTTAGCAGGAAGTGCTGGCCTCAGAAATAAAACAAGCACGCAAAACCCCACGCTGTGGCGTGCCAGTTCGCGAACGCAAACCACGATGACATCACCCCGATTTCGATGTCGGCTACCGCCGCTAGTGTATCAAAATCTCCCGATATGTCGAACGATTGATTGCGGACAACATGACCGCACGTTGTGCTTGCGTCGTGATAGACGGTGGCTCGATCGGTCAGAAATGAACCGAAAACATCGCTCAAATTGGCAGTTTTCCGCCGTTGACCAATCTTGAGCGGGTAATTTCGGCCTGTCCTGAGTCAAAGGGGAGTGCTACAATGTTCTCTACCGAATGGAAGCGGTGCGCCGAGTTTGAAACTACGTGAAGTGAAATCTCGTCGCCAGATTCAGGATGAGGAAGGCAACGTATGTCGTCTGTCGTGAAGAGTGCCGGAGTTGCGGCGGCGTGCCTGTTGATGACAGGCTGTTTCAATTCCGGGTTAACACGGCTGCCGGGATTTGAATCCGGTCAGCCGCAAGTCGAGAAACGATCGTACGAACGGCACGATCCCTTTCCCGATGAACTATCGGCTCCCGACATGCAGGTTCGCCCGCGCGAGTTCAGTAATCAGCGTAGCGAACCACGACGGGCGCTTGAGGAAAAGTTGTTTCAGGGGACAACGGGCAACGACCCATTCCAATCGGGAAGTCCTGATTTGCGCGGCTCGCAATACCGCGATTCGGTCCGGTTTTGACCGAACGGAATTGCCGTGCAATGTGGACGACGGCCGGAAAATCGGCTGTGTTCTGAACACATCGGCACGGGGACTTCTGCCATGCATTCTGCGAGACGCGGCAATTGCCGCACACTGGTTTTCACCAGCCTGTTGGTTGTGATTTCGTTAGCCGGTGTTCCGACGCGCGCAACTGCGGGTCCAGAGCTTCCGTGGTCGGTGGAGTCGAGCGGCCGCAAGTACATCACGCCGGAAATTCAGCAGGCTATCGAGCGTGGGCTGAAGTATCTGGCGGTGCAGCAACACGCCAACGGCTCTTTCGGCCAACAGCGTAGCTATCAGCGAAACGTCGCAGTGACCAGCCTGTGCGGCATGGCGTTTCTTTCGGCCGGTCACACCCCCGGTCGCGGCAAGTATGGTCGCGAGGTGCAGCGCGCCGTCGATTTTGTCGTCTCGCAAGCGCAGCCGAACGGTTTCATCATCGATGAATCGAGCAAGTCGCACGGGCCAATGTATGGACACGGCTTTGCCACGCTCTTTCTGGCCGAAGCCTACGGAATGTCGCCCAAGAAAGAAGTCCGACAGACACTCGAAAAGGCAGTCAAGTTGATCGTCAACACGCAAAATAACAAGGGCGGTTGGCGGTATTTTCCCGAACGCAAAGATGCCGACCTGTCGGTCACGGTTTGCCAGGTGATGGCTTTGCGGGCAGCACGCAACTGCGGGTTGTTCGTTCCCAAGAGTACAATCGACAAGTCGGTCGAATACGTGAAGCAGAGTCAAAACTCCGACGGCGGATTTCGCTATCAACTCGTTCGCAAGGCTGAGAGCATGTTCCCGCGATCAGCAGCCGGAGTGGTCGCACTGTACAGCGCGGGAATTTACGAAGGCCCGGAAATCGATCGCGGCATCGGTTATCTCAACCGATTCGTCCCGCGAGGCCAGGTCTTCCGGTTCGAGACGCATTATTTCTACAGACATTATTACGCCGTGCAGGCGATGTGGCATGCCGGCGGCCAACACTGGAAACGTTGGTATCCGGCAATTCGCGACGAATTGATCCACCGCCAGCAACCCAACGGCGGCTGGACCGACACCACCATCAATACCGAGTACGGCACGGCAATGGCCTGCCTGATTCTGCAGATGCCGAATAATTACCTGCCGATCTTCCAGCGGTGAGTCAGCTGAATCGTCTGTTGAACAGAGGTTCGTAGTGACCGCATTCATGCGGTTGGATCGAATCCTGGCGCGCCGCCCTTATTCGATCAAAAAAGGGCAGATGAATATCACACCATGAGAGTGCACCGATTTGCGTTTGTCTTCTTGTTGTCGGGACCGCTGACAGCGTCAGCGCAACCGCCGAACAAGGAGACCGTCACCGTTGTCGAGCTTTCCGGTCGGGAACGTTCCGGGATGCTTCAGCAATTGACCGACACGGCGCTGACAATTGGGGACGAAACACCACAGCAGTTCGATTTGAACGACTTGCTGTCGATACGATTCGGGAAACGCACCGCGGCAAAACGACAGCGCGGCGCGCTGGTTCTGTTAGCAGGCGGAGATCAGCTTTTGCTGCAGCCGACCTCTTTAGGCGAAGATGACCTCGTTGGTATTTGGCAGCATTTTCCGGCGTGGCCGCGATTGAAGATCCCGCTCGAACGCGTAAGGGCAATTGCATTTCAACTTCCCGAAGATGCGCCGACCCGCCACCGACTGACCGCACAACTATTGGAGTACCGCGAAAAAAGTGACACCGTCATTCTCGAAAACGGCGATCGTCTTCGCGGTCAGTTGATTCGACTCTCGGCCGACGTTCTTTCGTTCGAGGGGCCGGTCGGGAAATTGTCAATTCCCAGCAACGACATTCGCGCACTGGCGCTCAACAGCGAGTTGATCAACGTGCCGAAGAAAACAGGCAAACGCGTGCTGCTGGAATTGCGCGACGGTTCACGGATGACGGCTCGCCGCGTGGTTCTGGCCGAGCAGGGACTGCTTGAGGTGGAAACACAGTTTGGATCAGATTTGCGAGTCCCCACGTCGGCCGTCGTTTCGATGCGATTGCTCGGCGGCAGGGCGGTTTATCTATCGGATCTGAAACCGGCCGAATTCGAGTTTACGCCGTATTTCCAAACCCGTTGGCCGTTGCGTCTCGACCGCAACGTGAACGGTGGCCCGCTGCGGTTGAACGGTCGCGAGTACGCCAAGGGACTGGGAATGCACAGTCGTAGCGTCGTCAGTTACGATCTGGCCGGTGAGTTCAGTCAGTTTCGCACCACGGTTGGAATCGATGACTCGGCCGGCGGAAAAGGCAGTGTCCAATTCGCCGTCGAAGTTGATGGCGAACGTGTCTTCACCAGCCGACCGATGACAGGTGCCAGCAAACCAACAGCCATCGGTCCGCTCGACCTTTCCGGAAAAAAGCGACTGACGCTGATCGTTGACTTCGGCGAACGGGGCGACATCCTCGACCACGCCAACTGGTGCGACCCACTGCTGATACGGCAAGGAGAGAGATAAGGAGTGGGGGAGATAAGGAGTGGGGGAGAGCAGGAGTGGGGGAGAGCAGGAGTGGGGGAGTCAAACCAGTTCGGTTATCTCAATCCGCCCGTTGTGCATCCTCATCTCCTTGCATCCTTGTCTCCCCATCTCCCACACTTCTTGTCTCCCCCGCCTCTCGCATGCAATGTGACCGGCATGTTGGTACCTTGGTTCCCGCGAGGACTCGCAGTTGCCACCTGTCAGAAGGGTCACGATGTCGCTGTACGATACGAACTTCACCGGATGGGACTGGGGAATTGTCGGCGTCTATCTGGCGGCTTCCATTGTCATCGGGCTGTGGGCGAATCGTTACGTCGGCAATCTGTCGAATTACCTGCTGGCCGGTCGCACGCTGCGGATCCGGCTGGCGCTCGCAACAATGACCGGCACCGAACTCGGGCTGGTCACGGTGATGTACAGCGCCGAACTCGGATACTTGCAGCAATACGCGTCGCTGTATCTCGCCCTGTATGAAGCCGCGTTTCTGTTGATCATTGGCTTGTCGGGCTTTGTCGTCTATCGACTACGGCAAACGGCCGTCCTCACGATTCCCGAGTATTACGAACGGCGGTACTCTCGCGGCGTCCGCGTGGTCGGCGGTTCAATGATGGTCGTTTCCGGCGTGCTGAATATGGGCCTGTTCCTGAAGGCCGGCGCACAATTTCTGACCGCGATTTCGGGATTGCAAGATCCCCTCTATCTCAAGCTGATTATGACCGGCCTGCTGCTGTTGGTGCTGTTTTACACGGTGCTGGGGGGAATGGTCTCGGTGGTCATTACCGACCTGGTGCAGTTCGTTGTGTTGGGCATCGGCATGCTGGTTGTCACCTGGTTCGTCGTTAGCCACATCGGCTTCGACGGGCTTCAAGACGTCGTTACAGTGCATGATGGTTACGTTGATCCGACGAGTGCCGTCAATCCAACCAACCCCAACGTTCCAGCCGCTGGTATCGGCGGCGGAAAAATGGTGCAGATGGCGGTGGTTTTATTCACGGCACTCATGCTCTGGCCGGCCGGTGCTTCCCGCACACTTGCGGTGAAGTCGTCCGAAGTGGCGCAGCAGCTTTATTTGTACAGCACGATTCCGTTTCTGGCGCGGCGTGCACTGCCCGTGTTGTGGGGCATCGGGGCGTTTGCATTTTTCAGAATGAACCCCGAGTTGTTGAACGCCTTCCAAAACGAGGTGGCTGCGTCGGCCAACGGCGGGGGTACGGGAGTTTCCTCACTTTCGGCGACGCCGTTGTTTCTGGCGAAGATCATCCCCACCGGCATACTCGGTTTGGTGACGGCGGGCATGGTGGCCGCATTCATGTCGACGCACGACAGCTATCTGCTCTGCTGGAGCGGCGTCGTCACGCAGGACATTGTCGCGCCGCTGTTCGGCCCGTTGAGTCAACGGCAGCGAATTCTCAGCACGCGGATCTCCATAGTTGTCATTGGAGCAATGCTACTGGTGTGGGGGTTGTGGTACGAGACGAAGGCGAATCTGTGGGAGTATATGGCGACCACCGGAACGGTTTATCTGGCCGGCGTGTTGCCGGTTGTCGTCGGCGGACTGTACTGGAAGCGCTCTGCCACCGCCGGAGCATACGTCGCGTTACTTGGCGGGGTGACCGGAGTTCTCGCAATGGGGCCGGCCGTCAACTGGATGAACTTGAAACTCAAGTCCGTTCAAGTGTCGTTCCACATCGAGAATTGGCACATGGTGTTGGCAACGTTTGCCATCTCCTCATTGGGATTTGTCGTGGTGTCGCTGTTGTTCCCCCAACAAACCAAACCAAGCAGTCATCAACCAAAGGGGACGACATGAACGGGTGGATGATTCTCTGGACGGTTACCCTGGTGGTAGGCGTTGTTGGTTTCATTGGATTGCTGCTGACGGTCAGTCTCGGCGCATTTGGCGAGTTGCGGCTGATGCTGGAAGAATTGCGCGAAGACACCCGCGAGTCGGCCGAGCATCCGGAAGTTCTGGATGAAGCGACCTGACAAATACCGACAGATTTTCGGCGGTGAAAGTCGGTAGAGACCAACCGCAAAAATGAACAGTGCACATTCAATTTCTGACGCAAAGGCGCAAAGATGCGCAAAGAGAAAAAGGTACGAGAATCAATGGCGTGGAAAAACGAGTGGCACCGACTTCAATACCGTTGAGTAGGACGGGCAGTCGTGTCACGGTGCGACGTCCCAACTGAAATCGCTGCGACATATCTGCACAAACGACGCAATTCCTGTCGCATTTTGGCGACCCCCTCGTTTTCTTCTTTGCGGTGCTTCGCGTCTTTGCGTCGAAATGAGGCGCTGTCAAACTGCCTTGCTCGTCCCAACCTCACCAACAATCCCCTTCCAGCTAGGCAACGGGGAATCGCTTCGCTAATCTACTGGCTCAGCATGACCGAATGGAATCGGTTGTGACGCGGCAGCATCAGATGGCCGAATTCCTTTTCGTGCCGGAACCCCCAAGCCATGATGTGTCCATTTTGCCGAGATGGTGAAACCAAGGTGATTGACTCGCGCGCGAGTCAGCTATTCGTCATTCGCAGACGCCGCGAGTGTTTGACTTGTGAACGTCGGTTTACGACCTACGAAAAGATCGAAGAGTCGCCGCTGAAGGTCATCAAGAAAGATGGCACGCGGGTTCCCTTCGACCGCGAGAATATTCGCTCGGGATTGGAAAAGGCCTGCTACAAACGCCCCATTAGTGCCGACGAGATCGAAACGATGATCTGCGACATCGAAGCCGGCGTCTACGAGGAATTCGAGCGAGAAGTTCCTTCACGGTCGATCGGCGAGAAAGTCATCGACGCGCTGCGCGACGTCGATCAAGTCGCGTTTGTTCGCTTTGCGTCGGTGTATCGAGAGTTCAAGGACGTGAACGATTTTGTCGAGGAATTGGGACCGATGTTGAAGGGCGAATCGACTCGACGCTGAATTGTTGCTCGACATGAAAAGAAAAAACCCCCGCGACCGTCGGTCACGAGGGTTTTTTGATTTCAGTCGATCCCAAGCCGGCAGATTATTGAAACGGTCGGGGATTTGGCAACAGCAGGAACGGGAAGACCCGTAACGGTCGGCCAACCGGGTAGTCGTTGCGATATCGCAGTTGTGCCGCACGATCGGCAGCAAACTGCAACTTGGTGAATTCCAGACCGCAGTAAGAGTCGGTGCCGGTTTCGGCGGCGACGTCGGCAAAAACTTCACCTGCCGATGCTGCGTGCCGTCGCACTCCGTGGATGCTCTTTTCGCGAACCTTCATGCCGGCAGCGGACAATTTGACGAGGCCCTTCAGAAATCGGCCGACGGTCAAATCCGGGCCGGTCACTCGCCAGAGTCGCTCCCACTCGTCGTGCGCTTCCCAGTAATATCCGATATTGAAATAGTCGATGGCCAGCAAATAGTTGCGGTTGTCGGCCCAGGAATCGGGTGGCAACGGCTTCATCGCGCGGTTCTTCTGCCCGTAACTATGCCCCCGTTGATCGCGGTAGGGGTGGGGCGTGTCGGTTCCGGGAATAAACGTATAATTCGGCAAATCTGCCCCCGGCAGCATACGTCCGGTTTGCTTCTTGGCTGCGGTAGAATTGACCATCCGTTCCTTTTCTCCAGTTTTTCAAAATGCGTCTGTTTCGCGCCGCGTCGTTTTGGCCCGAACTCTCGTGACTTTTTCCCGAAAACCGTCTGCCGACCCCATATCAAACCGAGACTTCCCCTCCGAGTCAAACAGAAAATCGGCGTCAAACAGAAAATCGGCAAAAAGCCAAACTTCTTCGGGAGTTGACTGCCGTCGTGGCGGGCGCTCGCGTCGGAAAGTCCAATTCGACCTTCACGGTTGTTCGGAGCGGGCTTTCAGGTGTGAATCTTGAAGTCAATCGAACCGGCGTCAAACCTGCCCGACGTTCTAGACTACCCAAAAATGAATCGAAAGTGAGAGACCAGTTTGACGAAAAACGCCAGAATTTCAAAAGTTTCTCAAAACGTCGCCCCACCGACCGTCATGTTGCTTACTGCTTTACAGTTGGTGAAATCATTGTCAAGCCTCGGTTTTCCCTTTGGCTACCCCGCTCCTTATCTTCCTCTCTCCTACTTTCCCTTCAGAGGCGCGATGGTTCGCACGAACGAAATCACATCGGCCAACTGCTGCGGGGTGACGTCTTTCTCCAGTCCCTCGGGCATCAGGGTCTTGCCGCTGGATGTGAGGCTTTCGATGTTCGACCGCAGCACGGTGTCCTGTTTGCCTTCGGCCCGCCGCAGAGTGACGCTGTTGGCGGTTTCCGATGCGATCATGCCCGTAATCACCTTTCCTGCCAGCGTGACCAGCGTGTAATTGGTGAAGTTCGGTTGTGCTTCGCGATTGGGATCGAGAACGGCGATCAGTAGATCGGCCGGTGACTTGTTCTTCGTCGATGCCAGATCGGGGCCGACCTGTTTGCCCTCGTTGCCAACCTTGTGGCAAACCGCGCACTGTTTCAGAAAGACCTCACGGCCCCGTTTGGGGTCGGCATCGAGGTCGAGCACCTTCTGGAGTCCGGCAACGACCTTCGCACGGTCGGTCGCGACATCGGCGGCCAACAGTTTCCGTGATCGTGATCGCAGACCGCCGTTAGGATGGTTCAACAAGAGTTGCTTCTTGTCGCGTTCAATCTCTCCCGATTTGACCCGGCCCGCTTTGATCGCATCGAGCAAAACAGTTGCGTGATTTGTACGGCTCACCAACACATCGATTGTCGCCCGTCGGACCTGCGGGCTGTACGACCGCCAGTTCTTCAAGAGCGCGGCGGCTGTGCCGGCTTCGGCATGATTGGCAAGTGCATCGACGGCGACCAGTTGCAGGCCGCTGGGAGCGGTGGGCGTTAACAACGGTGTAAGATGCTTCGAAGCTGTGGCAAAGTCGGCATGCGCGAGCAGACCCGCCGCCGCTTTGCGAACGGTCATCGCGGCTTGCATGTCACTGGCCTGCCTTCCGGAGGCAGCAAACAATCCTTCCACTTGCTGACGAATTCTTGGGGCGACGGCCTTTTCTGCCAGTAGTGCGGGAATCGATGCGCCGCGGCGAGCGAGACCCTCACCGAGCGACTGGACGACCGTCTGTTGGATGTCGGCCGAGCGCGTACGGACAGTCAGCGCTGCAAGCACGGCGATTGAGCCTGCGGAGTTCTTGTCGGAACCAACGAGCTTCAAAATCTCGGCTAATACGCCGGACAACCGCGTTTGCCGCGTGAGCTTGTCATCTTCAAGCAGCGCGGCGGCAAGTTCGTCGGACGATTCACCGATGGACGTCAGCAATGCCGTCCGCAGGTCACGGTCGGCTCGATTGCTGGCCGCGAGTTTTGTCAGAGCGGGCAAAGCATCGGCGGGTCGGGCTTCGCCGAGCGAATACGCAGCTTGCAAACGGACGCGATACGCATCGTCGTCGGTCAGCTTGCCAAGCGCGGCGACAAGCTCGGGCGTCGTTTGCAGGAATACCTCGCAAAGCCGCACGGCATGTTCGCGGACACCGGGATGCTCGTCGTTGAGTGCTGCCATCAGAAGTTGCGGCATCAACGCGCTGAGACCATCAAGCGTCCACAGTGCGTGCAACCGGGCGGTCGGCGACTTGGAATCGACGGCAAATTTCTTCAATCCAGCGACGGCCGTCATATCCTGCCGTTCCCAAATCAGCCGCTGAGCGGTCTCGCGGTTCCAACTGTTGGGCGATTCCAACTGTGCCACCAGTTCGGCGGTCGAGGCTTTTCCGAGTTTGGGGGGCCGGGTTCGTTGGAATTTCGGCGGGACGAGTCGCCAGACGCGACCGCGGTCGTTGCCGCTTTCCAAATCGAGATGCGATTTGATGTCGGCCGGAATCGAGAACGGATGTTCGATGGTCTCGCGATACATGTCGAGGACATACAGCGTGCCATCGGGTGCGTTGACAAAGTTTGTCGGCCGGAACCAGGTGTCGGTCGAGGTGATGAATTCCGTCTTCTGGTCGGCCCGCGTGGCGATAAAACTGGCACCGTTGGGCGTGATGGTTTTGCGGTGAACGAGATTGCCGCCGACGTCGCCGATGAATGCGTTTCCCTGAAACTCACTCGGATACGCGCTGCCGCGATAGACGGTCACACCGGTGGCCGACGTGAAGAAACCGATGGGGACCAACTCGGTCGCCGGCAGTCGCTTGGCAAACTTTGGGTCGGAGGCACGGCGGCGGGTGCGGACAATCCGCCACGGTTCGGCCGGACTGCGACGGAAGACGGGGGCCGATCCGCCTTCTTTCGAGATGCTGCGGACAACACCCGAGACGGCGACAAGTGAATTTCGCGCGATGTACCGCTGCGGGAAAACGACGTGCAGAATATGGTTGCTGTTGCTGCAGACGAAACGGTTGCCCCAATCGTCCATGGAATGCCCGAATTGTAAGCCGCCGGAGATTGCTTCGAGCCGTTCGGTCTTGGGATTGAAGCGAATGTCGCGTCCGCGCAGCGAAAACAACTTCTCGCCGCGGTGCGTCAACGTGGCACCATTGCGGCCCGATGCTGCGTAAATGCGATTGTCGAGCCCCCACTTCAAATTGTTCGGCAGTCCCTGCACATTCGAGCGGCTGAAACCGGAATAAACGATCTCGCGGACGTCGGCTTTGTTGTCGCCGTCGGTGTCTTTGAGATAATAAATGTGCGGCGCGGCGATGACGAACACGCCGCCATCGTAACAGCAGACGGATGTGGGCCAACTGATCCCGTCGGCGAAGACGACGCTTTTGTCCATTCGCCCGTCGGCGTTGGTGTCTTCCAGCAAACGGATGACCCCGGCCTCTGGGCTGCCGATGCCCCCGGGACACTGCGGCCGTTTTTCATCCGAGTAGGGATAGCCGTGCATCTGCGCGACGTACATTCGCCCGTCTTCATCGAAACAGGCATCGACGGGATCGGCGACGTTCGGTTCGGCAGCGACCAATTCGAGTCGGAACCCGTGTTCCAGCTTGAAGGTTTTCAACGCAGCCTGCGGCTCGACCGGTTTGAGCCGAACCAGTTGCCCGGCCAATGACTTCGGCGAGTCATCTTTGTCGGCCGCCTGCAGGGTGCTGCCTGGCAGTGATTGCATGTGCTGCAGGAATAATACCGCGACAACGCCCAGTACCGCAGAAAATCTCGACCGACAGAATGGGTGCCACTGGCGTGGGGGGGGGGGGGCCCCCCCCGGGCCGGGGGGCGCCGCCGGGGGGC
>CAUZOL010000105.1:0-19665 GCA_963581435.1 Planctomycetota bacterium
TCAAAATGAAAGGTGATGTCAAGAACGGTCGCGTGGTCTTCAACACCACGGCCACCTGCGCCAAATGCCATGTTGTGAATGACATGGGGAAAGAAGTCGGACCCAACCTTTCGGAAATCGGCAGCAAGTTGAGTCGGCAGGCATTTTACGACTCGATTCTGTTCCCCAGTGCGGGCATCAGTCACAATTTCGAGACGTACACACTCGTGTTGGAAAGCGGCAACGTGGTCAACGGCATCCTCACCAGCCGCACGCCGGATACGGTCACCATCAAAGATGTCGAAGCGATCACGCGGACCTTCAAAACCTCTGATATTGAAGTAATGAAGAAGGAAAACACATCGCTGATGCCAGCCGACATCCAGAAGCTGGTGACGGCTAAGGAGTTGGTCGATATCGTCGAGTACATGTCAACGCTGAAGAAGAAGCCCGGAAAGAAGTAGGCCCCGCGCAGCTGCGATGCAATGCATCGCAGAGTCTTCAATATCGCGTCGCTGATTCAGCATAGCAGTGGTGTTGCGCGCTGAACCTCGTCGGCCGATGGTTGTAAATCGGTTGCACGGGCAGTATCTTGGCGAGCGCCTTTCAATCACAATTGCTCGCCCTTGGCGGCGGCATTTACTCAATATCGACAGCAAGGAACACATCATGGAAACAACCAACGGCGCACTCAATCGCAAACTGCGGATGGCTTTAGTGGGAGGCGGACAGGGGGCCTTTATTGGCCGCGTTCACGCGACGGCGGCGGTCCTCGACAACCGCGCCGATCTCGTCGCCGGTGCGCTCTCTTCCGATCCCGAACGAGCGAAAGCGTCTGCCCCGGCCTACGATATTGCAGCCGACCGCGCTTACGGCTCTGTGACCGAGTTGATTGAACGGGAACTGGCACTGCCGGACGATGTCCGCGTCGATTTCATCAGTGTTGCCACTCCCAATCACACGCATTTCCCAATCGCCAAGGCAGCGTTGGAGGCGGGCTTCAATGTGATTTGTGATAAGCCGATGACCTTCGATTTGGCGCAATCCGAAGAACTGGCCGGCCTGGTTGAAAAGTCCGGCGCGGTCTTCGCACTCACTCACAACTACACCGGTTATCCACTCATACGGCACGCGCGGGAGATGATTCTCTCCGGCGAATTGGGTGAGATTCAGGCGATCCGCTCAAGCTACATTCAGGGCTGGCTCCGCTCGCGGCTGGAGGATGAAGGACAAAAACAAGCCGCGTGGCGAACCGACCCCGCTAAGTCGGGCGCAGCCGGAGCATTCGGCGATATTGGAACGCACGCCTACAACCTCGCCCGTTACATGACCGGTCTGTTGCCCGAGCAAGTCTCGTGTAACCTCAAAGCCTTCGAGGGGGGACGAGTGTTGGACGATTACGGGCATGCCGTCATTCGCTTTGACAACGGCGCCTTGGGAACGATAACCGCCAGTCAGATTTCGCATGGTCGCGAGAACGACCTGTCTATCGAAATCGATGGCACCAAAGGGGCCGTTTCATGGCGGCAGGAAGAGCCGAACACATTGACCGTTCGCCGCAACGGCCAACCGCACGCGCTCTACACCCGCGATCCCAACGCACCACACATTAACGGTTCGGGCCAAGCCGCCTGCCGTTTGCCGGCCGGCCATCCCGAGGCGTTCTTTGAAGCATTCGCCAACGTCTATCGATTCGCGTACGACGCAATGGTCGCGCGGGCGACGGGTGAAGCGTTTGAGCCGAAGGACACCGTTTACCCCAACGTTTACGACGGCATCGACGGCATGAACTTCATCCAGCAATGCGTCGCCAGCAGCCAGGACAACGGTGCCTGGTTGCCGCTGAAACACGAAGCCAATCGACGATAGTACTTCGGCGATCTCCTTCAAATATGGATGCCACTGGCGTGTCGCCGATGGCACCCCTATTGCACTGGCGACACGCCAGTGGCACCCGACAGGAAGTCACGCATGACAAAACTCGCGCTGCACTATCAAATTCTCATCGCCATGGTGCTGGGGGCGGTGATTGGCGTTCTCGTCAATCCCGGCGATGTCGAGTTGGACGATGCCGAGGTAACGGTTGCCAAAGTCGGCGGCAAGATCGCGGTCCGGACGATTGTCGGCGAATCGGAAAAACTTGAGGTATTCTCCAACGAGTCTGCATTGGCCGCGCAGTACCCCGAATTCGCCCGACTCTCTGAATCCCGCGACCACCACGACGGCCCGCTCGCAATCAAAGTCACCGGGCGGCATGCGCATCTCACCGAAGATGGCCGCAGCGTCGAGGTGATGTACACCCGCAACCTGGATGGCAAGAAATTTGTCTCCAAAATATCCGCATCCAACTCGGCCGAATTCAAGTCGAAGTTTCCGCAATGGGAGCCGCTCTACGAAGAGCATGGCGGCGGCTTCGTTTCGCAGGTGACGCGTTGGTCGCGGTTCATCGGCGACATGTTCCTGCGGCTGCTGAAGATGATCACCGTGCCGTTAATCATCACGTCGCTGGTGACGGGAGTCGCCGGGTTGGGAAAAACGTCGCGGCTCGGCTCGATGTTCGGCAAGACAATGTTGTACTACTTGACGACCAGCCTGCTGGCCATTGTGACCGGGCTTCTGATTGTGAATCTCGTCCAGCCTGGAGTCGGTGCCGACATTCCCGGAACAAGCGGCAAGAGCGCCATTGCCGACCATCAACAGTCGCTGACCGGAGTACTCGCCGAACAAGTGCAGAAGATGATACCGGAGAACCCGATACACGCCATCGCCAACGGCGATTTTCTGTCGATCATTGTCTTCAGTATTCTGTTAGGTATTTTTATCATTCGCACGGGGGGGGATAGCGGCGAGCGGCTGAGAGATTTTTTTGAGGCTGGCTTCGAAGTGATGATGCAGATGACGCTGTTCATCATCAGCCTTGCACCGATTGGGGTGTTCGCGTTCATGCTGTTCGCGACCGCTTCGCAAGGGTTGGAAATCTTCCGCATTCTGGCGTGGTATATGCTGGCCGTCTTTTTGGCGCTGCTCGTGCATGCAACGATTACTCTGCCGTTGATCGTCAAGTTTGTCGCTCACCGTTCACCGCTCGAATATGCACGGGCGATGAGTCCGGCTTTGATGACCGCGTTCTCGACGGCGTCGTCGAACGGAACTCTTCCTTTGACCATCACCTGTGTCGAAGAGCGGGCGGGCGTATCGAACCGGGTCAGTTCGTTCGTGCTGCCGTTGGGGGCGACCATCAACATGGACGGTACCGCACTCTATGAAGCGGTCGCCGTGCTGTTCATCGCCCAGGGGTACGCCACCGTACACCCCGAGTTTCACTTGACGCTCGGCATGCAGGTGGTGGTTGCGTTGACGGCACTTTTGGCCAGCGTCGGAGCGGCCGGCATTCCACACGCGGGGCTGGTGATGATGCTGATTGTGTTGGATGCGGTGGGATTGCCGACGGAAGCACAAGGCGTCATCATCGCCGTCGATCGCGTCCTCGACATGTGCCGCACGTCGGTCAACGTCTGGAGCGATTCGTGCGGCTGTGCGGTAATGGACCGATTTGAGAAAGCGTCCCCGCAACCCTAACCCGCCGCTGGGACGCTCCATATCCCACGTTTCGATGCACACAGCTGCATTTAGCCGCGGGGCTTGCCCCGCGTGTCGTCGGTCAACCTGTGGTCGACACGTCCCGCAAGCGGGACGGCTAAATAGACCGTCGAAATCACGGTCCTCCTGCGAATTCGCGCCCTAAAAACTGCTAATGACCTGAACCGCCGGTTTTCGCTAGTATCCCGCGAGTCGATAGGCTTCCCGACGACGCAGCCGCGTCATCGATAAGCGCGGGAATGAGTCGAGGCAATGACACGTGGGGTGCAACTGATGGAGTTTCGCATGGCGAGCCGATTGGGAAGTGCTGTGGCAACTTTGGGTTTTCTGCTATTTTGTGCTGCTGCTGAAGCCGCCGATCCGCCACCGGTCAAGCTGGCTTTGTCATTCAAGCCGGTGCAGAAGAACGTCGAGATGGAGACGCCCGCTGCCGACGAGTTTGGCAGATGCCAAGTCAAAGTCGAACGGAAAGGCAAGTCGTCGGGCTGGGTAGTCTACGGCCCTGCGGGGCAGACTCTTCGCCGCTACATCGACACCAACGGCGACAACGTGGTCGATCAATGGCAGTACTTCCAAAATGGGCTGGAGGTCTACCGCGACATCGACAGTAACTTCAACAACAAGGTCGATCAGTCGCGCTGGTTGAACATGGCTGGCTCGCGATGGGGACTCGACACCAATGAAGATGGCAAGATCGATGTCTGGAAAGCGATTTCAGCCGAGGAAGCAAGCCGCGAAGTCGTTCAAGCACTTGTTGCGGGGAACGAAGCCGCCTTGTCGGCGCTGCTGGTGAACGCCGATGACCTGAAGTCGCTGGGACTGAATAAGACATTGACTTCCAAGATTCTCGAAGCCCTCGCCGATCCGGCAAAGAAGATGCGTGCCGCGATGACCGGCTCGAAGACGCTGACAACAAAAACGCGTTGGATGCGTTTCGACAGTTTGATGCCGAGTACCATCCCGGCAGATGAGGATGTCAACAGCACCGACCTGACTGTGTACGAAAATGCGATGGCAATTGTTGAGACGGGAGGAAAGTCGGGACTGCTGCAGATTGGTGAAATGGTTCTCGTTGGGAAGTCCTGGAAGCTGACACAGATTCCACAACCGTTGGAAGGCAATTCCATTCAAGTCACCATTGGTGGTTTCTTGATGCAGCCGGCATTGGCTGGCGGACCGGCGCCGGGTGACATTTCTCCGGAAGTCCGCAAGTTGCTTCTGCAACTGCAAAAACTCGACGCCAACAGCCCGACACCAACGGCGGGGGCTGCGGAACTCACCAAATACAACATCAAACGTGCCGACTTGCTCGCAGACCTGACAGCCGCTTCAGCGACTGTCCAGGAACGCGAACAATGGACGCGGCAAATGGTGGACGGTATTGCTGCGGCCGTGCAAAGCGGAACGTATCCCAAAGGAATCGATCGACTGGCAACGATTCTTTCTGGTGTCCGCAAGACGCCCGGTTCGCCCCTGGTTGCCTTTGTTACCTATCGACAATTACTGGCAGATTTCAGTCTCAAAATGCAAAACACGCCGGCGTCAAAACGGCCCGATGTGCAGAAACAGTGGCTGAAGGAATTGAAAGACTTTGCGGGCGATTTCCCGAAGGCATCGGATACGCCGGATGCAATGTTGCAGCTGGCCATCGCCGAAGAGTTCGGGGGTGAAGAAAAAGCCGCCCGCGCGTGGTACGACAAAGTCGCTGGCAACTTCTCCAAGACAGAGGCAGGCGCCCGCGCGACCGGTGCGATTCGGCGTCTGGATCTCATCGGCAAACCGTTTCGTTTCAGCGCGTCGAGTCTGGGGGGTGGCACGATCAACGCCGGTGATTACCGTGGAAAGGTGCTGCTCGTACTTTTCTGGTCGACGTGGTGTAAGCCATGCACCGAAGACCTGCCGCAGATCAACGAATTGTATAAGCAGTATCGCAGCAAGGGATTCGAAATCGTCGGCATCAATCTCGATTCGACGACTGATCCGGTTGGCAGCTATTTGAAACAGCACAAGGTGACGTGGCCGCAGATTCACGAACCAGGCGGACTCGATAGCCGGCCGGCGCGTGAGTTCGGCATCATTTCTTTGCCGACGATGTTCGTTATCGACAAGACAGGAAAAACGATTGCCCGCAACACTTCGGTTGACGATTTGAAGAAGCAGCTTCCCGAGTTGTTGATGAAATAGCCCCCGGCTGAGAAATCATTTAGCCCCCCGTTCGCGGGGCATGACATTAACACGTTCACTGAAAACACGCCGGGCAAGCCCGACGGCTAAATGGACCTGCGCAGACCAGCGGAACACCAAAATGCAACCGATTCTAAAACGCGTTCGACATGGCGTGGCGAATGTGGTTAAGGGGATGGTCATTAATCATCACCATCGTTCGGGGGCGTTGCTGTTCAGTGACACGACGCTGCGCGATGGCGAACAGATGCCCGGTGCAACGCTCGAACCCGACGACAAGCTGCAAATTGCCCGCGCTTTGGAAGCGTTGGGCGTGCATTCTCTCGACGCCGGTTTCCCCGCGTCATCACAGGCCGACATCGAAGCGATCCGCCGGATGGCGGGTGTGATCAAGAAACCGGTGCTGACCGCCCTCTGCCGCACGATGCGCGGCGATGTTGACGCTGCTGAAGAAGCACTCAGCAATGCTGCGTTCGGGAAGCGGGGCGTCAGTCTGTTTTGCGGGACGAGTCCGCTGCACCGCGAACACAAGTTGAATAAGAGTCGAGCCGAAGTGCTGAAGATCATTACCGACACTGTCGCCTATGCGGCCGAGCGGTTTGTCATTGTCGCCTTCAGTCCGGAGGACGCGAGCCGAACTGAAATTGACTACTTGTGTGAAACGTATCGCCACGCAATCGACGCCGGTGCGACGACGATCGGCTTTCCCGATACGGTTGGCTTATTGACGCCGGAGAAAGCTCGCGACTTCATTCGCCGCATTCAAGATGGCGTGCCGAACATCGAGAAGGCGTTGCTGGCCGTTCATTTCCACAACGATTTGGGGTTGGCCGTTGCCAACACGCTGGCTTGTATCGAAGAAGGTGTCAACGTGGTGCAGTGCACGATCAACGGCATCGGCGAGCGGGCCGGCAATGCCGCGCTGGAAGAAGTCGCAATGGCGGTTGCGCTGAATCCCGATCAGTACGATCGCGCGGTCAACATCGATACGACGCAGTTGGCCCCGTTATGCAAAATGGTGGCGGAATTGACAGGGATCCCACTCCCGTCCAACAAGCCGATTGGCGGGGACAATATCTTTGCCAGCGAGGCGGGCATTCATCAGGACGGGTTGCTGAAGAACCCCGATACCTATCTGCCATACCGTCCGGAGCAGGTGGGGGCCGATGGGATCAAGCTGATCATCGGCCGACACAGCGGTCGTCGTGCCGTCGCGCATCGGCTGGGTGAACTGGGGATTGAAGCAACCGAAGTCGAAGTGCTCGACCTATTGGAAGCAATCAAGCGGTTGCCCAAGGGGGTGGCCGTCGATGACGCCCGCCTGCGCGAGTTGGCTGGGCAACTTGGGGCAGCGCCGAATCCTGAATGACGCGTTGTGTTCGGGTGCCACTGGCGTGTCGCCAGTGCAGTGCCTACCCATCGCAGCGGTTCGTAGTGACCGCATCCATGCGGTCACTACGAACCTTTGGTATCGCGCCACTATTCGTTCAGCGCTTCGTGGACGTTGCCGACCATTTTGGCCGACGGCTTGAGCGTCTTGTCGCCGTCGTCTTTCCACTTCGACGGACAACCTTCGTCTGCCTTGCGAGACAAGTACAGGTTGGCCTTGAATTTCCGCATCAGCTCGTCGATGTTGCGGCCCATGTTGTAGAAGTTTACTTCGGCGTTCATCAGCGTACCATCGGGGCTGATGATGAACGTGCCGCGCAACGCCAGCCCGGTGTTTTCATCGTACACACCAAACATGCGGGCGAGATTTCCAGTTGGATCGGCGCCCATCTGGTACTTAACGTCGGCCAGTTCCTTTTCATCGGCATGCCAGGCGAGGTGCACAAATTGTGTGTCGCAGCTGACGGTGATAACTTCGGCACCCATCTTCTTGAAACGGTCCTGCTGCTCTGACAGAGCAGAAAACTCGGTTGCTCAGACGAAGGTGAAGTCGGCAGGATAGAAGAACAGAATGGTCCACTTTCCCTGCGACTTGAGTTCTTCGAGGCTGACTTTGCCGAAATCGCCCGCTGTGGGATCAAAGGTATCCATTTCGAAATCCGGCACAGGTGCGCCGAGTTTCAATTGACTGCAATCACTCATTTCAGATGTCTCATTTTTGACTAATGTTGTTTTACTAATGTGTTATTTTCGCAAACGCCGCTTGTGGTCTCGCGGTCGGTGGAATACTCCGACGTCGCGAAACCGCAAGCGGACGATGCAATTGAAACGGGGTTCTTGTGGGTTTTACAGGCCCGCCTTGATCCTGCTCAGGCTGCCGGGATTCTTCGTGCCACCCTCGGCTGCACTTCCGAATTCCGTCACGAAGAGGTTGCCATCTTTGTCGAAGGCAATCGCGGTCGGCTTGTCGAGTTTCAGCACCAACGTTGCCTTGGCTTCGTCTCCGTCGATGGTCAGTTCATACAGGCCGCCTTTGGCCGGCTCGGCCCAGGCGAAGTCGGTCGCGTACAGTTTTCCGGTTTTGGGGCTGTAGGCAAGTCCGGCGATGTCGCTGAGGCCGGTCTTGTAACTCTTCTTCAATTCACCGGTGGCCGGATCGTAAATCGTCAACAGGCTGTCGCCGGGAACGGTCATTTCACCCATCTGTCCGACGATCAGATCTTTGCCGTCGGGGCTGAAGGTGATGGCGACCGGGGCATCGACGCTGGTGGCTTCTTTGGTAGCGATTGTCGGCAGCAACTCGCCCGGCTTTCCATCGGTGATAAGGCTTTTGGAAACCCATCCTTTGGTATCGTCGCCGTTACATGTGACGAAAATCGCGCCGCCGCCCACTGCGACTCCGTAGAAATTGCCTTCGCCCTTGACCGTCACGCCTTCTTTTGCCGTGATCGGGCCGAGCGTATGAACGGCGGAATCTTCTTTGGCCGGTTCAGCGGGCGATTCGGTTCCAACCTTGTAGACCCGAACGAATTCTGCGCCGTCTTTACGGCTGCCATCACCCACCACCAGATTTTCACTATCCAGGAAGGCGACACCAAGCGGTCCGACGTCATACTTCGGACCTTTGCCGTACACATCGTTGCCCGGCGTGTGAATCTCAATCACGACCCGCTTGTTGCGATCTTTTTCGCTTGGCAGATAGCGGTACACGCCGTGCCGGTTGGCGATGAAGACGTGTCCGGTCCCCTCCTGGATCGCCAATCCGCTGGGATTGAGCAGGTTGGTCACGAGTTTTTTGGCAGTCACGGCCGCCGCTTCTCCGCCTTCGTTCTGCGCGATGGCAGAATCGCAGACAAACAGGCCGGCAAACAGCGTCAACGCGCACAATATCAGTGTCGGTCGATTGGGACGCATGGCAGTCTCACTTTCTCTCGATAGGGTGGATCCGAGGGGGTGGATTTTCTCTTTAAGGCGCTGATGGTACCGGAACAAAACCGGGAATGCAATCAGCGGTGAGCCGTGTTCGGTTGTGGTAACCCTTGCTTTCGCTGTGGGCTGGTATTCTGTCTTCACTCCGGCAATTTGGGAGCTTCGTGCATGGGATAGTCGCCGCTCTTCAACCCTTCTTTCAGAAAGGTCACGAGGTCTGTCTTTTCGTCGG
Source organism: Planctomycetota bacterium (assembly GCA_963581435.1). Taxonomy (GTDB): domain Bacteria; phylum Planctomycetota; class Planctomycetia; order Planctomycetales; family Planctomycetaceae; genus JABISG01. The sequence continues at coordinate 9,314 of CAUZOL010000105.1, forward strand.
CGGTCAGCTTCAGGGGGAAGATGTCCTCCGACAGGAAGGGATTGTCGATTCCTCCTTTGGCGTAGTGTTCGACAACTTCTTCCAGTGTCTTCAGGCTGCCATCGTGCATGTAGGGTGCCGAGCGGCCGATGTCGCGGAGTGTGGGCGTTTTGAAGGCACCGCGGTTGCCTCCCAGCTTCTGCACGGCGAAGCGGCCGACGTCGTACTCCTTTTTGTCCATGCCAACGCCGACGTTATGAAAACCGTTGTCGGTGAAATTCGGTCCGGCGTGGCAGGCACTGCACAGGGCTTTGTTGAAGAAGACATACCGTCCCCGCTCTGCCGCTTCCGAAAGGGCTTTCTTGTCGCCCGCTTTGTAGCGGTCGAAGGGCGAATTGCCGGCCAGCACGGTTCGTTCGTAGGCTGCAATGGCCTTGGCCATGTTATCGAACGTCACATCAGTGCCGAAGACCTTTTGAAACTGCTGCTTGTACCCTTCAATCTTGTTGAGCTTCTCGACGACCGCCTTTTCCGTTATCGCCATTTCAATTGGGTTCTGAATGGGCCCCTTGGCCTGTGCTTCGAGCGATGGTTCTCGGCCGTCCCAAAACTGAAATTGGCCATATGCCGTGTTCAGCACCGTGGGGGAGTTGCGACCGCCCTTTTGTCCATCGACACCGGTGGCGAACTGCTCGCCGTTGCTCCAACCTTTTTTCGGATCGTGGCAGGAGACGCAAGCAATGGTGTTGTCTTTCGAGAGCCGCTTGTCCCAGTACAACTGCTTGCCGAGCGAAATCTTGTCGGCGGTCGGCAAATTGTCTTTGGGATGCGACAGCTTCCCCAACCCCGCGGGAACGGCCGATTTTGTGTCTTCATCCGAAGCATGCAGGCCAATTGCCAGACTGAATACGAGTAGAACGGCCGGCAGCCCGGCGGTCAGCCCGAACAATTTCCATAGGTTACACGAAGCGTCACTGGTGTTTTCCATCGTTGCGTACCTCTTTCGGCAATCTCTGGCCCGGTCGATTATCTCCAGCCGCTCGCGGGAGCAGCCAATTGTCTGGGTTCATTCTTAGCCAGTACAAACGGATTGGCAAGCCTCAACGGTTGGGCTGGTCGGTTTTTCAACGCACGAGTTGCGAGTTGTCGGTGTCAATCGGTCGGTACATCGGAAAACCCGAGGGTTTACACCTCCGGGTACCGCCGATAATGCTGCGCAGATTATGCAGATTTTCGAGACGACAAGCCAACAATATCGACTGGGGTTGTCGCAACGCTTTGGAAAACGGAAGATTTGTACGAAGCCGAGTGGTCGCCTGGCAACCGGAAATTCAAAAAGGATCATTCGATGGCCGATGAAAACGCCGCTTCGAAGTTAGTTCAAGCGTTTACCGGACTCGCCAAGACCCAAACGGTTCTGGAAAGGCTGCCGCCAAACCTTCAAGTCGCTACCGGACACGACGATGAAGTTTATATTTTCCTTCGACGAGTCACAGACGCGAACGCGACCATGCAGGTCATAATGCCCACTATCAAGCTCTCTCAAGCGAGTTTGATCACCCAGGAACTTGAGGCCACTGGCGGCCTGATCAAACAGCGATATCACATTGACGACGCTTATCGTCTCAAGGATGATCTGGAAACAGTTGGCACAGAGGTCGAATTTGTCAGGCCGGACGAGTATGCCCACTGAATATCCCTAGCTGGATCGCACAAAGGTTTCCGCGAGCCGCTCGACGGCGGTATCAACAGACGGTGCCAGTCGTGCCGCCAGCGCCGCAACCAGCAGCGCCGTCACCATTCCGGAGAACACGTCGAGCGTGTAATGGGCGCGCAGCACCAGCACGGTTGTCGCTTCGAAGGCCACGATGGCGGTTCCCAATACCCACCACCAGCGGCCCTTCAACCGCGACATCTCCACCGCACCCAGTACGGCGATGCCCGTGTGCCCGGAGAAAAAGAAGTCGTTCGCCACTCCGTAGGTCACCAGCAGCGTGGGGACACCGGGCGACCGTCAGATGATGCCTTCAGGCGGTGGCAATGCGCAGACTGCCTGACAAAACTGCCGCAGCGCAAACAACATCAACAGCCCAAGGAACGGTCGCAGACTGCGGCCGAAGATCGCGACCGCCAGCAAGCCGATTCCCAGCAAATCGATGATGGCGGAACTTGTGATCAACAGCGCATCGGCTGCCCAATCGTTATTTCGCAGTGTTTGATTGACCTGTTCCGTCCACACGAAAACTGCGTCGTGGCGCGAAAGCACCTGGCCGGCGACGACTGCATTGTCGCCCATCGGCGGACGTGTGCCGATAAGCCACTGTGTGAAAAACCACAGGCCGAGGCCGACAACGACAAACGCAATCCGTAGGGCCACCATCGCCAATGTTGGCCGGCGGGCATCCAACGGCAAACGGTCATTGGCTGGCATACAGTTATCTCCACACGGGAAAAAGACGAGTTACTGCTCGGCAGTCTCCAAATCACTGGGCGCGACATCCTCTTTCCTCAGCGGTGCCGATTCCGTCGCAAGTTGTTCGAGCATCGCCGTCAATCGCTGCTCCAGTAGCGGCATGATCGGATCGCCTTTGCCACCGCGCTCGCGCTTTGGAGAGACGTTGATCGCTTCGCCAACTTCGATGATGATTTTTTGAGGGCCGTGATGCCGGGCGTCGTCGGTCAGGTCTTCTTCAAACCGCTCGACCGTCTCCAGTAGTCTTTCGACCGGGCTGTCGGGACGAATGTAGTCGCGGGGATAGAATGACATTTGCTGGGCGAGATAACAGTCGGCCAGCTGACGCCAGCGGCGTTCGCGTTCCTCGAAATCGATCTCTCCGCCAATCATGTCGGGGACAATCGCCATCCGCAGATTCTTCACACGGGCGACAACATCTCCCTGTTGCACTTCGCCCAGCCACTCCTCTTCGAGCGGACCGAGGACGTGGTCGATCAAACGTTCGAGCCGCGTGAACAGCGAGCCGGATTGAGTCTCGCCGAGGTATTCGACCTCTTTGAGAGACAACAGCGCCAGACCGACACGGCGAATCCGCGAGACCAACGGTCGGTGATCCTGCGGCTGCCACGTGAGCCGACGTTCGATGTCGCGGAGTACCGGGGTGACCGCAGGCTGCAAATCGCCTTGAAACAGATAACGGATCGCAACCGGATGAATGACGACCTTGTTCTCTGGATTCTGTTTCTCGCGTTTGCGGGCGGCCTGCCTTGCCATGAACGCCGTCCCCTCCATCAGCACACCCAGCCGGTCGTTCGTGCGGCTGATGACTCCTTCGGGAAAAATGACCAGCGGCCGTTCGGCCGTCGCCAGAATATCGATGGCGCAATTCAGCGCCGGCCGGTCCATTCCCTCACGGTAAACACTGAATGCCCCCAACCGCCGCGCCATGAACGATGTGTACCACCCCTGCTTGAAGACGTGCCAACTGGCCATGCTGTAGTGGTACATGTCCAGTTCGATGTCCAGCAGCCCCATCGCCATCGGATCGCTGGGACGGCAATGATTGGGGGCCAGTACTATGCCATGCCCCGCGTCGATCGACGCCTTCAACAATTCCAGCCCACGAAACTCGTGGCTGGTGATTCCATATTCCTTGCGCAAATGCCCAGGCAACCACATTCGGCATGCCCATGCCCAGAACTTTCCGCGATACGGCGGAATAAATTCGTAGGGTTCTTCGATGACGACGTTATGCATTTCGTCCAGTCGATTGGTGTCAGAGAATTGAATTCGTCTGTTATGGCTGTATTTGGCAGTACGACACTGTCGTGACAGTATGACCTTACATAACGCAAAGAGCGAAAAAACCGAAGGGAATTTCCTGAATTGTCGAGACAAACAGGAAGCCGCGCTGCAACGCGATTCCCATTTCTTTACGAATTCGGGTATCCTTAACAATCGGCACCATGCCGTTGGATTGACCGCTGCCATTGGATTGTGTGAGTGACGGTTGTGATTGAACTTCGTTGCCCTGCCTGTAAGCAGAACATCAAACTCGATGAGTCGTTCACCGGACGGCGCATCGCCTGCGTTGGCTGCGCGAAGGAATTCACCGTTCCCGATGTGAAACAACTCGCCGCCAGGAAAGCTGCAGGTCAAAACAAAGCGCCTGCGCCGCCGACCGGTGCGAAGTCATCCTCGCCGGCCATGTCAGTCGCCAAACCGACAAACGAGCAGCCAACGCTGCTCGACAAAGCCAAACGCTATCGCGATCAGGTGATGGGAGGACTCATTGTCGGCGTACTCGCCATCGCCGCCTTTGTGATGTACACCGTGATGCAGGGCGTCAACAGTGAAGACGACAACACTTCGATTCCCACAGCTGATGGTTCTCAGCCCGAGAACAGTGTTGCAGCAACGGACGCTGGAGAGAATTCGGCATCGGCAAACGGAAACGGCGGGAATCGTCCCGGCGGAAATGGCCAATCGAATTTGACCACGCAAAACCGTGCAGAAAAGGGCAACGCCAATCCGAAACGAACATCTGGTAAGGCAGCCAATGCCGGCAAGCCATCAACCAGTACGAACAAAAAGCCGCAAGTCGATCAGCCGATTAAGCCGGAAATCACATCGGCCAAATACACGTCGCCGACCGGAATTCTGCTTCGCCAGAGTGCAGAATTGAGTGATTGGATTACGGTGACGCACGATTCGGAGATTCCCGCAGGGACGCAAATCGCTTTGCCAAGGGCGTTTTCTGCCCGACTTGATGTTGGCAGCAAGCTGTACTCTGTTCGGCTGGTCGGTGGGACCGTTTCACGGCTGCTGGAAGCGTCGGACGAGACTCCGTTCGGATTTGAGTTGCAACGTGGTCGTTTGATTGTCGAAGGCCAAAAGGACAGCGATGCGCCGGGAGCGGTCTTGTCGCTGGCGGTTCGCGGCGAACGCTGGCGGGTCGAACTGCTGGAAGGCAATACGGTTCTGGGCGTGGAAATTTCGCCGCGTCGTCCGGAGAAATTCGAGCAGGATTTTGGTGACGACGTTTTCCGGGGGGGAATTCTCGTTGTCAAAGGATCGGTGCGGGTGACCGATGGCGTGGGCAGAACGCGCGTTGTCGCTGGCAACAGTTGGCTATCGTTGGCACAGCGAGACCGCATCAGTCCGAAAACTGCAGAGACAGATCAGCCGCCAGGACGGTTGCCCGAACCTCAGTTTCGCGCTCTGCCCGATTGGCTCGATTTGGACAAACTCGCCACCACGGCGAAGAACAGCCCCGACGCGGAACTCTTTTCGGGTTCGTTCAATCCTCAGCAGGAATTCGCTGAGGCCATCAAACCGCTGCTCGCTTCGACCGACGAACGTGCGGTGGCGTTAGCCGTCGAATGCCAGGCAATGCTCGGCCAAAGGGGAGCGTTGATCAACGCTCTGACCAATACCAAGCACGCCGAAGTGCGGCAGGCGGCCATTAACGGCCTGCGCGAACAAATGCCGACATCGCAAGACGAACGGACAAAACTGAAGTCCGAACTCGCCGAAGCATTCGACAAGGGCGGGAGCGCGATTTATTCGCTGCTGTGGGGTTACGCCGACGAGGACGTGCGGAAAAACCAGTTCATCTGCAATCAACTGGTTTTCTGGCTGATGCACGAGGAGCTCGTCATCCGCGAACTGGCTTGGACACAAATCGCGGCACACGCCACCGCCCGTTACGCCTACAAACCCGATTCCCCCGTCCGCGCCCGCCGCCTGGCCACCACAAGATGGCAACAACACGTGCTGAAAACGGGATCGATTCTGGGTGAAGAGGTGAAGTAGGACGAGGTCATCAATTTCGTTAAGACCGTTTATGTCTTGAACTCAATGAGAATCTCGCGAAACGTTGTCGTGCCCACGTTGCGAGCGCTGTGGGTTGCGGGAACCACGGGATAGCCGGGGCGATCGGCGGTGATTTGATCGCCGTCGATTCGGAAACTCACGGCACCGCCGGCTTCGAAGTCCACCGTGCCAAGCGACTCGCCTTCGGGGCCAAACACTTCCAGCGTTGCCCCCGAGACGATGCGGACGACGTAGTCCAATTTGTGGGTGTGTTGGCCGACTTCCTCACCCGGCTCAAGATCCATATGCCAGACCGAGATTCGGTCGTCTTCAAACACCTTCTGTGTACCGACTCCGGCCATGACGTTTCGCTCCCGTGTTCTCGTTGCTGGGTGAAACTCCGGTTTCGTTTCGGGTCTTACTTCGCAGACTGCACGGCCACCGAAGTGACGCCCGGTTGAGCGAGGAGTCGCTTCGATTCGTCGAGTACGAACTGCGGGTCCATAAACGGATCGTAGCTGATATCCTGCCAGCGAACGCGGCCTGAACCATCGATCAAAAACGTTCCGTGCAGCGGGACGTCTTCAAAGTCGTCGAAGGCGCGGTACGCTTTGAATATGTCCAGCTTGGCATCGGACACCAGCGGGAACGGCATAGTCCCCTTGTAGTTTTCGATCGATTGTTTCAGGTCGTCGATGGGGTCGGTGCTGATGGCGATCATCTCGATTCCCGCCTGCTTGAACTTCTCTGCCATTGGCGCGAACGCGGCAAGTTGTTCGGCACAATGCAGACAACCATGACCGAGATAGAAAATCACCACGACTGGTTTTCCCTGAAACTGCTTGAGGGTATGCGATCTATTCTTGTGGTCTTCCAGCGACCATGCCGGCGCCGACATGGGCTGCCAGCGAAATGGCCCCAACTCGTCGAGTTCCGGGCGTTTGCCGGTATCGACTGCGACTTCCGCGGCGACGGTCCAGTCGGCCGGGAGTTTCAATTCCTGTGCAATCGGTGCCAATCGGTCGTACACAGGCGCACCAAGTTGGACTTGCGAAGAAGATTTCTGAAGCATTTTGAATGCTGCCGCCGCTTCGTCTTTCTTATCGGCCAACCACAGAATCTCAACTTTGGCGGCCAGTGGTCGCGTACGATTTGGACGGCTTTTCATGAACGTCTCGGTCGCTTTGACAGCGCCGTCGTGATCGCCGGATAGTGCTTGCACGCGTGCCAGGGGAACGGCGTCCTCGCCGGCCTTTTTCAGCAATGGAAGTGCCGCTGCATAGTCGCGTTCGGCCAACGCCCGGTGTCCGTCGATGGCGGCGATGGCTTTTTCGATATTCCGCCGCAGAACGGTTGCGGCACTCGGGCGCGGCTTTGGCTTCGGCTTCGGCTTTTTGGCCGCTGCCGCTTTTTTCACAGCCTCTGCTTTCTGTTTTTCTTCGGCCTGCTTCTTTGCCTCGGCTTGCTTCTGGGCATCGGAGTCGTCATTCCCCTCAACCTTATCAGGAGCTGCTGGTTCTTCCTGCCCCTGCTTCTTCAGTTCATCCGTTTTCTTTTGTTCTGCTGCCTTCTTGTCTTCCGCTGCCTTCTTCTCTTCGTCGGCCTTTTTCTTTGCCGCAGCTTTCTTTTCTTCCGCTTCCTTTTTTCGTTTGTCCGCAGCTTTCTTCTGTTCGGCAGCCTTCCGTTCAGCGGCTTGGGCCTTTTTCAATCGGGCGTCCAAATCGGCAAGCACCTCGGTGACGAGCTCGGTGTTACCCGTCTCGGCATAGGCGACACCGAGGTAGCGCAGGCGCTTCACGTCTGCAGTATCTTTGTTGGTCGCTTCCAGATGCGGCCCTTGCGCGGCGGCGACGAGTTCGTCCCAAAGCTCGAATTTGTAAAGAGTATCGAAGAGTCGCAAGCGACCGTAATAGGCGCTGCCGCGACGCTTCAGCGTGTTGTATTTGGGATGCCGCGGAAGTTCGATCATGTTCTTGGAGAGATCGACGGCGTCTTGCCAACGGCCCACATATGCCAGATTGCGAATCAACCATTCGTTGTTGTGCGCGAAATTGCTGATCTGATCCGGCATGACCCAGTCGCGCATCATCTGGGCATGATCGACGCGTGCCGAAGCTTCCTGTTGCCAGACGGCGTCTTGATAACGTTTCAGGCGGGAATAGATATGTCCGGGCATGTGCCACATGTGCGCGATCGAGGGCGATGCCTGTCCGCAAAGTGCTGAGGCGTCGAGCGCTTTGGACGGGTCTTTGTGATCCCAAAGATGCACGCGGTAGTGATGGACCGGATGCATGGGGTTGATCGCCAACACATCACGCAGAGCCTTATCGACATCCTCGTAGCTCTTACCCAGCGATGAACGTCCACGGTACATGGTGTATGCCAAGCGGGCTTTCGCTTCCAGATCTTCCGGGAACTTCTCAACGATTTGTTGGTAAGCTTTGTAGATGGCTTGAGTTCGCTTCTTTCCGTTCTTCTCTTTCAGGTAGGCAGCAAGGGCATCGATGTAGAGCACTTCGCGGGGGCTGGCTTTTGCTTTGCGCTCGACAGCTTTTGCCATGAAGCCGGCCGATCGTTTCTTGTTGTTGCGATTGGCCATCGCCATGCCCCAGTACGCAATCGCACAATCCGGATCGAGCATTGCGGCCTGTCGAAACGATCGCTCGGCTTCGAAATACCAATACCCGTGCTGTTGGCCAATCCCCTGCTCGACAAACTTCTGCACCTCAGGATGTTTGGACGTGACCGGGAACTGAATGTTTCCCGTCCCCTGCATGAGATAGGCCTTCTGCCGCGGCCCCGCATTGAATGCCTCACCGTGATTGGAGTGTCCGGCGAGAACCTCAGCGTCGGTCTTCTCGGCATCGGTCGGCTCGGCGTTCGCAACTTTTGCTTTGACCGGATCTTTCGCCTCGACAGGGGCCTCGGCGGTCTTCGACGCAGCTTTCTCCTGAGCATAAACGGCAGATGGATACCAGCCGGAGGCTGCAAGAACCAGAAGCGAAAAACTGAGTCGGCCTGCCATGAGAACTGCTCCAAACGTGCGATGCGATTAGCGATTCCATTCAACACGGTGTTTATTATGAACGCGAACGATCGCAAAATCCAACGGAAACGCGGTTTCAAACCCAGGTGGGCGACAATTTGATGCAAACGGTTAGAACCAGGCCCGCCATGCGTCCTGTCCTATTCGCGACTTACAGCGACCCCCGAAATACCTCATTCATTTGCGATCCGATGCTGTTTCAGGATACATTCTGGTGCATACTCAATTCACCGGCCCAACTGTCTGCCTCTGCAAAGTAGTCGAGTCTGTTTTTTGAGATGGATTCTGAAGATTGTGCATCAGAATCCAGGTTTCGAGTTTTGTTCTTTGGCGTGAATCCATTCGCATCCAATTTACTGACAGTGGAGACAAGCATGTTGCAGCGCACTTCCTCGATTCGACGACCGTTCATTCTGGTGTCCGCTTTCTTTTTGGCTGTCACGTTAATCGTGTCGGCAGATGCTGAAGCGTTTCAAGACGCGCCGAAGAAACCGGTCAAAAACTCGGCCGGGATACCCGCCGACAAATCGGTCAAGAAATCGCCTGGGGTACCGGCCAAGAAAGTGTCCGAGAGTCCGGGCAATAAGCCGACCGAGAAATCTTCCACCGACGATCCCTTTGCCGTGCCGGAAGGCAGTTCGAAGGAACTGCTCGCGTTCGTCGAAAAGGTCGTCAAAATGCGACCGCGATTCCGGAATATCCAGGAAGTCCGAGAGCATCTAAAAAAGGCCAACGCTGTGATTGGTGAGGCGGTCAATACGATCCTCGCCGACAAGTCGGCCGACGGTGCAACCGTGACGGCGGCTGTCTCAGCGCGATTCTCGATGCTATCGACGCAGGCACGCTATGATCGAACAACCAGCAAAAACGTCGAGGAGTTCGCAAAGAGTTTGGCAACGAATACTCGGCCGGCTGTCGTCGCGATCGTCGTGAAACAGAAACTGCTGATTCGGGTTCGAGGAGTTAAGGCTTCGCCAATTGCGAAGAAGAAGAAACTCATCGATGACGTTGATCAATGGTTGGTCGCGCAGAAGTTGGACCGCTCTGCACTTCAGCTTGTGGTACCGTTGGCTCGTGGCTTGGAGTCGCCGGGTAAGATGGAATTGGCAGTCGAAGCGTACAATCGATTCGGCGCTCGATTTAAGAAGAGTGACGACGCCGACATGGCATTGTACGGTCTGAAGCTTGAAGGAGCGGCGCGTCGGGTCCAGCTTCCCGGCAATCCGATCGATGTCACCGGGACGACACTAACCGGCGAAAAGTTCGACTGGGCAGAGTACAAAGGCAAAGTCGTACTCATCGATTTCTGGGCGACATGGTGCGGGCCGTGTATCCGGGAGCTTCCCAATGTCAAGAAGAACTATGAGCTTTATCACGATCGAGGATTCGAAGTCGTCGGCATCAGCCTCGACAAAGCACCAGAGCGGGTCGAAGCATTCCAGAAGAAACACAAAATCACCTAGGAGCCTGTCCGGAAAGCCGTTGTGTGGCGGAGTCGGTGAGGTCTAGAATTTCAATCTTTTCGGTCGCTGTTCGGCTTGACCGTTGTTCTTTGTG
>CAUZOL010000106.1:0-19427 GCA_963581435.1 Planctomycetota bacterium
TCAGCATGTTGAAGAACGAGTCCACACTGAAGGTAGGCATCAAGAACAAACGACTCACCGCCGGATGGGACGAGACTTATCTCAATAAAGTCCTATGCGCACCATGACTTTTGGTGCAATCGCCCTGCTATCGACAGCGTGCCAAGGAAGGTCGTATCTATGTTGAATTCCAAAGCCGAGAAGAGTTCGCCCAACAGGCGATTCATGCTGTCGCGAACCTCTGTCGCTATCTCGAGATGAGCAGGCTGAGTCATCCGGCATGCATTCCAGAGAACCTGCTCCCCTCCCGACACTGAAAAAACCAAACCAAACCCCATCCCCGCCCCTCCGGCGTTTTATGCCGAGCCGCCTTATATCGGCTCTCACCAATTCTTGGGTCGCAAGGCCCAGCTTGAGATCTTGAACGACTGGGCCGCGCCGGCCGACTCGCATCCGGTGCTGCTGTTCGAGGCGATCGGCGGGACCGGCAAGAGCATGCTCACCTGGGAATGGACGACCCGGCACGCAAACGAAATTCGCCAGGATTGGGCGGGCCGCTTCTGGTATTCCTTTTATGAGCGGGGCGCCCTCATGTCCGACTTCTGCGGGCACGCCCTCGCCTACATCACCGGCGAACCATTCGCAGAGTTCCGCAAAAAGAAAACGTCCGAACTGGCTGAATTACTGCTGCAGCACCTCACGGCCCAGCCTTGGCTGATTGTATTGGATGGTCTGGAACGTGTGCTGGTCGCCTACCATCGCATCGATGCCGCGCAACTTGCCGATGAGGATGCAGGCACGAGCGACGAAATTGCCGACCGCGATCCGTGTGCGGCGATCCGTCCCGAGGATGATGAACTGCTGCGCGCTCTCGCCGGTGCCGCGCCGTCGAAACTGCTGCTGACCTCCCGGCTGCCTCCCCGCGTCCTGCTCAATTCCGCCAGCCAGCCGATTCCCGGCGTGCTCCGCGAACGTCTGCCCGGCCTCCGCCCGCCGGATGCCGAGGCGCTGTTTCGCGCCTGCGGCGTCAGCGGCGACTCGAAGGCGATCCAATCCTATCTGCAGGAGCATTGCGACTGTCACCCGTTGGTTACCAGCGTTTTGGCGGGTCTCGTCACCGGTTACTTGCCCGACAAAGGAAACTTCGATACCTGGGCAGCCGATCCCAACGGCGGCGGCCAACTGAACCTTGCCGACCTTGATTTGACCCAAAAACGTAACCACATTCTCAAGGCTGCGATGGCGGCGCTCGATGACAAGAGTCGCCAACTGCTCTCGACGCTGGCGCTGCTGTCCGAAGCCGCCGATTACCCCACGCTCTGCGCCCTCAATCTTCACGCCCCTCCCGAGGCGGCAAAACTACAGGAAACCGTCGGCGATCTGGAACGTCGCGGCTTGCTGCAATACGACCCACAGACCAAACGTCACGATCTGCACCCGGTCTCGCCGCCGGGGGGCTGCGGCAGGAGGAGAAGGAACTCTTCGGACAGCGCGTGGTCGATCACTTCTCGCAGCAAGCCCACAATCCCTACGACGAGGCGGAAACCCTCGAAGACCTGCGCGACGGTCTGCACGTTGTCCGCGCGCTACTCCAGATGGGCCGCCACCAACAGGCCTGTGACGCCTACAGTGGCGACTTGTCGAGAGCACTTCTTATCAATTTGGAGGCTCATGCTGAGACATTATCACTCCTGCGTCCGTTCTTCCCCCAGGGTTGGACGAGGTTGCCGAGTAGTCTGGATGAACGGGATGGTGGCTATCTGGCGAACAGCGCCGGCGTTGCCTTGCGTAATGTTGGCGAGTCTGAAATAGCCTTCGCAGTTTACAGCACCGCCCTGATTACCAGACTAATGCAGCGTGACTGGACAAATTTGCTTGTCATATTGTTCCACATCTCCCAAACCCTCAGCGGGAAGAACCGCATGGCAAAGCAGGAACGCTGCCTCCTGCTCGCACTCGATCTTGCCCCTCAGCAGGACGACAAAGACCACATTTTCGGTACACATTTGGATCGCTTCGTACAGCTTGTGCAGATTGGCCAATGGAGGGAAGCCGAATCGATGTGGCAAGTGCTCGACCCCATGGGTCGCAATTGGTCGCGCGTCACCTACCGTCCCGGTAATGCAGAGTTATGTTACGCTCGATTTCGCTTCTTCAAAGGGGACATGACGGAAGAGCATCTCGACAATGCAGAGAAACTCGCCAAGACAGGCAAGAATCGAGCATCCATTCGCAGCCTCCACGGCCTGCGCGGGGAATGGCGGCTGGATCAGGGCCAGTTTCAACTCGCTGCCGAAAGCCTGCATGAGGCCGTGCGCATGGCCCGCGAAGTTGGACAGGTCGACGTGGAAGCGGAGACCCTGCTCGCCCTCGCCAAAATCCACCTCGATACACTCGCCGCCCCCCGCCAAGAGGCCGAACGACTTGCGAATGCCGAGAGGCCCGCTCACCGCCCGCTGGCGGAACTGTGGCTCGCCATCGGTGACCGCGAGCAGGCGAAAAAGCACGCCCTGGCTGCCTATAAACGGGCTTGGGCCGACGGTGAGCCTTACGTCCGTCGCTATGAACTGAATCAGTCCCAAGCCCTGTTGGAGAAACTGGGCGTCGAGATCCCCAATCTGCCACCGTATGACCCGGACAAAGATGAGAAACTTCCCTGGGAGGACGAAGTGGCCGCCGCCATCGACAAACTGCGCGCCGAAAACGAGGCCAAGCAGGCCGCTGAAGAGAGTCAGGAAGAGTAACAAACTGCCGACGGTGTGGCTGGGGTCGAAGCGAAGTTTTCTGATCGCAGCCCCCAGAACGAGCGCTCGCTGGGTGCTCGAAGACTCGACCCCAGCCACCCGGCCTGAAAAACCGATCAGCCCGAATTATTCGTAACCCGAAGCGCACGTTTTGAAGTTGCGCTTCAGGCTTCGATAAACGGGGAATAATGGTCCTTTCTCCAACAGGAACACTGGAGTACGCAACTTCAAAGAGCGTAAGCGAGGCATTCCCCGGATTGTCCCTCGCTTACGTTTCGGGTTACGATGACAGACTGCATTTTGGCATAGACACGCATCCTGTGGGATAGAACCGGGAAGCGATCGTTTTGGTGTTCTTGATGAAAAATCCAGGCTAGCGCCGCGATCAAATCCAGCCGTCTTGACCTTCGCGCTCTCGACGGGATACAGTATCCATCGAAGAAGTGTTATGTGTTCAACTGAATGCAAAGAGCGAAAATGACGCAGTCACGCAAACATTGGGTTAACAATCAGTTCAGCCGTCGCATGTTGCTCAAGAGCAGCAGCGTGGCGGTTGGGGCGTTTGCGCTTCCCGGCGTGTTGCAGTCGCAGGCGATTGCGGCTGAAAACGGGGCCGCGAAGCAGGTGATCGTCATTCTGCTGCAGGGGGGCCTCTCGCATCTTGATACGTGGGATCTGAAACCGGAAGCGCCGGTGGAATACCGGGGGGAGTTTGAGTCGATCGCAACGTCGGTTCCCGGTTACCGGATGTCGGAACACATGCCGCTGTTGGCGAAACTGGCGCACCAGTACAACGTGCTGCGTAGCGTCTACCATGCAACGCCGAGTCACGAGGCGGCGATTCATTGGGTCCTGACCGGCTACAACTATCCCGGTGCGAACACGACGACGAAGAATCGGAACGTGAAGCCGTCGATGGGGTCGATTGTGGCGAAGTCGGTCACTGCAAAGCCGGGACTGCCACCGTACGTCTGCGTACCCGATAAGGGGCAATTGGGCGACCGAGTCCGTTATTCCTCATCGAATTTTCTGGGGATGGCCTACGACCCGTTCGAATCGGGGATGCCTCCAACCAACGCGACCAGCCCATTCCGAATGCCTCCGAATCTGAGTTTGTCGAAGAGCGTCGATTTGAGCCGCTTCGATCATCGACTGAAGCTGTTGGGTCAACTCGATCAGTTACCGCGGGCACTGGATGCGACCGGGGTGATGGACGGGATGGATGTGTTTAATCGTCGGGCGTTCGAGATGCTTTCGCACAACGCAACTCGCAACGCCTTCGATCTATCGCAGGAATCGCCCGAACTGCGGATGAAATACGGGAACAATCGCGTTGGACAGGAAGCGATACTCGCCCGTCGACTTGCAGAGGCGGGTGTTCCATTTACGCTGGTGAACTTTTCGATCAATCAGGATTACGACACACACACCAATAACTTTGCGACGCTCAAGAAAACGCGGCTGCCGCAACTCGATCGGGCGGTTTCGACGTTGCTGGAAGACCTCGAAAAACGGGGGCTGCTGGATTCGACCGTCGTGGCAATGTTCGGCGAATTCGGACGGACGCCGTTAATCAACAAAACTGCGGGCCGCGATCACTGGTCGAACGTCTTTTCGGTCATGCTGACGGGAGGCGGTTTGAAACGCGGCCAAGTGATCGGGACGAGCGATTCAAAAGGGGAGAATCCGCACGACCGCCCCGTGCATTTCAACGAAGTGCTCTCGACCATTTACCGACAGTTGGGAGTCCCGACCGATCGCGTTCACTACGATGGATTCGGCCGCCCGGTTCCGGTGTTATACGAGCACGACGAACCGATCGCCGAATTGCTGTAGCAACAGGATGCGTTCATCAGCTCAAAAACAACTACGGACGAATAGCGTTCTCGTCGGAAGCGCAGGGTGTCCGAAATTCGCTACCATCGTCAGATTTAAAAGCAACCTTATTCCCGATGTCGAAGCTCATAATGCGACCGCTGATTTCCACCTTGATTTTGCTGACGTCCGGTTTGCTGCACGCAGCGGAGCCGCTGATTGATACGTCGTCACCACTGAAAACTATCGGCACGGAATTCGGATTGGCCGACGGACCGTCTTGGGACGGCAACGGCAGCCTTTACGTGCCGGATGTCAAAGGGGGCAAACTCTTCCGCTACTGGCCGGCTCAAAAAAAGATGACCGTGGTGTTGAAAGACGCCGGTCGCATCTCGGCGACGTATTTCAATAACGGGCGGCTGTTTCTCTCCGACAACGGCAATGCGGGAATTGCACGGTTGGACGGAAAAGAGAAGACCAACATATTGAGCTTCGACGGCGAAACCCCAAAGAATGCGCCTCGACCGAACGACCTGGTGGTCGATCATCACGGCGGTATCTACGTCACGCTGACGCGAGAAGGACAGGTGGCATACATCTCGCCCGCCGGTCAGAAGTCGGTGGCCGTGAAACAGTGCGTGTCTCCCAACGGAATCGCGATCGCGCCCGACGAGAAGACTTTGTACGTCGCCGCGTACCGGCCCAAAGAGATTTGGGCTTACGACATCGTCGAAACAGGAAAGACCGCCCGCGGTCGCGTGTTGGCAGCCATGGACGACGGACCGGCTTTGGGGGCTGACGGCATGACCGTCGATCGTTCCGGCAATGTGTACTGTGCCGGTGCCACCGATGTGTGGATCTGGTCGCCGGCGGGAAAATTGCTTCACAAGATCGCCTGTCCAACCCGCCCCATCAATTGCGCCTTTGGCGACGGCGATATGCAGTCGCTGTACATCACCGGATTTGGCGGCCTGTATCGGCAACGAATGAATATTACGGGACGATCCCCAAACCCGCCGACCACCGGCGAACTGGCGCCGAAAAATGCGAACCGTCCATCGACGGTCATCCCGTCGAAGATCAACGCATCACTCGACGTGGAATACGCCCGCTACGGTGACCGACGGCTGTTGATGGACATCTTCCGACCGACCAAGCCGGTCACCGAGCCGCGGCGCTGCATCGTCGTCGTTCATGGCGGCGGTTGGCTGAAAGGGGACAAAACAAAGTTTCGCGCTTTGTCCCTAGAATTAGCCAAACGCGGATACGTCACAGCGGCGCTTGAATACCGACTCGGCGGCGAAGCACAATTCCCCGCAGGCATTCACGACTGCAACGCGGCCGTCCGTTATCTGCGGGCCAATGCAAAAACGCTTGGGATCGATCCCAACAACATTGGAGCGGTTGGTGGCTCGGCAGGCGGTCACCTCGTCGGATTGATGGCGACCGGACACGATGTCGCTGGACTGCAGGGAGAAGGGGGCAACCCCGGTGTTTCATCGAAACTGCAGGCGGCAATTGTGATGGCCGGTCCGATGGAAATGATTACCGGTTCCGTCGCCGATCGATCTCGCAACCAGCCAAAAGTTTCAAACAGCAACAAATGGTTGGGAAAGACCATCGACGAAGCCCCCGATCTTTACCGACTGGCAGACGCGCACGTGCATATTTCCGAGGGGGATTCGCCAATTCTGTTCATGGTCGGCGAACACGACAAGCCGGAGCGAAACGCTCCCTCCCGCAAACAACTGAAATCGCACGGCATCTTCAGCGACGTCAACATCTACAAAGATGGCAAGCACGGCTGCTGGAATCGGCTTCCCTGGTTCAAGGAAATGTCAGCCGACATGGACGCATTTTTCCACAAACATCTGCAGTGAGTTTGCTGGCTTTGTAATGTGTGGAAATATGCCGTCGTTGTGGTGGCTTCCAGCCGCCACGTTCCATCGCTATTTGCGGCGGCGGGACGCCACCACTACGGGGCATTGGAGCGGAATTTCAGCGAGTAGAGGTCGGCGTCTTTCAGAACGAACCGCAGGCGAACGGTCTTCCCGGCCAGTTTGCCGACATCGGCACCACCTTTCCACTCGACGGTCCGGTCAATCTCGTCGCCGAAAACTTCGGCGCAGTCTTCCAGCTTGAAGCCGGACATCGGTTTCCCGTCGGAAGCTTGAAGCTCGACGCGGATGCTGCCGGCGGCCGATGTTGCGAAGTTGACGCCGAGTCGATTGCCGTGGAATCGCAGCGGCCGGGTGATCAGTTCGCCGCCCTTCCAGCCCGCGTTGACGGAAACAAAACCGTCGAGCCGCAGTGTGTAGCGACGCATCGCGCTGCTGTCGCCCGTCCACGCCCCTTCCGAGGCGTACAACGAGAGCTCGTTCGGTGCGCCCGGCAGCGAGGATTTCGTTTCGACCGCATTTGTTGCAATGTAATTATGCCCATAGTTCCAGGTCTCGGGGCGTTGCGGACCGGGCCTCAAAAAGCCTTCGTTCCAGCGATCGAAGTGGACGCCATTTCGACCGGCCATCAGCAGCCCTTCGGTGAGCGACGTGCCGTAGCGCAAATGCGCTACCGACCGTTTTTCCCGGTGCTTCAATTGCGGCAACGCACGCATCGACGGCGACCAGCCGCGCTCGATGTAGCGCGTCGGAAATCCAATCAAAATATGTGGTGCGCGGAAGTACGGGCCGATTTGATTCGTGTAAAGATGCTCGACTGGCGAGTCGGCATACGTCAGGTCGGCTTCATCACCCCAGTTGAGAAAGTCTGCGGACGCCGCCATGCGGATCGCTCGATAACCAGCCGGCTTCCAAACCTTGCCCGTCGTAATTCCTTTGGTGAAGGTGCGGAAATAGGCACGGTACTTTCCGGCGGCGTTGTCCCAGAAGGCCAGGTTTTGCGAATCGAACGCGCCTTTGGTGACAACCGGCTCATCTCGCAGCAACGACCAGTGGATTCCGTCGGCCGAGTGGAATGCGAACAACCCGCCTTCCTTCGCCGTTCCGGCCAACGCCTTGAAACGGGATTCCGGCGGACAGTTCGGATTTGTATCCAGAAACGGGGCAAAGTTGTGAACGCCAACTCCGGTCCAGATAATGTTATTGTTCTTGGAGCCGTTGTACTCGAACAGGCCGAGATCCGGTTTCGTCCAATGGATGCCGTCGCGACTTTCCGCGTAGCAGTAAACCTGCCTGCCGGTTCTTAGTCGGCCGTTATCGACGCCAAGTGCCGAGCCACGGTGGTACATCCGATAGAGATCCCCATCGCGAATGACACTATGATATCCGCTGCCGGCTCCCTCCCACGGTGCGTCGTGAACGATTGCGATTTCCCGAGCCACCGGGTGATGCAACCGTCGCTGCGCACCGGCAAATTTGCCGATCAAATGCCCATCGACAAACAGTTCCCGCCGACTGCCGATCTCAATTGGTTCCTCAGCTTGCGCGAAGATCGGCACCAACAACAGGCAGACGAACAATGCGATTCTCATGGTTGCTTTCCTGAATTGTATTCGGGCAAACCTTAAAAGTACTCGATCATCACGCCTCTTACCAATCCCACGGCCGGTCGTTCCGAATGACGCCCCGCCGTTTGGTTCGTACCCAACACGTCGTTTACGTTCCGTAAATCTCATTCAATTCCGACGACCGGCTCTCCAGCATCTCCATGAAGGCACCGAAGTCGCCGCCGTAGGCAATCAAATTTGCTCCCAATTCGCGCAGTTCGCGAACGCGTTCCGGCGTGGCGGCGGGGCAGCCCCATGCCTTGCCGTGTTTCTTCGCAGCTTCCGCCGTGCGCGCCATTGCCTGATCAACGGTTAGATCGAGACCGGACGTGCGAATTCGTAATCCGAGATCACCAGGACCAACGAACATCCCGTCCACTCCATCGACCGCGGCGATTTCGTCCACATTCTCTACGGCCTCGGGTGTTTCGATTTGTACCACGAGAAACGTCTCGCGATTGGCAGCGTCGGTGTAATCCTCGCCTCCCTGCAGATAAAAATCGCTGTCCAGCCCGGCTCCGTCAATCCCACGGTCGCCGATTGGCGGAAACTTGACCGACTCAACCAACATCTTCGCTTTTTCCGCGGTCGAGACATGGGGAATCATCAGACCGGTCGCACCGTCTTCCAGATAACGATACAGCCGCGTCTTTTCCAGCGTCGGCGCCCGTAGCATGCAGTCGATGTCGGCGAGGTGAAAGTAGGCCAACAATGCCTGGATTTCGCGGTCGGACATCGTCCGGTGTTCGAGGTCCAGCCAGATGCAATCGTACCCGAAGTGGGCTGCATGACGGACGTAGGCCGGAACGAAATGACCGAGACTACACATCCGCACCGGTTGCCCGGCACGGAGTTTTTCGAGTGATTTGCTTTTACGCAACGGAGTCCCTCTCTGAATGAATTCGTGTCATCGTACCAACCGGCGGAACGCGTCCTGCCGTAACTCACACTCCAATAACTCATCAATGTTGCCACGATCCAAGCCTTCCGCCATCAAGGCGAATGCTTCGCCAGCTGCTTGCATCGTCTGTTCGACCTCGGCATCGCCCTGTGCGGCGTTGAGGTAGAAGGAAGCATATCCATGACACCCGCGTTTCGCCATCTCCTGGATATACAGCGTGGCCAGTTTCGTCTTCAGCGTTTCATTGTCCACGCCGAATTGCAGATGCGGGTGGTAATCAACACCGACACTCGAAACCGGGACTCCAGTTTTCGCGGCCGTTTTCTCGATTCCGGATTTCAGCCGTTTCCCCAAGTCGCGGCAATAGGTCGGCACATCGCGAGCAGCCACTTCCTTCAATGTGGTAATCGCCGCCGCCAGACCGATGGTATCGCTCCAATAGGTACTCGAAATGAACATGCGCGAAGCCGGTTCCATTGCGTCGCGCCGACCAACGACGGCCCCCATCGGGTATCCGTTGGAAATCGACTTCGCGAAAACCGCCATGTCCGGCGTGACACCGACAACCGGCTGCACGCCGCCGGCACTTGGTCGAAAACCGGTCGAAACCTCATCGAAAATCAGCAACGCCCCATGTTGCTGGGTAAGTTCCGAGACTCGTTTGAGATACCCTTCCGGCGGCTCGGCACTGCGGAGCGGCTCCATAATCACCGCCGCCACTTCACCGCGGTTCGCATCCAGCGTCTTCCCCAACGCATCGGCGTCGCCGTAGGGAAACGGAATTGCAGTTCCCTCTAATGCACGCGGTACACCAATCGGTTCGATGCCGGAAAACAGGTGTTCGTTCAAAGACGAATCAGCGCCGAGATTGGCAGCCAGATACCAATCGTGCCAACCGTGGTATCCGCAGAACAGAATCTTGTCGCGTCCGGTTGTCCCCCGGGCAATGCGGACCGCGATTGCGCACGCATCGCCGCCTCCTTTGGCATATCGGACCATTTCCGCACAGGGAATTGTTTCGATCAGCAGTTCGGCCAGTTCGACTTCGAGTTCGTGATTGATCGACGTCATCACGCCGTTTTGAACCTGCAGCATGACGGCCTCATCCACAACGGGGTCACAATACCCCAGAATGATCGCGCCAATTCCGCTGACCCAGTCGATGTACTCGTTGCCATCGACATCCCAAAAGCGAGCGCCTTTTGCGCGAGTAAAAAACGCAGGCGAGACACCGTAGGCAAATCGCGTCGGCCGACGGCTGATAAGCTGTGTGCCGCCGGGAATGAGTTCTTCGGCCCGCCGGTAGAGTTCCATCGACCGGCTGACGCGCGGCGAGAATGTCGCCCGAGCTTGTGGTGAGGAGTGATTCATGAAAACATTGCCACTTGGATGATGACGATTCGTTTTGAACGGTGCGACTAGTCGGTTATCATCCTGTCAATCGCCGTACCGGGTCAAGCAACAACAAGTTTCTCAAAGGAATCCGCATGCCCTCGCGACAGGTCTACCTTTCCGGCAAACTGGTTGCTGAAGAAGACGCGAAGATCTCGATCTTCGACAGTGCCGTCCTGCTGGGCGACACCGTGACCGAATCGACGCGAACGTTTTCCCACAAGCCGTTCAAGCTAGAGCAACACATCGATCGGCTGTACAAGTCGTTGAAAGTGACGCGGATCGACTCCGGATGTGATGCCGCCGAGATGCTGCGGATCACGACCGAACTTCTCGAAGCGAATCTGCCGTTATATCAGCCGCACGAAGATTGCTGGCTGGTGCACAATATCTCGCGCGGTGTGTCTGTTCCCGGCCCAGACCCGACCGTCCAGCGTTCGTCGGCCACCGTGATGATCTACACACAACCGATGGATCTACGCGGCTGGGCGAAGTACTACGTCGAAGGCTGTCACGCCGTCACGCCGATGAGCCGCATCGTGCCTTCGCAATCGCTCGATGCCCGCATCAAAAACCGTAGCCGATTGTCGTACACTCTGGCGGAAATGGAAGTCAAACTCGTCGATTCGGAAGCGCAAAGCGTGATCCTCGACATCGACGGTAACGTGGCCGAAAACAAAGGGGGAAACATCTTCCTCGTTTCCGACGGAGTGCTGAAAACGCCCGCGCCGCGGAATTGCCTCGCGGGACTCAGCCGGGAAACCATCCTCGAACTGGCACAACAACTCGGCATCCCATCGCAGGAAACCACCCTGCAACCCTACGACTTCTATACGGCCGACGAGGTGTTCTTTACCAGCACACCGTATTGCATCATGCCGGCGACGAAGTTCAACGGCTTACCGGTCGGGGATGGAAATGTCGGCCGGGTCACGAAGAAGTTGTTGGCCGCATGGAGTGAACTTGTCGGCATCGACATCGCAAAACAAGCGCTGGATCAAATGAATTCATGAATGACGAATCGCTCAAGAGTCGCTTCGACGATGACGGCTTTGTCGCTGTCCGGCAGTTTCTTCCAGAAGAGGAACTGCAGCAACTGCAATCCGAACTCGATCGTTACATTCACGATGTCGTTCCAAATCTCCCCAGCAGCGATGCGTTCTACCACGACTGCGAACGGCCCGAGACATTGAAGCAGATGCAGCATATGGGCAACGATGCGTTCTTTGAAGAGTACCGTCGGCATCCGCGTTGGGTTCAACTTGCAACAAAGCTCCTCGGTGAACCGGCGCAGTCGAAAGGGCCGGAGTGGTTCAATAAACCGCCGGGAACCGATCATCCCACGCCGCCGCATCAGGACAACTTCTATTTCTGTTTGCGACCACCGAGCGTGCTGACGATGTGGCTGGCACTCGATGACGTCGATGCCGAGAACGGCTGCCTGCGGTACGTCGCCGGTTCGCAAAAACCCGGTATCCGCCCACACGGGCCGACCGCAGTGCTTGGGTTTTCACAGGGGATATTGGATTACTGTTCGGCTGATCGCGACGCTGAGGTGGCGGTGTCTCTGCAACCGGGAGACGTCGTCGCGCATCTGGGGAACACGATTCACCGTGCCGATGCGAATTCTTCTGCAGATCGGAATCGTCGCGCATTCGCGATGGTCTTTGAAGGCGAGAGTTGCCAACGCGACGCCGATGCTTACGCTCGTTACGAAGTGGCTCTCGAACAGCAGCACTCACGCATGGGACTGGCCGGCGCATGATCGATGACAGTTTTCCCTCCGCAAGAACGGCAACCATGATGAGTAAACTGTTGACGCGACGAAGTGTCATCGCGGTGTTGTTGATGATTTTCCTGTTGTTCTCTTTGACCAACAACGGATTCGGCGCAGACTCACAGCCCCTCGAGAACAGCGTTCAACAGGTCGATCCCCCCGCGGCCGCATCCGCAGATCCGACCGGACTCAAATTCTTCGATTGGCTGCTGATCGCTCTCTATGCCGCTTCGACGATCGGCTTGGGGTTCTACTTCAGTCGCAAGCAGGAATCGACGGACGAGTATTTCACCGGCGGCCGAAACATGAACCCGTTTCTGATCGGCGTCTCATTGTTCGCCACATTGTTGAGTACGATTTCATATCTTTCGATGCCGGGCGAAGCGGCGGGAAAAGGGCCGGTCGGTCTGGTGGGGTTTCTGGCGCTCCCCTTCATTTTTCTGATCGTGGGGTTGTGGATCATTCCGGTTTACATGAAGCAGCGCGTGACCAGCGCCTATGAATTGCTGGAGGAACGACTAGGCCTCAGCATCAGGCTACTGGGGGCGAGCATGTTCCTCGCATTACGGCTGGTCTGGATGACGTTGCTGGTGTATCTGGCGGCGAAAGCCCTCGTTGACATGATGTCGGTTGACGCGAGTTGGGTTCCATTGATCGTTTTGATCACGGGGAGCGTCGCGCTCATCTACACCTCGCTGGGGGGATTGCGGGCCGTCGTCATTACCGATTTCATGCAGACCGTTTTGCTGTTTGGCGGAGCTCTGCTTGTCATTGTCACCGTCACGTGGGACTTCGGCGGCTTCGGCTGGTTTCCCACAACATGGCACGCCAACTGGGACGATCAACCGTTTTTTAGCACCGACCCAAAGGAGCGTTACACCGTCGTTGGCATGTTCTTATCGACCCTGACATGGTACGTGGCGACATCCGCCGGTGACCAGACATCCGTGCAAAGGTTCATGTCCACGAGGGATGCGAAAGCCGCACGGTGGGCGCTCGCCACACAACTGGCCGTCGGCGCAGTTGTCGGCCTGACGTTGTACGCCGTCGGTTTCGCGCTTCTCGGTTACTACGAGGCCCACCCAGTGAGCCTCCGCGCCGGGCTGGACCTCAAGGACAATGCCGACCGGCTATTCCCTGTCTATATCGCCGATCGGCTGCCGGTCGGTGTCTCCGGCTTAGTCGTCGCGGCGATGTTCGCAGCGGCAATGTCAAGCATCGATTCCGGCGTGAATTCCATCACTGCCGTCGTCATGTCGGATTACCTTGATCGATTCGGCCTCAAACCGAAAACAGGAAAAGGGCACGTGCGCGTGGCACGGCTGTTGGCACTTGGTATCGGTGCCGTCGTCGTCCTCGGCAGCACGTTCATGAAATACATCGAGGGCAACATCACCGCGGTCACCCAAAAAACGGTCAACCTGCTCACCACACCGATCTTCGCCTTGTTTTTCTTCGCGATCTTCGTACGCCGGGCATCGGCGGTCGGCGTCTGGATCGGAGCGATCTTCGGCACGCTCACTGCGGCGTTGATCGCATTCTCCGGGCCACTGGTCTACTTCCTGTACTTACAATTCGACATCGATCCCGCGACGTTCAATGTGGAGTTGATCACCAAGGCCGATCCAATCACCGGTGAGACATGGACGACCGCCGAAGATCCCATCAGTTTTCAATACATCGGACCGGTCGCGCTCACCGTCAACATTGTCGTCGGCTACATCGCCTGTTGGGTGTTCCCGAAGCGAGAGAAGGAATGACCTTGCGAATTATCGATCAGGGGATCATTTCACACGACCCCGCTTGTGGTGCGTACATGCCGACGATCACGCGGCTCGCCGCCGGTGGGTACGTCGCCTCTCAACACGTCGGCTCGCAACTCGCGTCGGCCGATAACCGCATCGAAGTCCTCACATCCACCGACGGACACCAATGGGAATCGATCGCCCGTTTCCCCGGCGAGGACAAAGGCTGGGCGTATCGCGGACCCGAGATTGACGAACTGCCGGACGGCCGATTGCTGATGACGGCCACACGGTTTGAAGTCACCGAGGCCGAATTGTTCGATCCCGATTCCGAAGCGCTGCAGCGTCCCGAAATGCTGACGTTTGAATCGAGTAATGGCGGCCGGAATTGGTCCGCGCCGCGCATTGTCCCGGTCGATCTACCGCCGGATAAATACACCTGGAACGGGGCAGGGCGTTTGGTTCGGTTTTCCGAGACGCGTTGGATGTATCCGTTTGAAACATGGAAACCCGAAGGTTACGACGGTCCGCCCGACCAGAAGGCGGCCGCCGTATTTTCATCCGATCAGGGAAACACCTGGGGCGAACTGACCGTCATCGCCGACGACGTCTCCGGCCACACATTGTGGTGGGACCAGTTGAATACGCGTCTGCCCGACGGCCGACTTTTCACAATGCTGTGGACGCACAAGTACGGAACCAAACAGGACCTGATGAATCATTGGGTCGTTTCGGATGACGAAGGGCGAACGTGGTCGGCACCGCAAACCACCAACCTGCCGGGGCAAGTCTGTTGTCCCATCGGTTTGCCGGACGGACGTGTCGCGGCAATCTACAATCATCGCGGTGAACCACAAGGAATACACGTCGCGATCAGCGACGAGTTTTCAACTTTTGATCGCGAGAATGAATTGGTCGTGTTCGATGCCGGTGCCGAAGCAACGCTGGGGACCACCGACCACGAGAACTTTCTCGCCGAGCACATGTTAATCGCCTTCGGCAAACCACAGGGATTCCTCGACGCCGACGGCACGCTGCTGACATATTTCTGGTGTACATCACAGGGTGTGACCCACACACGCTGGGTGCGGATCGCGATTGATTAACAACGCAAAGACGATTACCTCACAAAATTCGCGCGACAACGAGACATCGCTTGCGGTTTAGCGAATGCGAAACCGCAAGCGAGAAGATTCTACCGGAACGACGCATGGAACCGCCGACCATCAATTACACCGAACACGATCAACAGATCTGGGACGAAGAACTCGCTGAGTTTCTGCCGTCGCGAATCTTCGACGCGCACATCCATTTGTTCAACAAGGCACATCAGCCGGAAGGAACAGCCGGCTGGTCGAATGCCGACCTCGCGACGTTGAACCAATGGGCGGCGCGATTGTATCCAGATCGCGAAGTTTACTATCTGGTTCTTGGCACGCCGCTGCCGGGAATCGATGTGGCCGCCCATAACGCGTGGGCCATCGAGCAGGTACAGTCCGATCCGCAGTCGCGGTTCAATCGGCTTGTCACCCCGGATTGCAAACTCGACGACATTCGTCGCGACGTGCAATTGCCCGGCGTGATTGGGTTGAAACCGTACCGCGTGTATTCGGTCACTGGCGACATTGCCCAGTGCCGGATTCACGAATTCCTGCCGCACGAACAGTTGGAACTGGCGAACGAACTGGGGCTGTGGGTGACGATGCACCTGTCGCGATTCCACGGGTGTGCCGACGAGGCGAATCTCGCGGACCTCACAGAATTCACAACGCAGCGCTACCCGAACATCAAATGGATTCTCGCTCACTGTGCCCGC
The DNA here is from genome assembly GCA_963581435.1 of Planctomycetota bacterium. Lineage (GTDB taxonomy): Bacteria > Planctomycetota > Planctomycetia > Planctomycetales > Planctomycetaceae > JABISG01. The sequence continues at coordinate 15,675 of CAUZOL010000106.1, forward strand.
AGCTTCACCTACTGGCCGATCCGCGAAGCGATCGACCGGCTGCGCGACCTGCCGAACATCTGGTACGACGTCTCCGCCGTCACCGACATCCGCCCGTTGATCACACTGTTTCAGCGGGAACGGGTCGAACGCATTTTCTACGGTTCCGACGGCGTCGATGCCACATATTTTCACGGCCAGTACGTCGCGCTGGGCCGTTCGTGGCAAGGGTTAGACGTTTCGAGATTCCCCCTGCAATTCCCGCATTGCGACGGCCGGCCGATCCTGTCGATTTATGAGCAATTGTTATCGATGAAACAAGCCGCCGAAATTGTGGGCTTGTCCCGCGACGACGTCGAAGCCATCTTCTGGCGCAACGCGGCAACAGCCTTCGACGTGCAGTTTTAGGTCGCCTTACCTGTAGACGGCGATCCAGAACAAAGTAAACATAATCTCAACCGCCGCCTGTATTGAAATCCAAATCACCCATGATTTCCCATCGTATCTTAGTCATCGGAGTCGGCTCGATTGGTGAGCGGCACGTTCGTTGCTTTGGGCGGACGGATCGTTGCGATGTTTCAATCTGCGAAATCAATGAACCGTTGCGGCAGACGATTGCCGAGCGCTATGCGATTGGTTCCGCGTTCGGCAATCTGGCCGATGCGTTGAATGACCCGCCGGATGCTGCGGTCATTTGTGCGCCGGCGCATCTGCACATTCCAATGGCGACACAACTGGCCGAAGCGGGCGTGCATTTGCTCATCGAGAAACCACTCAGCGTTGGTTTCGAGGGCATCGAGCGGTTGTTCGCGCTGGTGCAGGAACAGAACCTCACGGCGGCGGTCGCCTATGTTTCGCGGATGAACCCGGCGCTGGCTGCGATGCGCGAGGCGATTCAGAGCGGCCGGTTCGGCGAACCGCTGCAAATCGTCGGGCTGTCGGGCCAGAACTTTCCGCTCTATCGCCCGGCGTATCGTGAAATCTATTACAACAACCGCGCGACCGGCGGTGGTGCGGTTCAAGATGCGTTAACCCATCTGATGAATTCCGGCCAATGGCTGGTGGGGCCAATGACGGAACTGGCCGCCGACGCCGCACATTTGGCGCTGGAAGGTGTCGATGTGGAAGACACTGTCCACGTCATCGCCCGCCACGGTGCCGTGATGGGAAGTTATGCCCTGAATCAACATCAGGCCCCGAATGAAACCAGCATCACCGTCGTCTGCACGAGTGGCACAGCTCGCTGTGAGTTTCACCGCAGCCGTTGGGTGTCGGCGGCGACACCCGGAGACGATTGGAAAGTCGAACAAGAATACTCCATCGAACGGGACGACGGTTTCGTCGCGCAGGCGAACCGGTTTCTGGATGCCGTCGAGGGAAATGCCGAACCGGCTTGCTCACTCGCCGAAGGTCGGCATACGCTACAGACCAACCTGGCCGTTTTGCAGGCGGCGGACACGCACACCTGGCAGACGATTTCGGCGTCATAGCACGACAAAATGGCGCCTGAAGCGCAAGCGAAGGATGATTCCTAGGCGATGCCAGAAAGCTCCTTCGCTTGCGCTTCAGGCTTTTATTTATGATGAAACAATAAACCGACACGGTGACAAGACGAGGTTTGCAACATGGAACAACCGACGATTCAACAACTCTTCGACCTGACCGGGCGGGCGGCAATGGTTACCGGCGCGTCGGGGTATTTGGGGAGTGCGATGGCGGCCGCGTTGGCGGAAGCGGGGGCGACGGTGGTTGTCAGCAGCCGGGACCGTGAGCGCGCCGAAGCAACAGCAGTTGCGTTACCGGCGGTGAAGGGAACGGCGCATATCGGTGTGCAACTTGATCACAAGGACGAAGACTCGATTCAAGCCGGTTTTGCTGAAGCGGTCGAGCGCTGCGGCGGACTCGACGTGCTGTTCAACAACGGACAGGGTGGTTCTGCCGATGCCTGGGACGACATCACCGCCGAGGGATTCAACGGACAACTGGCCAATGCCACCGGGTATTTTCTACTGGCGCGTTTGATGCGCGACCACGCGGTCGCGCGCAGCCAACCGGCCAGCATTGTGATGATTGGTTCGATGTACGGCGTGGTGGCTTCGTACCCCGATGCTTACGAAGGATTGGTGCCGGCCAGCAGTGTGGGATACCACGCGCTGAAGGGGGGCGTGATTCACATGACCCGTCATCTGGCAGCCTATTGGGCGGCCGATGGTGTGCGGGTCAACTGTCTCAGCCCGGGTCCGTTTCCATCGGAGAAAGCCAACGCCGACATGGTGGAACGGCTGAAAGAGAAGAACCCAATGAAACGGATGGGACTTCCTTACGAACTGAAAGGGCCGGCATTGTTGCTGGCCAGCGATGCGGGGAGTTACATCACCGGCCAGAATCTGCTCGTCGATGGCGGCTGGACAGCGTGGTAACTAAAACGCCAGCACTCGCTGCGGATTCTCGATGAGGATGGCGCGAATTTCGGCCGGCGACACGTCGAGTTGTGTGAGCGCAGCGACCAGTTTGGTGGTCACGGTTGTGTAGTCGGGCTCAAGTTGTTTCCAGTCAGCAGCCCGTTTTGCCGCGACGGAAAACTTCGGGTAGTAGAACGGTGAATGATCGTGGCTGACGAGAATCTGTTTGCCGAAACCAGCGCCGATCAGTTGTTTGATTTGTCGCGCCTGGCTGTCCACTGAGTACTCCTTGTGATCGACACGATCGAATTGCACGAAGCAACCGAGTCGTGCGATGACGGTGTGATATTCGTTTGCTTCGTCATGCTCGCGGTCGTCCTGGTGGCCTTGATGTCCGATGATGACTTTCTCGGGCTTCGCGCCATGCTTGATCAGAATTTGGGCTTCTTCCAGCCCGCCGCCGTTGGTTGTGTGTGTTGTGATCGGGCAGCCGGTTTCCTTGCTGGCGATGGCGGCGGCAATGTGGCAGACGCGTTCGCTGGGCCGCAAGTACGTGCTGGTGCCAATTTTGATGATGCCCGCCTTGATGTCGGTAAACTTCTCGCCCCATTTACCCGACGGGTCTTCCATGCCCCGGGTGACCTCGCGAATGAAGAGGTCGGCCATCTGCCGTGCACCGTTTTTCTGAATCGACATTCGTACCGCCCACGGATGTTGCGGGGCGAGCGCTTCGCACCAGAATCCGGTTGACGCGACAATGTGCACCTTCGTCCGCTTGGCCAGCTCCTTGAGCAAGCGAGGATACCGCCCGACGCGAATCGGAGTCGTCTCGACAATCACACCCGGCCCATCTTCTGGCGAGAGTGTTGCGTGAAACGCGTCGAGCAACTTTGTGGTGTGTTTGAGCAATTTCTCGCGCACGGGCGCGATGGGTGCTGGTTCTGTCTCAAAAAGTTCTGACCAATCGACAATTGGGGCGTGCTCGTGCATCAACGCCGCGCCGAGTTTTTCGGCTGCCACGCGTCCCAATACCGTCTGCACGGCCGGACGATCGCTTTTCTCATTCGCGGCGGCGCACTCGGAAAGCGAGTTGAGTCCGGCCCATCCTGCCATCACTCCAGCGGTCGCATCACGTAGAAAATGACGCCGCGGGACACGGCGTGAATCAAATTGCGGGCGAGACAGAGACATGGGCGAATCCTCGAATGATTAGACGAATGCGTTCCCGATCCAGTCTCGCACGATTCGAGACTGATCGCAAACAGATGAGCCAGATTGCGTTCAACTTAGGACCGTTCGGAAAATTAGTGTCCGATTTGCGGCTTGATTGTGTAATTCCATTTTGGCAGGACGTCGGCGAAGTTGATCGTTG